>JALZHU010000004.1:0-24017 GCA_030860695.1 Actinomycetota bacterium
GCACTGACGACCCGCCGGTCGATTCCCCTGGCGAATAGCGGCGGCTTAGCGGAACTGAGCGAACGCTAGCCTTCTGCCGTGGCTAGTACGACTAGGGTTTATGCTGCCCGGATTGCGGGCCTGCCGGTGTTCGGGCCCGACGGCGAGCAGATCGGCAGGGTCCGCGACCTGGTCACTGCATTACGCATCGGACCGCGACCGCCGCGGGTGCTGGGACTAGTAGTCGAACTCGCCATCCGGCAACGGATCTTCGTACCAATGTTGCGGGTCACCTCCATCGAGCCAGGAGCAGTGATACTCGCCACTGGCACAGTGAGTCTGCGCAGGTTCTCGCTGCGCCCCAATGAAACGCTGGTGATCGGGGAGATCCTGGATACCCGGGTACACGTGGCCGCCACCGGTGCGGTCGCGGTGGTCGTGGACGCCGGGATTGAGCAGACCCGCACCCGGGACTGGATAATCACGACGCTGGCGGTGCGAGAACGCACCGGCCGGCTCGGCCGGCGTGGCCCGGTTAAGGTACTCGGATGGGACGAGGTCGAGGGACTGACGCTGGCTGAGGTGTCCTCCCGTGGGCAGGGCGCCGAGCAGCTGCTCGCACTGTTCGAGGGGGTGCGCGCGGTGGAGGTCGCCAACATGCTGCGTGAGCTGCCCGTCAAGCGCCGCTATGAGGTGGTCGACGCGCTGGACGACGAGCGACTCGCAGACGTGCTGCAGGAGCTGCCCGAGGACGAGCAGGCCGAGGTGCTCGCCCATCTGGGCGACGAGCGTGCCGCCGACGTGCTGGAGGCCATGAATCCCGATGACGCGGCTGACCTGCTCGGCGAACTCGCCCAGACCAAGCGGGAGCGATTGCTGCGGCTGATGGCGCCTGAGGAGTCCGCACCGGTGCGCAGGCTGCTGGCCTATTCCTCGGACACCGCCGGCGGCCTGATGACCCCCGAGCCAGTGGTACTCACCCCGGACGCCACCGTCGCCGAGGCGCTGGCCCGGGTCCGCAACCCAGAGCTGACCCCTGCGCTGGCAAGCATGGTGTTCGTCTGCCGCCCCCCTTCAGCCACCCCGACCGGGCGCTACCTGGGCTGCGCTCACCTGCAGCGGCTACTGCGCGAGCCACCGTCGGACCTGGTGGCCGGCGTGTTGGACACTGAGCTGGCCAGCCTCGGCCCGCAAGCGTCGCTCGCCGAGGTCACCCGCTACTTCGCCGCCTACGACCTGGTCTGCGCCCCGGTGGTGGACGCCGAAGGCCACCTGCTGGGGGCGGTCAGCGTGGATGATCTGCTGGACGCCGCGCTGCCCGACGACTGGCGACAGCAAGAGGCCTGGCCCACCCCCGACTGGACTGGCGAGGTGACCCATGGCTGAATCTCGTTGGCAGTATTCGGGAAGCCGGCTGGACCTCCCGCGAGGGCCACGGCGACTGACGCCCCGGATGGACCCGGACGCCTTCGCTCGCTTCTCCGAACGGATCGCCCGGTTAATCGGCACCGGCCGGTTCCTGGCGGCGCAGACCGTCATCGTCGTGGTGTGGATCACGGTGAACCTGGCAGCGGTGTCGCTGCGCTGGGACCCGTACCCGTTCATCCTGCTCAACCTGGCGTTCTCTACGCAGGCGGCTTACGCGGCGCCGCTGATCCTGCTGGCGCAGAACCGCCAGGACGACCGCGACCGGGTCGCGTTGCAGGAAGACCGGGCCCGGGCCGAGCGCACCAAGGCCGACACCGAGTACCTAGCCAGGGAGCTGGCGGCGCTGCGGCTGGCCGTCGGCGAGGTGGTCACCCGGGACTTTCTGCGGTCCGAGCTCGTTCGGCTGACCGAACCCCGGGAACCATGTTTGCCGGACTCGGCAGCATCGGAGCGGTCTGGGTTGGAACGGTCTGCCGGGTACCGGCGGAGTAAGCGGGGCTGATTGATGGTCTTATTGCCGGCTCAGCCGGGGTGGCCGGCAAGCAAACCGGTGAACGCTCGCTGAAGTAACACCTAGCATGGGATACAGACTCACACTCAACCGGAAGGTCGGTGCCACCTGTGGCCTCCATTCAGACCGTGCCGTCGGTGAACGCGGTGAAAGCCGCGCTGGACGAGGTGCGCGATCCGGAGATCAACCGCCCGATCACTGAGCTAGGCATGGTCAAGGACGTGACTGTGGCAGGCGATGGAACGGTGGGGGTGGCGGTGTGGCTCACCGTCGCTGGCTGCCCTATGCGCGACACCATCACATCCCGGGTCACCAAGGCGGTGTCCGCCGTGCCGGGCGTGCGCGATGTGCGGGTCGAGCTGGACGTGATGAGCGACGCCCAGCGCACCGCGTTGCGCCGTCAGCTGCGTGGCAACACCGAGGAGCCCCGGATTCCGTTCGCTGAGCCGGGATCGCTGACTCGGGTGTACTGCGTCGCCTCCGGTAAGGGTGGAGTTGGCAAGTCTTCGGTGACGGTGAACCTGGCGGCCGCGATGGCCGATCGGGGCCTGTCGGTTGGGGTGGTCGATGCTGACATCTACGGTCACTCCGTGCCGGGCATGCTTGGCATCACCGCCCGCCCCACCCAGGTGGAAAAGATGATCATGCCACCGATGGCGCACGGGGTGAAGGTTATCTCAATTGGCATGTTCACCAGGGACAACACCCCGGTGGTGTGGCGGGGACCGATGCTGCACCGGGCGCTGCAGCAGTTTCTCGCTGACGTGTTCTGGGGCGACCTTGACGTGCTGCTGCTTGACCTGCCGCCGGGCACCGGCGACATCGCCATCTCGGTAGCGCAGCTCATGCCCAACGCCGAGATCCTCGTAGTCACCACTCCGCAGCGAGCCGCCGCCGAGGTAGCACAGCGGGCCGGGGCGATTGCCTTACAGACCCGACAGCGCCTGATCGGTGTGGTGGAGAACATGTCGTGGTTGGAAATGCCGGACGGCTCGCGCAACCACCTTTTCGGTTCCGGAGGGGGCCAGGCGGTCGCCGACTCACTGACCTGCTCGCTGGGTAGCGAGGTTCCGCTGCTGGGTCAGGTGCCGCTAGATCCCCGGCTGCGCGAGACCGGCGACGTCGGCACTCCGCTGGTGCTAGCCGATCCCACTTCGCCAGCCTCGGTAGTGCTGTGCCGCGTGGCCGACCGGCTCACCAGCCGCTCGCGCGGCCTGGCCGGGCGGCTGCTTTCGGTGAGCCCCCGTTCCCGGTGAGCCGCGGTGCTCGACAAGTTCCGATCAGGTCGCGTCGGAGTCGAACGGTGCGCGCTCGCCTGGCCCTAGCGGCCGGTAAGCCGGGGCGCCCCAACCGGTGGGCGCGGCGTAGCCGTTGGGCTTAATCGCACCGCCGAAAACATCACCGTCCAGATCGTCGAACAGGTGACGGGTGATCGCGCTACGCGGGTTAAACCCACGAGGGCTGAAGCCACGCAGCCCACGCAGATCTTCCAGAGGCGCCCGGAGCTCATCGAATTCCGGGCCCAGCTCGGAGCGCAGCTGCTCGCGTGCCCCGTGGGCGTACTCCCGAACCTGGCGCAGGGTACGACCCAGCCAAGCCGCCGCCGACGGCAGGCGTTCCGGGCCCAGGATCAACAGTCCGGCAACGACGAGGACCAGGAACTCGGCCCAGCCGATGTTGAACATCCGCGCGCACCTCCGTTGCCAGCCCGTGAGCTTATGATCAACCCTACAGTTCGGGAGACTGAGAGCGGTCGTTAATCAGACTTCAGCGTGACGATCACCACCAGTGGCCGTCCATCGCGAACTAGCGAAATCGATACTCGCTCGCCGATGGCCCGCTCGCGAATAGCGACGGTGAGAGCGTCGGCGCTGCCAATCACCCGGTTGCCAACCTTGGTGATCACGTCGTTCTCCAGGATGCCGGCTTCTGCGGCGGCGCTACCCTGCTGCACGTTCTGCACTCGGGCGCCGTCGGACTTACCGTCGGTCACTGATGCGGCATTGACGCCCAGTTCGGCGTGCTGGTAGTGCCCGGTGCGGATCAGTTCTTGCGCGATCGTTTTGGCCGTATCGATCGGGATAGCGAAGCCGAGCCCGATGCTGCCCCCGCCCTCGTTGACGCCCAGGGTGCGTATCGCGGTGTTGATTCCCACCACCGCACCCGCGATATCCACCAGCGCCCCGCCGGAGTTGCCGGGGTTGATCGCCGCGTCGGTCTGGATCGCGTCGATCACCGCATTGCCAGGACCACCATCACCCTCCAGCCGCACTGGCCGGTCCACCGCGCTGACGATGCCGCTGGTTACCGTGCCGGCAAGGCCGAGTGGAGAACCGATAGCGATGACCGAGTCGCCCGGCTTCAACGTCGATGAAGTGCCCAACTGCGCCACCGTCGGGTTCACGACTTCCACCTTGACCACAGCGAGGTCGGTCTTGGGATCCCGGCCCACGATCCGCGCTGGCAATCGGGTGCCGTCACTGAATACCGCTTCAAGGGTGGCCTGCGGGACGTTCGCGGCAGGCGCCACCACGTGGTTGTTGGTCAGCAAGTAGCCGTGGCCGTCAATCACCACGCCGGAACCGAACCCACCCTGATCGCCGACCCGGAACTCCAGGGACACCACCGCAGGCAGCACCCGACTGGCTACTGCCGCCACCGAGCCCGCCGGCCGGTCGGTCGCCGGTTGCACCTGCGCCAACGTGACGTCAGGATCGTTCAGCAGGTTGCCACCCTCCGCCGTAAGCCGGCCCACGAGTCCGCCGACTCCGCCTATCAACAGCACCAACGCGCTCAGCAGGGCGAGTGTTCGGTTGCTCAGCCGACGACCGAACAGCACTTCCGCCAGGCTCAGCTGGGCACCGGGCCGCGGCGGTTCGTCGGTGTTCTGGCGGCGTTGCCCAACCGCGGGAGGGCCCAGTACAGCCGCTGACCAAGGATCACGCCACGGATCCCGTCCGGCCCCCTGCGGCCAGAAGTCGTCCTCGGCCTTCTTGGATGCCTTTGACGAAAACCCAGACCCTTCTGGGGGCTGCACGCCGTTGCGGCCGGGTGGGCGCTGCAGCCGCTCAGCGGACCCCCACGGCCTGCCAAACGCTGCCACCAGCGCCTCCGGAGGCGGTGGCGCGCCGGCCAAGTGACGCTTGACATTACCGGCATTACCGGCATTACCCGGCTGCTCGGCAAAGGCCCCGAGAACTCCGGGCGGTCGGCCGAACGCTTGTGCCTCGGCCGGATCGACTGTGGGGCGCTGCACCGGCCTCGGTACGAACTTCGGCGGCTCCGAACGCCCTTCTGTCGTGAAGGGTCGGTCGGAGTCGTAATCCTGCGGCGGGGCCATAGTCTCCAGGGTTACTGTGCGCTACCGATCACCAGTCTGTCCGCTCCCTGGTGAAATGTGCGTAGCGCTGTTATCGCCCGATCCAACGGTCGAGTGCCGAAGGACCGATACCCCAACGCTGGTTGCCACCTAGCGACCCGGTAGGTGCCCGGCCCGGGTCGGCCATCTCGACGATGGTGCCCTCGGCACTGACTGCAAGCCCCGCTGGAGCGTCAGGCAGATCAGCGGTATGCGGTATGTCACGTAGGGCGGCGAGCAAGCCGGCCGGGACCGGCGGGCACTGCGCCGAACGCACCACGCTGCGCGCCTGGCGTTGCGCAGCGACCTCAGCGGCACAGGTGGGACACCCGGTGAGATGAGAAGCGGCACGATCGCGGGCGGCCGGACCAAGTTCCCCATCGACGAAGGCCACCACGGCGTCCACGGCCAGGTGCTGCGTTGCATTGAGGCCGGCTAGCAAATTGGAGAAGGTGCGGCCGCGCAGGTCCGTCATCCAGTCTCCTTACTCCGCGTGGACGCGCCGCCGTTCGAGCGCCGCCTTGAGCGCCTGCCTGCCGCGGTGGATCCGGCTGCGAACCGTCCCGAGCTTGACCCCGAGCGTGGCACCGATCTCCTCGTAGGATAGGCCCTCTACGTCACAGAGTACGACAGCAGCCCGGAACTCCGGCGCGAGGTCGTCCAGTGCCTCTTGCAGATCCGGATCAAGGTGGGTCGCGGCGTAGACCTGCTCCGGGCTGAGTCCGCCGCCGACGAGCCGGTCGGTGTCCTCGGGCAGGCCCTCCATCCGCAGCCGGGAACGTCGACGCACCATGTCCAGGAACAGGTTGGTCGTGATCCGGTGCAACCAACCCTCGAACGTGCCGGGCTTGTAGGAGCCCAGGTTGCGGAACACCCGGATAAATGTCTCCTGAGTAAGGTCCTCGGCATCGTGCCGGTTGCCAGACAGGCGGTAAGCCAACCGGTAGACCCGATCGGCGTGCTCCCGCACCACCTGATCCCACGATGGCGGTGCCCATCCCTCGGCTGCCCGAGTCGTCTCGTCGTCACCCCGGACAAGAGAAATCGCCTGTCCGGAAGCAGCAGCATCGCAAAAACCGATCTCGGTGGCCATCGGCTGGGTCTCCCACCTCCAGGTAGGTGTACAGGGGCGTTGGTTGCAGGGACACGGACAGGTAGTACAACGCCGGGGTGGCTGCCAATTGTTTCGCCAGGTCTGTTGCCAGCCGGTTACCCACTAAGCTTCGATCCCATGATGGCCCGGCAGCGTATGCCGCGGGTAAGGGCCGGCTAAGAAGATCCTAAGAGTGGGCCAGTGGTGTGAAGATCCATTGGTCCGGCGCGGCGTCGCCCAGATGGTGCGGACAGCGGCGCTACGCTGCGTGGCGTGAGGTTGACTGGCAGCGCAACGGGGCCGCCTATTCCCTCGGACAGCGCCGTGCGCGAGTATGTGGAGAGCTTCGTCACCGAGGATGGGGTGGTGGCAGCGGCGCGCGAACGCGGCCGCGAGTTGGGTTGCACCCCGATCGGGCAAGATGGCGGCGCCGCGCTCCGGTTCCTAGCCGGGGCGCTTGCCGCCCGCGCCGTCGTCGAGGTCGGTACCGGTGCCGGCGTCAGCGGGCTATGCCTGCTGCACGGGATGGCTCCCGACGGGGTACTCACCTCCATCGATGTTGAACCCGAGCACCAGCGCGCCGCCCGGCATGCGTTTACCGAGGCGGGGTTCCCGCCGTCCCGTTACCGGCTGATCATGGGGCAAGCCCTGGAGGTGCTACCCCGGCTCACCGATGGCGGCTACGACCTGGTGTTCGTCGATGCCGCGAAGCCCGAATATCCGCGCTATCTGGAGGCCGGCGTGCGGTTGCTGCGCCCCGGCGGGGTAATCGCGTTCGACAACGCCTTGTGGAGTGGCCGGGTGGTTGATCCGGCATTCCGGGACCCGTCCTCCGCTGCCCTGCGCGAGGTCGGTGCCATGGTGCGCGACGACGAGGACCTCATCCCACTGTTGCTGCCCCTAGGCGACGGCCTCCTCCTAGCCCTACGCAGCCAACGACTCGCCAAACAAGTTTAGGAACAGGCTCTCAGCCAGCTGCTGGTTTGGTGGCTGAGAGAATGCTGTAGAACCACGCGCCGTGGCGCAGGGCTTGATACTGGCGTATTGAAGCGATCACATTGCCGTGCTGGACGGCAGAGCGGATTCCCGTGAGGCGGCCGAGCACGGCTAGCGGATAAGTCCAGTACGCCATGCGATACAACCGGCGCAGAGATGGCCGGGTGTGTGCGGTCACGTCGTCGAGCCTCGTCTCGGCGAACCCGGCGGCAGTCAGGTGCGCCGAATGCTCGCCGGAAGTGTCGATGTCAGGAACGGCCCAGCCGTCGAGCCACTCGTGTAGCAGTTGCTCGCCGGTCAGGTCAAGCGGGCGAGCGGCACGGACGAAATCAGCGATGACCACCCGCCCACCAGGGCGTAGCAGGCGAGCAGCCTCGCGGTAAAAGGCAGCCTTGCGTGGCGCGTGGCACAGGCTTTCCACCGCCCACACGACGTCGAAACTCCCGTCCGGGAAAGGCGTCGCGGTGAAGTCGGCCACGTCAAAATGCACGCGGTCAGTCAGCCCGCGCCGGGCCGCGTAGCTCCGCGCCCTCGCGACCTGGCTGGCGGCCAACGTGATGCCGACGACCTCAACGCTGCGCTCGGTGGCCAGCCACAGGCTGCTGCCACCGACCCCGCAGCCTGCATCCAGTACGCGCTCGCCGGGTCGAATCTCTACCCGGTCCGCCAGTACCCGATTCATATTCTTCAGCGCATCGGTGTGACCGCGGGTGCTGTCATCGGTGTAGCCGAAGTGAACTGCCAGGTTGTCTGGGTTGAGCCATAGCACGCGATAGTCGAGCCAGGTCTCGTCGTAGTAGCCGACGATCGCCTCGGTGAGCGAGCTGGCCGGCGCCCGATCGGGTGCGTCGTCTTGAGCTGCCATCAGCCCCTCCCGCACAGGGTGCGTCTGTCCTGAATTGGATCACACCGTAGGGTGCCAGTGGCGCCCCACCAGCAGCACGACCGCTAGCGGCCACAGCGCTTGTGCCCCGGCGAGTACCCGTTCGGACAGCCCGATCCGCGACCCCTTGCCGAAGTGCTCAATCCCGAACCAGCCGAGCAACCCGAGCAACCCGGAGGCAGCCACTAGCATGACGCCAGCTCCCGGCTTGCCGCGGCGCCGCCACGCCAATGCGGGCCACAGCGACAGCGCGGAAAGGGCGACCGATGCGGCCGCGACGTGCACCGTCGAATCGCCGGTGACCGGTTGCGGGAAGGCGGCTAGCAAAACGGTGGCAACCCCGCCGGTGGCAAGCAGCAGGCGACCCGGGACGGCTGCCGACGCCAGCCCCGCAGCCGTGATCGTGTGGCACGCGCCGACCCCCGCAAGAGCCGTGGTCATGATCCAGGGGTCGGTGGCGCCGCGAGCGGCCAGCGCACTGATCGTCTGACTCACCGGGTCGAAACCACCCGGCTGCCGGGCGGCGGCAAGTTGCCACCCACCGATCAGCAATACCGGAGCACAAGATGAGGACAGCAAAGCCCACCAGGGCACGGTTCGCACCGCGCCACGCTAGCCCACCGGCCTACTCCGCATGGGCTCCCTTGCCCAGCACGACGACCCCACCACCGCTGACCGTGTAACGCTCCCGGTCCAGGTCGGGGTCCACGCCGACCTGCGCGCCGTCGGGGATTACCACATTCTTGTCCAGGATCGCCCTGCGCACCACGGCTCCTTTTCCCACCCGCACGCCGGGCATTAGCACGCTGCCCTCAACGTGGGCACCGGCCTCAACGACCACGTCGGCCGACAGCACCGAGTGGCTCACCAGCGCGGCTGAGACGATCGAGCCCGCCCCCACGATCGACTCCTGGGCCGTGCCGCCCTGGACGAACTTCGCGGGCGGCAGCGGGGGCGTCGCAGTACGGATTGGCCACGCCTGGTTATACAGGTTGAACACCGGATGCACCGACACGAGGTCCAAGTGCGCGTCGTAGTAGGTGTCCAGCGTGCCGACGTCGCGCCAGTAGCCACGGTCCCGGTCGGTGGCGCCGGGCACCACGTTTTCGGCGAAGTCATACACCGCCGCTTCCCCGGCATCCACCAGCATCGGGATCACGTCGCCGCCCATGTCGTGGTCGGAATCCTGGTTGGCGGCGTCAGCACGTAGCGCGGACACCAACAATTTGGTGGTGAACATGTAGTTTCCCATCGAGGCGAAGGCCACGTCGGGGTCGTCCGGCGTGCCCGGTGGCGACGGCGGCTTCTCCAGGAACTCGGTGATCCGCCCGGAGTTGTCAGCGCCGATACACCCGAAGGCGCTAGCCTGCTCGCGCGGAACCCGTATTCCGGCAACGCTCACGCCTGCGCCGGTGGCGATGTGCTGCTCCAGCATCTGTGACGGGTCCATCCGGTACACGTGGTCGGCGCCGAAGACGACGATGTATTCCGGCGCCTCGTCATAGACCAGGTTGAGCGACTGGAAGATCGCATCCGCGCTGCCGGTATACCACCGCGGGCCGAGCCGCTGCTGCGCGGGCACCGGGGTGATGTACTGCCCCAGCAACGACGACAGCCGCCACGTCGTCGTGATGTGCCGGTCCAACGAGTGCGACTTGTACTGAGTGAGCACGCAGATACGGATATATCCGGCGTTGACCAAATTAGACAGCACAAAATCGATCAACCGGTAGTTGCCACCGAACGGCACGGCCGGTTTGGCCCGGTCCGCGGTCAGTGGCCACAACCGCTTTCCCTCACCGCCGGCAAGAACGATGCCCAGCACGTGCGGCTGTCCCTTCACAATTGTTCACCCTAGCGCCGGTTGCACAGCCCAGCCACGCGAACCATGCTCGCAGTCATCAATTGTTCATTGATTAGGCCTGGTCAGGGCACCATCGTGACCGGTACCGGCGGTCGTCTGATTGCCGGCTGGAGTCAGCGGTCGTCTGATTGCCGGCTCAGCCGGCGGTCGTCTGATTGCCGGCTCAGCCGGCGGTCGTCTGATTGCCGGCTCAGCCGGCGGTAGCGCTAGCGTGACGCGGCGTGCGTATCGGAGTCCTGACCCGGGAATATCCTCCTGAGGTATACGGCGGTGCCGGGGTGCACGTCAGCCACTTGGTGCCCGAGCTGCGGAAGCGGTGTGAGGTAGAGGTACATTGCTTCGGCGTCCCACGCCGGGAAGCGCACAGCCACACTGTTGCTCCGGGGCTTGCTGCGGCAAACCCAGCCCTGCAGACCTTGTCGGTGGACTTGGCGATGGCCAACGCGCTGGGTGGCGTCGACCTGGTGCACTCCCACACCTGGTATGCCAATATGGCGGGCCACCTGGCTCGGACCCTGTACGGCGTGCCGCACATAGTCACCGCACACTCGTTGGAGCCCCGCAGGCCGTGGAAGGCCGAGCAGCTCGGCGGTGGCTACCGGGTGTCGTCATGGGTGGAACGCACCGCCTACGAGCACGCCGACGCGGTCATCGCGGTCAGCGACGGCATGCGTGCCGACGTGTTGGACTGCTACCCGGCCCTGCAGCCGGAGCGGGTACATGTGGTGCGCAACGGCATCGACGCCAACACCTACCGCCCGGTCCAGGAGACGGACGCAGTTCGCCGGCTCGGGGCCGACCCGGCGCGGCCGATCGTCGCGTTCGTGGGGCGGATCACCCGGCAGAAAGGAGTTGGGCACCTGCTGGCGGCGGCCCGCCATATTGACCACGGTGCCCAGTTGCTGCTCTGCGCAGGCGCGCCGGATACCTCAGAGATCGAGGCGGAGGTCCACGCTGCCGTGGCGGAGCTGTCCGCGGCCCGCCCCGGAGTGATCTGGGTGCCGGACATGCTGCCCATCGAAGACATACGGCAGGTGCTGTCAGCGGCCACCGTGTTCGCCTGCCCTTCGGTCTACGAACCGCTGGGGATCGTCAATCTTGAGGCGATGGCCTGCGGTACAGCGGTAGTCGCCTCCGCAGTCGGTGGGATCCCGGAGGCCGTCGACGACGGCATCACCGGTCTGCTGGTGCCCTACGACGAACAGGATCCAGAGGGATTTCAGCGGGGACTGGCGCACCGGATCAACGAGCTGCTGGCCGACCCAGACCGGGTCGCGGCAATGGGCCAGGCCGGGCGCAAGCGCGCCATCGCCGAGTTCTCCTGGTCCGCAGTCGCCGACCGCACCGTTCATCTCTACAAACAGCTTCTCTCCTCGTAGCCCTAGCCCCGACTAGCCCCGTCATGGAGACATATCGGGGCTATGGACACCCCGATAGCCCCGATATGTCTCCATGACGGGAGGCGGTCAGCGGGTGCGTGCGGCAAGGGCGGCACGGACTGAGGCGACCACGCTGCGGGGGTCGCGGAGTTGCTGGGCGGTGACGAAGTGGACGTCCCAGCCAGCGGCTTGTAGGCGGTTGAGGCGCTCCCGGTCGGCGCTGATTTGCCGCCATTCTCCGTGCCATTCCCCGTCGTATTCCACCGCGAGCCGCTGACGAGGAAACCCGAGGTCCACCCGCGCGACCACACCCTGCCAATCGCAGACTAGGTACTGCGGCTCCGGCTCGAGACCGTCGAGCACCAGATAAACCCGCAGCCGGGACTCCGGCCGGGACTCTGCCCACGGATCGGCCAGTTCGACCGCGCGGCGCGCGACCACTATGCCTCGGTCGCTTCGCTCGGTGACCGCTTCCCGAAGTGTCCGAAGATCGATCAGCCGGGCTCGCAGCACGGCGTCGAGGTCAGCCACCGCATCGGGTAGTGCACGGTCAAGTAGCAGGTCTAGGGACATCCGTAGCGGTGTGGCCAGGCCGATTCGCGACCACTTCGCCTTCTCGCTGAGTGCGAGATCGCTGCGCCGGACATCCAAGCCGCTCCGCCGGGCGATCCGGGTATCCAACGGCACGACAATCTCGACTGGATCGGTCGCGCGAGCTAACGGAACCCCCGCAGGGTTGCTGCCGAGCGGCCCGTGATCACCGCAGCCGTCGGCAGCGCTAGTGCGACTGCCTCGCAGCACACCGGATGCGTGACCGGCATCGCGGCGGGAAGGTAGACGTCGCGGTACAGGCGGCGGAACTGGGGCCCGCGCAGCTGGTCAGCGGTCAGCACGCCGGCCGCAACGGCCTCAGGTCCACGGAAGACGCCGCAGATGTCTGCGGCCCTGATGTTCCTGCCCATGACCGTGAACCTGTCGTGGACTCGCAATCTTGTCCAACACGCCCCCTTCGCAAACCCCCATCTATCCACATCACCCCCCGCCACCCACAACCACCCCCGCCCCTCTTGACACGTCCCCTTCTCCGACATGGAGACATATCGGGGTTATGACGACCCCGATTACCCCGATATGTCTCCATGTCGGGGAAGGTTGGAGGTGGAGCGCCAGTTCACTGTGGGGCGCATGGCCGACAGGTCCACCCGTGCGACGTGCTGTGCGACGATGTCGAACAGCGAATCGATCAGCGTGTCGGACAGCAGGTGTGGCTGCAAGCCCAGATCCATCAAGCCAGTGTGAATAACGTTGTAGTAGTGCTCATCGAGCTCGACCCGGGGATTGTCCAGGTACTCGATCTCCGCGTTCCCCGGAAAGCTGGCCGAAACGGTCTTGGCGATATCAGCGACCGACATCGTTTCGGTGATCTGGTTGAACACCCGGAATTCGCCGGAGGCGGCCGGATTCTCACAGGCCAGCCGGATGCACTCGACGGTGTCCCGGATGTCGATGATGCCCCTGGTCTGCCCGCCCGCTCCGTAGACGGTCAGCGGGTGGCCGAGCACCGCTTGGATCACGAATCGGTTGAGCACTGTGCCAAAGACCGCGTCGTAGTCCAGCCGGGTGGCCAGCCGAGGGTCTTGCGCGGTTTGCTCAGTCTGTTGGCCGTATACCACGCCCTGGTTGAGGTCGGTCGCCCGCAACCCCCAGGCCCGGCAACCGAACTCGATGTTGTGGCTGTCATGCACCTTCGAGAGGTGGTAAAAGGAACCTGGCTTCTTGGGAAAGAGCATCCGGTCGGTGCGGCCGTTGTGCTCGACGGTGAGCCAGCCCTCCTCGATGTCGATGTTCGGGGTGCCGTATTCCCCCATTGTGCCGAGCTTGACCAGATGGATATTGCGATCCACCTCGGCGATTGCGAACATCACGTTCAGGGTACCGATGAGGTTGTTCGATTGGGTATACACCGCGTGCCTGCGGTCGATCATCGAGTATGGAGCAGATCGCTGCTCGGCGTAGTGCACGATCGCGCCGGGGCGGAACCGGCGAACGACGTCGAGGGTGAACTCGGCGTCGCACAAGTCACCAACGAAGAGTTCGAGTTGCTTACCGGAGACCTCACGCCAGGCACGTATCCGGTGGCACAGCGGCTCGATGGGTACCAGGCTTTGCAGCCCCAACTCGTCGTCGTAGGAGCGCCGCGCGAAGTTGTCCAGCACGGCGACATCGTGACCCCGATCCGAGAGGTGCAACGCAGTCGGCCAGCCCAGGTAGCCGTCACCACCGAGAACCAGGATCCGCACCGTGTTGCCTCCCGTCAGGCTGAGTGGATGCGTTTGCCTATCAGATGCGCCGGCAGGCCCCAACAGCGGCTAGCTCAGCTCCGGGACGCGACGCCGATACGGTCTGTCAGGATGAGGCAGTGCTCCGACGGCTCGCCCGGTCCCGACTAGCAAGGTTGTTCGCCCGGTTTGCCGCGGGCACGGTTGTTTCCACGGCATGCAGCCAGCTGACGTTCGTGCTGCTGTTCGGCATCCTTCACGCCTCGGCCACAGCGTCTGGAACAGCGGCTTTCGTGGCCGGGGCGGTACCGAATTTCCTCATTCACCGGTTCTGGACATGGCGGCGCTCCGGCTCCGTGGGGATGCGCCGTGAGCTGCTGCCCTACCTGGCGGTGATCACGTTCAGCGGTCTGGTGGCGATCGGCATCACCACCGGCGTTGATCGGCTGATCGGCGGCACCATCGACGACCACGCGGTGCGCACCGCCGTCCTCACGGTGGTTTTCAGCGTTAGCTACCTGCCGCTCTTCGTGCTCAAGTTCGCGCTGCTGGATTGGTTGGTGTTCGGCCGTGAGGACCTGCGGGCGCTGCGCTCCCGCCACCAGGTGCCCACCAGCACCCGGGCGTAGCGCATCCCATACACGAAGTTGTTGCCTTTCTTGGTCTCTCCCGCGGTGCGGGCCAACATCGTCATGGGCTGCTCCAGCACCCGGTAGCCTCGCGAGATCACTCCCAGTAGCAGCTCGGAAGCCTGGTATTGGGCCTGCCTGAGTGTGACGGCCTCGGTGACCTCAGCTTTCATTGCGCGAAAACCGAAGGAAGTGTCGGTCAGCCGCTGCCGGGTCAGCGCGCTGGCCAGCCCGGCGAACACGCGCACCCCGAGGTGCCGCACCGGGTCGGAGGTCTCCTGCCGGCCCAAGGCCCGCGAACCGGTGACGAAGTCGGCCTTGTCATCGATCAACGGCTGCAGCAACAGCGGCAGCTCGGCCATGTCGTACTGGCCGTCGGCATCAGTGGTGACGACGTAGCGGGCGCCGCCATAGCGGGCCAGCGCGTAACCCAGCCGCAAAGCGGCGCCCTGGCCCTGGTTGGTGTGCAGCTCGCAGACCCGGGCGCCGTACCTGCGAGCCACCTCTGCGGTGCGATCGGTGGACCCGTCGACGATCACCAGAGTGTCCACCGGCACACCACAGCTCCTCGGGGGGACCGCGGCGAGTACCGCGCCGATGCTGTCCTCTTCGTTATAGGCGGCGATGATCAGCACTACCGGGGCGAAACGGACCTCGCCCTCGGACAGGATGAACTCATCCAGCGTGGCGACGTCCACTGGATCGGGGTAGGGCTGCAGCGGAGGCCTCAGCTTCAGCCGTGGCCCCGGCCTGCGCAGCGGTCCGGAAAAGGCGGTGATACCCAGCGCTCCAGCCAGCGGCAACAGCACCAGCGCGGGCAACTGGTAACGCCAGGAAAATTCGAAGGCCGCCGCGGTCATCAGCACGGTGATCCCGAGCCCGCACACCAGCAGACTGGCGGCGCGGATCCCGGAGCGGCGGGCGTTGCCGACCCCGAAACCGCCCAGCATCCCGGCCACCAGTCCCAGGCCAAGCAGTGGGCCGGGGGTGTACCCGACGGTGAGCTGGTAACTCCGGAGCACCGTGGCCAGCTGTGGGTTGACACTGATCGGGACGCCGCCGAACTGGAACGCCCTGGCGTCGACCCTGTCCTGAATCCCCCAGTACGGGTACGAGGTCTGGAAGTGCCACCGGTCCACCGGTACGTCGTTCCCGGCATCGGTCCGAACCGGACGGAATCCCTTGAGGAAGTCCGTCAGGACCGCCATGGTGACGTCGAGCGGCTGATTCGCGAACACCATGCGGGCGAAAGATGCCTGGATCGCAGCCATCGACTCGCCGGGAGGCAATGCGACGGTCATGGCCGGGGACGCGGGGTCATGGACGTAGTAGTCGGTGCCGAAGCGTTGACCGCGTGGCTGCGCCGGACACAGGGCACGCTCCCACGTGCCAGCCGGCAGCCGCTCGCAGTCGGCGATGACCGCAGCGCGACCGTAAACCACACCGCCGCTGGCGCCACTGATGTCCCAGACACCAGTGGACATCCGGTAGTCCCAGACACCAGTGGACATCCGGTAGTAGCCCACGTAACTGACGAACAGCACAGCGAAGCCTGCGATCATTGCCGCCGCCCGCAGCCCGATCCGCCGCCAACCGAGCCGGCTGGTCCACAGCGACCCGGCGACGACCAGGTAGGCCAGCGCCGGAACGATCAAGCCGATTCCCACCAACCGGACGATGACCGCAAAACCGATCAGGGCTCCCGCGCCCGCGGCATGCCACGGGTTGGGCAGCCCACGCCAGGTCAATATCCAGATGATCGCTAGCAGCAGCGCCTGGAACCAGACATCGGACATGATGTTGTGCTCAATCTGCACCTGGTAGGCGTCGAGCAGCACTGGCGCGGTCGCCAGCGCAGCCAGCCATCGCCGGGCACCGTGGCGCAGCAGCAGCAGGTAGATCATCACGGCGATGCCCAGGCCAAGCAGATGCTGCACGACAGCCACCGTGCGCAAACCGCCGAAGGGCAGCAGGAGGTTGAGGATGAGGTCGTAGCCGATCGGGCGCAGGCCGTCGGGGCGTAGATCGTGGAGATTGTCTAGGTAAGTGAAGGAGTCGATGTAGAGGATCGCGGGCTGGTAGGCCAGCACCGTAAGCACCCGCAAGCCGGCACCCATTCCGAGCAGCACCAGCAGGATCCAATGCCGGCGCAGCCAGCGCGGCGCTCGGGAGCCGACTACTGGGGCGCGGGAATCTGCTTCACAGCAATGTGGGACACCAGCCTCGGGCGGTGCCAGCACGTCTGTCACCGGTTCGAGTCGCCTGTGCTATTTACGGCGGCAGGGGCGGTCACGAAGTCCTGCCACACCGTGGCCAGCCCGTCGACCAGCGAGACCGACGGCCGGTAGCCCAGTTGCTCGCGGGCTCGACCGATGTCGACGATCACCGCGGGCATCTCGCCGGGCTTGGCGGCGACGTGTTCGGCGGGCAGCGCGCGACCGGTGACGGCGCGCACCGCGTCGAGGAGTTCCAGCACCGTCACTGACTGGCCTGACCCGATAATCGCGGTACCGGTGAAGCACCGGTCCCATGCCGCCAGCACGGCCTGCACGGCGTCATCGACGTGTACGAGGTCACGCCGCTGCAGCCCGTCTCCATAGATCTGCACCCCCTGGCCGGCCAGCGCGGCGCGCATCATCCGCGGCACGAAGCTGTCCTTGTGCTGCATCCCCGGGCCATAGATGTTGGTGAAGCGCAGCGCGCTGGTGTGCATGCCGTAGGCACCCGCATAGCCGCACAGCAGCATCTCGCTGGCCGCCTTGGTGGCACCGTAAGGGGTCAGCGGGCGCAGCGGTGCCGCTTCGTCCATTGTGGCGTGGCCGGTGTCACCGACCACCGCGTTGGTCGAGGCCATGATGAATCGCCCGACGCCGGCCTGGCGGCAGCCTTCCAGCAGGTCTTGGGTCACCGCCACGTTTGCCTGGTAGGTGACGACCGGATGTTCCACCGAACGCAGCACCGAGGTGACGGCGGCCAGATGCACCACGCCGGCCACGTCCCCGCCGCCCAACGCATCCGCGATCACCCCTGGATCGGTGAGCTCGCCGACGACGCTGCGGACCGCAGGGTTAGAATGGGCCCGGCGGTCGACCACGGTGATCGGGTTTCCTCGGCCGGCAAACGCCGCAACTGCGGCACGACCGACGAAACCAGTTCCCCCCGTGATCACGACCCGGCCGGTGGCGGCTGGTGGTGTGGTCATCGGGCGCGGAGCCTAACTGGTGAACGAACAGGCCAGTTCGATGAGGGTCCGGGCGGCGAATCCGGTGCCGCCCGCATTGACCTCGTCATAGCTCTGCTCGGCACGGGCCGGACCAGCAATATCCAAATGCGCCCAGGGCAGCCCGCCCGTGAACTCCCGCAGGAACAGCGCCGCCGTGATACCTCCGGGTCCAGGCGGGCATTGCCGCAGATCCGCGATGTCGGAGCGGATCTCACCGGCGTGATCGTCGATCAGCGGCATCGGCCACCAAGGCTCACCGGTTGCCTCACCGGCGGCTCGGATGCGCTCGGCGAGTTCGGGCTCAGTGGCGAATAGCCCGCCGGTGCGCAGGCCTAGCGACACCTTCATCGCTCCGGTCAGCGTCGCTACGTCGACCAGGGTGGTGGGCGCCAGCGTGCGCACCGCATAGGCCAGCGCATCGGCTAGTACCAGCCGGCCTTCTGCATCGGTGTTGGTCACCTCGGTGGTGATACCGCCCACGTGCCGCACCACGTCACTCGGGCGCAACGCCGATCCGGACACATGGTTTTCCGCGCAGGGCACCAACCCCGTCACCCGTAACGGCAGCTTCAGCTGGCCGACGGCTAGCAGTGTGGCGATCACCGCAGCGCCTCCGGACATGTCGGTACGCATCAGGTGCATGCCGTCCGCTGGCTTGATCGAGATCCCTCCGGTATCGAAGGTGATGCCCTTGCCGACCAGTACCAGGTGCTCCTCGGTGTCTATCTTTGGGCCTATCTTCGGGCGGCTCACTACGTGGGGTTGCCAGGCCAGCTCGAGCAACCGCGGCGGGCGGGCTGAGCCGCCACCGACCGCAAGCACCCCTCCGAAACCGTGCTCGGCCAACCAGTGCTCGTTGCGCACGGTGGCCCGCAGGCCGGGCACAGTGGCGGCCAAGCGAGCGGCAGTGCTGGCGAGCCAAGCAGGATCCTTGTGCCCACTTGGGGTATTGGCGAGGTCCCGGGCCAACCCGGTAGCCCGGCCAAGCACCTGCGCCCTGGCGACAGCTTCGGCAAGCGGTCCCAGTTCGTCACCGGTGGGTGCGATGAGCGCCACAGTGGTCATCCGCGGCGGCTGACCGCCGGCTGAGCCGGCAATCCGGCTACTGCCGGCTGAGCCGGCAATCCGGCTACTGCCGGCTGAGCCGGCAATCCGGCTACCGCCGGCTGAGCCGGCAATCCGGCTACCGCCGCTGCTGACGCAGTAGCGGTGCGAGCCCACCACACACCCAAGGGCCAGGGACGCCGCCTGGTGGGACGTCGTGCCAGGCGGTAGGTGCACTTGCACAACGCGCGGTGCCAGGTGGCTTACGCCGCGCCCAGCCACAACCTCGCTCTCCACCCGTGCCGAGGTGGCCCGGACTAGCGCGGCACCGGCCGCCCGCCAGTGTCCCGCACTGCCCTGTCCGATGCCCACGAGCCACCCGTGATCGGGCCGCGCCGCGGCCAGCGGCACCACCTGCACCGAGCCCGCGGCGGCGGTCACCCGGTACTGGGCCAACCAGTGCTCGTCCACGCCCAGCTCATCTGCACCGGGACCCAGAATCAGTGGATCGTCCGTTGTGGACTGCCCAGAACGGGACTGTGCGGGGCTGGATTGGCCGACCAGCACCACATCAGGCACTCCGGGGCCGCGCCGCGCCTGCACCCGAACCTCAACCAGCGGGGTGGGGACCTCCGGTGTCACTGGCACTGGTGTCGGAACGGGTTCAGTTTGTGGCGAGGCCCCGGTGCGCCTGAAGGCGGAACCGAGGCCACGGGAGGACGGACGCTGGCCGCGCGCCGTCACTCCACGACGGCTCGTAACGCCTCGCCAAGTTCGGAAGCCTCGTCCGCCGACATTTCGACGACGAGCCGCCCGCCGCCCTCAAGTGGTACGCGCATCACGATGCCCCGTCCCTCCTTCGTCACCTCGAGGGGACCGTCGCCGGTCCGGGGCTTCATGGCCGCCATAGCGTGCTCCCTCCGTGCATTCGTCACCGCGGGTGGCCACGCGACACCGGTGACCCCCTGCATTCTCCCTTATCGGCTCTGACCCACGAAAAGCAACCGATGATCTCGCACTCGCCACACACGTCACACCGTCCACCTGGGACCGCCGGGCCACCAGCGTCGGAGATCACCCGGCGGTGCGGCGGAAGCAGCCGACGAGGTGGTCATCGACCATCCCGGTGGCCTGCATGAGTGCATGGCAGGTGATAGGACCGACAAAGGTGAAGCCGCGGCGCCGTAGGGTGCGAGCCATCGCCTCGGACTCGCGGGTCCGAGAGGGCACGTCGGCCACGGTGCGCGGCGCGGGTCGCCCGGAAGGGTCGGGTGCGTAGGACCACAGCAGGGTGTCCAGGTTCTCGGCTAGCTCGGTGACTGCTCTGGCATTGCGCACCGTCGCCTCGATCTTGGCGCGGTTGCGGACAATGGCTGCGTCGGCGAGCAGGCGCGCCACGTCATCGGCGGTGAACGCGGCGACCGTAGCGGGGTGGAAACCGGCGAAGGCGCGCCGGAAGGCCTCCCGCTTGCGAAGGATCGTCAGCCAGGACAGACCCGACTGGAAGGCCTCCAGGCTGAGCCGCTCGAACAGGGCGGCCTCACCATGCACCGGCGCTCCCCACTCGTTGTCGTGGTAGTCGCAATAGTCGGGGACCAAGACCGCCCACGGACAACGCAGCAGGCCGTCCGTTCCGCACACTGGGCCGGTGCTCAGTGCACCCTCAGCCGCACTCATCTGGGCTCATCCGGGGTAGGTCCGGCAGAACTCGGCGAAGCGGTCCAACGAGCGGCGCAGACCCCAGGCGAAGACCGGGCGGACCAGCGGCCAGCCCAGCCTGCCCAACGCTCCCAGCGGCAGTTCCAGTTGCTCGGTCCACACTAGGGTGGCGGCGGCGTGACCGCAGGGCTGCACTGTGAAAATGCCGGTACCGCGCACCACCCAGCCGGTGTGCCGCACCTCGCAGCGGACCGGGGCGTCCCACACGGTGATCCGCATGCTGTCGGTAGCCCCAATTCCGCATATCCCGGTGACGGCCTCCACCTCTGAGCCGACCGAGCGGCCATCGCCGCGACGGACCCGCACGGTGGTGCCGAGCATCCACTCCCGCTGGCGCTCCCAGTCCGTGGCGGCCGCGAACACCGTTTCCGGTGGCGCATCGACGTCGACTCGTTCGGTCAGGTTCATCGCTGCGCCTCCAGTTCGGCCACGCGGGCATGCAGCGCGTCGAGCTCAGCAGCGGCTCGTTGCAGCGCCCAATCCACTTCCGACATCCGGTACCCGCGCAGAACTTGCGAGAACCGCACGGCGCGTATGTCGTCGCCGATGATTGGTCCGTCTGGCAGCCAGGTCGGGGTCGCATCCGACGGCAGTGCCTCCAGCTCCTCCCCCCGGCCGAAGATCAACGCGGCGACCAGAAACACCACCGCAGCCACCACCGCCGCAACGATGAGGTAGATCAGCACTGTGCCCACGTTCGGAGATCGTGGCACGTTGGTGAGTTGAACCATTTCCGGGGTAGGTACAGTGCCCTAGGTCGTGGCGCGCTTCGCAATCAAGGGCTCTTTTTTCCCCATCACAACGCTCACCATATCGATAGCCCGCCGAGCCTCCTTAACATTGTGGACACGAAAAACACGAACGCCCATCCAGGCGCAAAGCGAAATCACTGCCAACGTTCCCTCCAGCCGCTCCGTTACGGGAAGGCCAAGAGACTCGCCGATGAAGTCTTTATTCGAGACGGCGACCAGGACGGGCCATCCGACTCCAACGATCTCATCGATACGACGGGTCACTTCAAGAGAGTGGCGGGTATTCTTGGCAAAGTCGTGGCCAGGGTCAACGAGAATCGATTCTTTTGCCACGCCGAGGCACACGGCTCGATCTGCCAACTCAGATAGGCGCGACTTGACGTCCAACACGACGTCCGTGTAATTCAGCCCGCGTGCCTCCGTCCTAGGCTTCAACGTGCCCGCATGAGTACATACAAGACCGCAGCCGTAGCGCGCTGCGACCTTTGCAAGATTCGGATCGTAGCCACCCCAGGCGTCATTGATGAGATTGGCGCCCGCTTCGGCGCTCACCACCGCCACCTCGCTTCGCCAGGTATCGATACTGATGATGATCCTTGGGTATGATCTGCGGATTTCGGTAACGAGCGGAACGACTCGCTCGATTTCCTGGTGTACAGGCACCTTCGGTCCGGGCGCTGCTTTTATACCCCCGATATCGATGATATCCGCTCCGTCGGCAACCGCCGTATCGACGGCCCTCAATGCATCCGAGAAACAGTAGTGTCTCCCTTTGTCGTAAAAAGAATCGGGAGTTCGGTTGATCACCGCCATTACCAGCAGCTGGTCGTCTGGGAAGTCATGACACCCGAGCCTCACATGTTCCCCTCATGTCGTGCCTGCGTACCTTCAATGGGTGTCCTGCCAGGCCTGATAGGACGCGCCGACCAGCCGAACCACTTCGTCTATATCGTCAGTGAGGTGCAGCAGGGCGAGCTCGGCTTCATTGAGCTTGCCCTGCGCCACAACGGTGTCGGCGAGCCACGAGTACAGCCCACCCCAGTAGGATTGCCCGAACAGTACGACGGGGAACTTGGTGACCTTCTTATTCTGCACCAGGGTGAGCGCCTCGAATAGCTCGTCCAGGGTGCCGAAGCCGCCGGGGAGGCAGACGAAGGCTTGGGCGTACTTGATGAACATGGTCTTGCGGGTGAAGAAGTAGCGGAAGTTGATTCCGAGGTCGACCCAGGGGTTGAGTCCCTGCTCGAAGGGCAGCTCGATGCCCAGTCCCACTGACAGTCCACCCGCCTCGGACGCCCCGCGGTTGACCGCCTCCATGCTGCCGGGACCACCACCGGTAATCACCGCGAAACCGGCAGCGGCGAGCGCGGCGCCGAGCGCGTGACCGGTGGCGTACTCCGGATGGTCCCGGTGGGTGCGGGCAGAGCCAAACACGGTAACCGCACGGGGCAGCTCGGCCAGTGCTCCGAAGCCCTCTACGAACTCAGCTTGGATGCGCAGCACCCGCCACGGATCGGTGTGCACCCAGTCGCTAGGGCCGCGCGAGTCGAGCAGCCGCTGATCGGTGGTGGTGGGCTCATGCCGACGCCCCCGCCGCAGCACTACTGGTCCGCGCTGCTTTTCCCGGGGGTGCTCGTCATCCCCCCCGTTCCGACTGGACCCCCTCCACCCATCCACCGACACGCCGCCAGCCTAGTGACCCACATCAAGCAGCCCTGCGGGCTGCCCGCCCGACGTGGAGACATGTCGGGGCTATTGACCGTCTCGTTACCCCGATATGTCTCCATGTCGGGAGGCGGCGCGGCCGGTGAGGTAGCGGCGCAGCACCTCGGTGCAGGCTGTGATCTGATCGGTGCGCACATGCTCCTCACGGGTATGTGCGAGATTGGGATCGCCGGGTCCGAAGTTCAACGCCGGGATCCCCAGCGCGGCGAAACGGGACACATCTGTCCAGCCGTACTTCGCGACCGGAGTCACCCCGACGATGGCCATGAACTCTCGGGCAGCCGGCGCGTCCAAACCCGGTAACGCACCGTAAGCACCGTCGGTGAACTCGAGCTCGAACCCGTCGAGCACCTCGCGGACGTGCGCCTGCGCGTCCGGCAGCGAGCGATCTGGAGCGAACCGGAAATTGACCTCCACCTCGCAGGCGTCGGGCACCACGTTGCCGGCAACGCCGCCGGAGATACGCACCGCCTGCAACCCCTCCCGGTAGGTGCACCCGTCGATTTCGACACTGCGCGGCCGGTAGCTGGCCAGCCGGGCCAGCACCACACCAGCACGGTGGATTGCGTTGTCGCCCAGCCACGAGCGGGCACTGTGCGCGCGACGCCCCGCTGTACGCACAGCCACCCGCAGGGTGCCCTGGCAGCCGGCCTCGACCAGACCGCTGGTGGGCTCCCCCAGAATGGCCAGCTGCGCCACCAGCCACTGGGGATGCTCCCGCTCAATCCGTACCAGCCCGTTGCGGGCCGCCTCGACCTCCTCACAGTCGTAGAGCACCACGGTCAGATCGCACACCGGCTCGGCGACCGTGGCCGCGAGGTGCAGGATCATCGCGTCGCCGGACTTCATGTCCGACGTACCGCAGCCATAGAGCAGGCCACCGGTGCACCGGCTGGGCAGATTGCCGGCGATCGGCACGGTGTCCAGGTGCCCTGCGAGCAGCACCCGCTGCGGGCGGCCCAGCTCGGTACGAGCGAGCACGGTGTTACCAGAGCGCAGCAGCCGTAGGTGCGGCGCCTGCGTCGCTAACGCTGCCTGCACTGCATCGGCCAGCGCCGTCTCTTCTCCCGACACGCTGGGCACGTCCACCAGCGCGGCGGTCAGCGTCACGGGATCTGCGGTCAGGTCCAAGTCCACAGCTGCGACGGTAGCGCC
>JALZHU010000004.1:24027-70506 GCA_030860695.1 Actinomycetota bacterium
GGCCGGGGCCGTCCCCCATTGTTTGATCAGCCAAGGAATCCCACCTGCTCTGGGATCCTTAGCGCTACCGTGCCGTCGTGAACCATCCAATCGACTCCGCGCACGGCTTGGGGCTGGCCACCCTCACGCACGCTGGCACCGTGCTGGACACCTGGTTCCCGAACCCGGCGCCGGGCCTGCCGCGAGACAACACCACTGGCACCGTGCGGGTACCGCCGAACGAGGTGCCTGAACAGTTCGCCGCACTGCTCGGCCCGGACCCGGCGCGCGGCGTCGAGCTGGTGGCGGTGCTTACCGCAGTGCCCGATCTGCAGGCGCCGCCAGTCGACGCGCACGACGTCTACCTGCGCCTGCACTTGCTGTCGCACCGGCTGGTGACCCCGCGCAGCGTCAACCTTGACGGGATTTTCGGGCTGCTCTCCAACGTGGTGTGGACCAACTTCGGGCCGTGCCCGGTGGTGGAGTTCGAGACCACCCGCATGCGGATGCGTCAGCTGGGCCCGGTCACCGTCTACGCAGTGGACAAGTTTCCGCGGATGGTCGACTACGTGGTGCCCTCGGGGGTGCGGATCGGCGACGCGGACCGGGTGCGGCTGGGTGCTCACCTGGCCGCCGGCACCACGGTGATGCACGAGGGGTTCGTCAACTTCAACGCCGGCACGCTTGGTACCTCGATGGTCGAGGGCCGGATCTCTGCGGGGGTCATCATCGGTGCCGACTCCGATCTGGGTGGCGGTGCGTCGATCATGGGGACGCTGTCGGGCGGCGGCAAGCAACAGATCTCGGTCGGCCGGCGCTGCCTGGTCGGCGCCAATGCAGGGATCGGGATCTCGCTGGGCGATGACTGTGTGGTGGAAGCCGGCCTGTACGTCACCGCCGGAACCAAGGTGACGCTACCCGATGGCACGGTGGTCAAGGCCCGCGAGCTGTCCGGCATTGACGGAGTGCTGTTTCGCCGGGACTCGGTCACCGGCGCCGTGCACGCCGTGCACCGCGCGGGTAAGGCCGGCATCGAGCTCAATGCCGCGCTGCACTCCAACGACTGAATCGTCGAGCAGCACGGGTTCACTAAGGTCCATCCCGCTCGTGCTGAACACGGGTTGCGCAGCGACCCGTCAGTGCCGCGGCAACAGACCCAGCCGATGTATCGCGGTGCCGATCCGCTCGTCAGTCGCGGTCAGCGCGACCCGGATGTGCCGAGCACCAGCCGGGCCGTAGAACTCACCGGGGGCAACGAGCACGCCAACCTCGGCCAGTCGGGCCACTGTGTCCCAGCACGGCTCGCCCGCGGTGCACCACAGGAACAGCCCACCCCGCGACCGCTGCACCCGCAGCCCGGCTCGATCCAGCGCCGGCGCCAGCAGCGTCCGGCGCCGCGCGTACCGGTCACGCTGCTGTACGAGGTGCGTATCGTCGGACAGCGCGGCCAGCATGGCCTGCTGCACCGGCCGGGGAACCATCATTCCGGCGTGCTTACGCACTGCGAGCAGGGCGGAGACCAGTCCGGGGTCACCGGTCACGAAACCAGCCCGGTAGCCGGCGAGGTTGGACGACTTGGACAGCGAGTGCACCGCCAGCAGACCGCGGTGATCCCCGCCGGATACCTCGGTGTGCAGCACGGAGACCGGCTGCGCCTGCCATCCCAATGTGAGGTAGCACTCGTCGGAGGCCACCACCGCACCGATCTCCCTGGCTTGCCGTACCGCGCTGGCCAGCACTCCCGCGGGGGTGACGTCGCCGGTGGGATTGCTCGGCGAGTTCAACCAACGCAGCCGGGTGCCCGGCGCGGCCGGCTCGTCATCGGCAAGCCGCACTGCGGTGGCGCCGGCCAGCCGCGCGCCGACCTCGTAGGTGGGATAGGCCAGTTCAGGCAGCGCAACGACATCACCGGGGCCGAGTCCGAGCAGGCTGGGCAGCCAGGCCACCAGCTCCTTGGACCCCACCGTTGGCAGCACCGCCTCGGCAGGCACACCGGTCACGCCGTGCCGTCGCTGCAGCGCCGCGACGGCGGCCTCGCGAAGTTCTGGGGTACCGTGCGTGGCCGGGTAGCCGGGCTGCGCCGACCCGGATTGCAGCGCCTCCCGCAGCACGTCAGGCACCGGGTCGACCGGGGTGCCGACCGACAGGTCAACCGCACCGCCCGGGTACTCTGCCGCGCGGCGACCTGCGTCCGCAAGGCTGTCCCAGGGGAAGGCGGGGAGGTCGAAACGCGCCGCGCCGGTATCGTGCGGGACACCCACACCCGGTACCTTGCGGGACACCCACACCCGGGAACGTCACTCCTCGTTCTGCGGTGGCAGCTCGGCGACTATGGGCGGGTCATCGTTGACCGGGCCGACCTTCGACGCTCCGCCGGGTGAGCCCAGGTCGGCGAAAAAGTCGGCGTTGGCCTTGGTGTAGTCCTTCCACTGCTCCGGGACGTCGTCCTCGTAGTAGATAGCTTCTACCGGGCAGACGGGCTCACAGGCACCGCAGTCGACGCACTCGTCGGGCTGGATATACAACATCCGGCCGCCCTCGTATATGCAATCCACGGGGCATTCTTCGATGCATGATCTGTCCATGACGTCCACGCAGGGCTCTGCGATCACATATGTCACGGGGTTCTCCTGCTCCTCACTCGCGGTACCCGGACGGGCCGTCTACCTGCACAGTATCTCTGCTTACCCGATGCCGACCAACGACCCCGTCACTCACGAGCGGGCTCGCGCTCGACCTAGTACCACAGCGGCCGGAAACAGGCCGCAACCGAGCAGCAGCGCCGAGCGCCAGTCCGCGGGAAGCAGTACGTCGCCCCCCGGACCGCCGATACCGAGCACACCCAGAGCGAGCACCCAGGCCACCAGCGGGACCGCGGCCACCCATCGGGGTCCACCTAGCTCCGCGGCGCTGCGCACTAACCATGGCGTGCTCACCGCAGCAAGCAAAATCGTGATCGGAAACGGCACCACACCCACCCGCAACGGAAGGTATAGCAGCTCCACCGCGGCCAGCGCGACCGCATCGAAGACCAGCACCACCAATGTGATGCGTGCCACCAGGCTCACTGGCGCATCCTCGTGGACGTCACCACCGGGCCAGGCAGCCCGCCGAACAGGTCGTCGTGTGAGCCAGCAGCCGGACCACGCACGAGGGTGAAATGCTCGGT
Organism: Actinomycetota bacterium; assembly: GCA_030860695.1. Taxonomy (GTDB): domain Bacteria; phylum Actinomycetota; class Actinomycetes; order Mycobacteriales; family Pseudonocardiaceae. The sequence continues at coordinate 27,176 of JALZHU010000004.1, forward strand.
GTCGAACACTGGACGGGCCACCCCGTCGGATAGTGCAAAGGCGGCATGTGGGCCAGCAGTCCACAATGCGATCTGGGTGGCGTGGGCGCGCATCGCCGCGAGCACCGCACTCCGGTGCTCGGTGACGTCCAGGGAGGTGTTCACCTCGGCATCGTCCACCCCGGGCAGCCCATCGGATCCCGGCGGCGGGAAGGGTAGCTCAGGCATCGCATGCAGCGCGGCGATCCCGTCAGCCACCGCCGAGACGGGCTGGACCGCCCAGAACACCCGGACCACCTCGGGTATCTGCGACGCCGCAGCCATCGTCACCTGGTGGGCTCGGACGTGATCGGGGTGCCCGTAGCCGCCATCGGGGCCATAACTCACCACGACCTGGGGGCGCACCTGTTCGAGCACCTCGACCAGGGCGCCGACCTGCTCGTCGAGCACTCCGGCGGCGAATGCCCGCGGGTGCAGGTCCGCCGGCACGCTTGCCCTGGCGCCGGGTCGCACGACCATGCCGGAGTCGCGCCACCGGCCGATCCCGCCGAGAAACCGCTGATCCGTGACGCCGAGCACGGCACAGGCCGCCCGCAGCTCGGCCACCCGGTAGCCACCGAGCTGGGCGGCACGGTCGGCGGCCAAGCCGCGCAGCTCGTCGGTGAGCACCTCACCCTGCTCGCCGAGCGTGCAGGTCACCAGGGTCACCGCGACGCCGGCCGCGGCGTAGCGGGCGATCATGCCGCCAGTCCACAACGTCTCGTCGTCGGGATGCGCGTGCACCACCAACAACCGCCGCGGCGGCGCGATCATCCTCCCTCCGGTCCCCGGATTGAGCGGGCTGAGCGGGATAAACCATCGCCGGTAACCACGTTGAGCCCGCTCAATGCGGGAGAGGTGGAGAAGTGGCAGGCTGCGAAATGGTTGTGGGCGTGATCGGTGAGAGCGGGGATCTGGGTGATACAGCGGTGCCGGTCTGCCTTGGTGAGCTGGGTGAAGAGAGGGCAGCGGGTCCGGAACCGGCAGCCCGACGGTGGATTCGCCGGGTTGGGCACATCACCGGTGAGGATGATCCGCTGCCGGGTTCGTTCCTTGCGCGGATCAGGCAGCGGAATCGCCGAGATCAGGGCCTGAGTATAGGGATGCAACGGCGCGCTGAACAGCTCATCAGATGTTGCCATCTCCACAATACGGCCCAGGTACATTACGGCGATCCGGTCCGCTATGTGCCGCACCACGGACAGGTCATGGGACACGAACAGATAGGATAGGCCCAATTCCGTCTGTAGGTCCGCCAGTAAGTTGAGTACACCGGCCTGGATGGAGACGTCCAGCGCGGACACCGGCTCGTCCAAGACGAGGACCTTCGGGCGGAGCGCCAGCGCTCGGGCAACGCCGATTCGCTGCCGCTGGCCCCCGGAGAACTCGTGCGGGAATCGATTGCCATGCTCGGGGTTGAGCCCAACCAACGCAAGCAATTCTCGTACGTCGTCGCGTCCGGTGCAGCCGTATAGACCGTGGATGCGCAGCGGCTCAGCAATGATGTCATTCACCGGCAGCCGCGGGTCGAGCGCGGCGTAGGGATCCTGAAAAACGATCTGCAACTCGCGCCGCAGCTGTTGCATGGCCTTGCGGGACAGTCGAGTCAGATCGGTGCCCTCATAGTTGACGTGTCCCGCCGTCGCGGGCTGCAGGTTGAGCAGCACCCGTGCCGTGGTGGTCTTACCGCAGCCCGACTCGCCGACCAGCCCCAGAGTTTCGTGCGGGTACAGGTCAAAGGACACGTCGCAGACGGCGTGCACGTCACCGATCCGGCGACGGACTAGCCCGCGGCCGCGCACCGGGAAGTGCTTGACCAGGTTTCGCACCGACAGCACCGGCTGCGGACTCATGATCCGGTGTCCCGGGACAGGGGGCGGAACAGGTCGCCGGGCTCCAGACCCTCCACCTTGTCGCTGAAGTGGCAGGCCGACAGATGCCCGCTGCCCGCGGGCGCTGCCAGCGGAGGTTCCTCTGCCTCACAGACCGCTGCGGCCAGCGGGCAGCGGGGAACAAACGGGCATCCTGGGGGCATGCTGATCACTGATGGGGGCGCACCGCTGATCGGGTGCAGGCGCTGGCTCCGCACGTCCAGCCGCGGCAGGCTGCCCAGCAAGCCCAACGTGTAGGGCATTCGCGGGGTGTAGAAGATCTCCTCGATGGTGCCGGCCTCGACAACCCGGCCGGCATACATCACCAGGACGCGATCCGCTTGCCCGGCAATCACGCCGAGGTCGTGGGTGATAAGCAGGATGGCCGCTCCGGTCTGGACCTTCGCGGTGTGCAGTGCCTCCAGGATCTGCGCCTGAACAGTCACGTCCAGCGCGGTGGTGGGTTCGTCCGCAATGATCACCTCGGGACGGTTGGCCATCGCGATCGCGATCACCACCCGCTGCCGCATCCCACCGGAAAGCTCATGTGGATAGTTGCTCACCCGTTCATCCGGGTTGGGGATGCTGACCAGGTCGAGCAGCTCCACGGCCTGCTTCATCGCCGCGTCCCAGGTGACGTTATGGTGCGCCCGGATCGCCTCGGCGACCTGGTACCCGACGGTGTAGACCGGGTTGAGCGACGTCATCGGATCCTGGAAGATCATCGAAATTCCCCGGCCGCGTATCCGGCTCAGCTCCCGATCTGACGCCCCGAGCAGCTCGGTGCTCCCTGAAGGGCCACCGAAGCGCACCGATCCGGACACCCGAGCCGCGCCAGGCAACAAACCCATCACGGCCAGCGAGGTCACCGACTTGCCAGAGCCCGACTCACCGACGATGCCAAGCACTTCACCCCGATGGAGTTGGAAATTCACCCCGCGCACGGCCTGCACCCGACCCTCATCGGTGCGGAACTCCACCTGCAGGTCCGCGACGGCGAGCACGGGCTCGGTCATCTGCGTACCCTCGTCTGCTGCGGATCCAGCGCGTCGCGCAGACCATCGCCGATGAAGTTGATCGTCAGTGCGATCAGGATGATGAACAGGCCCGGAAAGAAGAACAACCACGGCCGGGTCTGTACCGCCGTCTGCGCCTGGCTGACCAGCAGCCCCAGCGAGGTGTCCGGTGGCTGCACCCCGAAACCCAGGTAGGACAGCGCCGTCTCCAGGAGGATGGCCAGTGCGACCAGGACGGTGGCATTCACGATGATCGAACCGAGCGCGTTGGGCACCAGATGCCGGACGATGATCCTGGCGTCGCTGGCGCCAAGCGCCCTGGCAGCCTCCACGAACTCCTTCTCCCGCAGGGAGAGCACCACACCGCGGGTGACCCGCGCGACGTAGGCCCAGTACAACCCGGCAATCACCACGGCGATCAGCCACCAGCTACCCCCGACGTTGTGCCCGAGTACCGCGGCGACTGCCAGCAACGGCAGGGTGAGGACCAGGTCGGCGATCCGCATCATCACGGTGTCGAGCTTGCCGCGGTAGTAACCGGCAGTAGCGCCCCACATGGTTCCCACGATGGTGGAGAAGATCGCGACCAGCACCGAGATCCCGATCGAGATCTGAGTGCCGCGTAACACCTGTGCGAACGTGTCGTGCCCCGCTGCGTCGGTGCCGAACGGGTGGTCCCAGGACGGCGGCATCGACTCGTCGGGGGTGAGGTCTGCGGCGGAGTACTTCCACAACCAGCCGCCGACGAAGGCCAGCAGCACGAGCGCCAGTAGCACGGCCAGGCTGGCCACGGCCAGCCGGTGTTGCCGGAAGCGGCGCAGGACCAGCTGCGCCTGGCTGCGCTGCGCAACGGTGAACTCCCGCTCACGCATAACGGATCCTCGGGTCAAGCACGGCGTAGAGCAGGTCAGCGGCCAGGTTAAACAGGATGACGAAGGTCGCCGCGATCAGCAGCCACCCCGCAACGGCGTAGGTATCGTAGTGCTGGATCGACTCGAGCAGGTAGCTACCCGCCCCGCGCCATTGGTAGACGTTCTCGGTGACGATGGCTCCAGAGATGATCGCGCCGAGATCCAGCGCGGTGACGGTGGTCAGCGGGATCAGTGCGGTGCGCAGGGCATGCCGGGTCATCACCGTGCCACGCCGCAGGCCCTTGGCTCGGGCCAGCCGGACATAGTCGCTATTGAGCACTTCGAGCATCGACGCCCGCTGGAAGCGGCTCCAGGCCGCAAAAGACAGCAGCGCCAGCGAAATCGTGGGCAGGATCATATGGCCGACGATGTCGGTGATCGACGCCCAAGCACCACCCTCGAGGTAAACCGACCTGTCCCCGATGGTGAACAGCACCTGCTTGCCGACCGCGTCATTGAAGCTGATACCGGCTTCTTTGAGCAGGATCGCGAACCAGAACGATGGCATGGCCAGGAAGAGGAACCCGAAGAAGGTAAATGTGTAGTCGGTGCCGGAATACTGTTTGACCGCACTGATCACCCCAACGACCACTGCGAGCACCACCGCCAGCAGCATCGCTACCGCAATGAGGCGAAACGTGACCAGGAATCGATCTACCAGCTCCGTCCCAATCACCTGGGTCGACTGCACCGATGGACCGAAGTCACCGCGGACGACCCCGGTCAACCAGCGCCAGTAACGCGCCAGCAGCGGCTCGTCGAGATGTAGCCGCTGGGCCTCAAGTTCGAGGGTGCGCGGCGGCGGTGGCGGGTTGCGGGTCTTGAGCTCTGACAGTGGGTCGCCAGACAGCGACACCATGACGAAGACCACAAACGTCGCGAGGACCAGGATCGGCACCGACACAAGCACCCGGCGCACTGCGTAGGCGAGCATGGACGTCTTCCTGCTTCAGGGAGCCCCTCCGGCCGGCTGCGCTCCTGGCACCGCCAGCGCCCGTAGCCTACGTCGCCCCAACGTGGTGGTCCTGTGAGCCCACCTGCGGCTCTCCGGTGGGTCCAGACTCGACGCCCTGACTCCCGCAGTACATCAACTGGTGGCCCGGAAACCCCACTCTGCGACGTTGTAGGGGGGGCCGTCCAGCGAGGAGTTGTTGCGCACGTTCGCGATGTTGTCGTACAGCGCGATGAGCGTTGGCTTCTGGTATAGCGGCAGCACGTAAGCATCCCTGGCCAACCGCCGGTTCCCCTGGTTGAGCATCTCCTTGGCTAACGCCTCGTCGGTGGAGCTCGCGGCTGCATCGATCAGACGGTCGACGTCCGGATTGCTGTAGCCACCGAAGTTGTTCCCCTGCAAGGTGCCCCAGAGCTGCTTTGCACCGCCGTAAGGGAACGGACTCATCACCCAGGCGAACACAATGATGTCGTAGTCGCCCCGGGATAAGGTGGCGCCGAGGTCGTCGGTGGGCACTACCTGCACGGTGATCCCCAGCGGCTTGACCTGCTGGGCGAATAACTCGCACTCGACCTGGCGGACCTGGTTTCCGATGGTGTAGCGAATCCGCATCGGCGGCACCGGCAGCCCGACGGGCGTCTTGAGCTGGCCATTGTCGATCTTGTAACCGGCGGCGGTAAGGATTTGCTTAGCCCGTGCCACGTCGCCGGAACCCTGACCGGTCTCGCTGACCACGTCCTCGTAGCCGCTCTGCTGCGGGACGAAGTTGTGGTTGTTCAGCGGTTTGATCTTGTCGGTGAACTGGCCCACGGTCTTGTCGATGATGGCCTGCCGGTCGACTGCGGTGAACATGGCAGTGCGCAGCGCCGGGTCGCCAAGGAACGGGTTCCGCAGATTCAAATCAAAGTGCTCCCAGCTCAGACCGAGCCCAACGATGGAGGACACCCCGGGGATCCGCCGCACCTGCTCCACCAGATCGACCTGCGGCTGCGGGTAAATGACCTGAACTTCCTTGTTTTGCAGCGCCGTCGGTTCCAGCCTCGCATCGGTGATGATCCGGTAGATCAGCCGGTCGAGCTTCGGACGCAGCCCGTACCACCTGGGATTGGGTACCAGGGTGACCGACTCGTTGTTCTTGAAGTTGTCGATCTGGAAGGGACCACCAGAATAGGTCGGCACGTTTTTCCCGAACCAGGTGAATGATGCGGCCAGTCCTTGCGGGGTCTTGATGTTCCCGTGCTGTGCGGCGATGTGAGCGGGGTACATCGGCGAGCCACCACTCCACAGCTGCTTCCAGTCGGTGAACGGCTTGGACAGCGTCACCGTGACCGTCTTGCCGTTGTCGGACCCGACGACCGATTGGACCTGGTCGTAGCCGGAAGTGGCAGACGCAGGGCAATCCCGGCAGTCGCGCCCGTTCTGGATCTTCCAGTTGTAGATGAAGTCCTCAGCGGTGATCGGCGTCCCGTCCGACCACACCGCGTTAGCGTTGATCTTGTAGACGATGGTTTGGGGGTTGGCGTTGGTTACCGTGGCCGAGTCCAATAGATCCCTGCTCATCACCACGGTGAGGTCCGGCTGGGTGACGAACGTGTAGGGCAGCAGACCCTTGAGGACCAGCCCGGTCTCGAACACGTTGCCCTCGCTGGACAGCAGGTTCCAGTTCGGGATGTTCTTCTCGATCGCGAACGTCAACTGCCCCCCTTGCGCCAACTGGCCGGGCTCGGCCGAGTTGCAGCTGTTTGGGTTCGCCTCGCACTCAGCGAACGCTGACCCGGTCTGGCGCTGATCGCCGCCACCTGCTGCACCGCCACCACCGCAGGCCGCCAGCACCAGCGTGGCGCCCGCGACGAGCGCGGCCGCACGCCGCATTCCTGATCGCCTCATGAACCCCATGGACACGTGACCCTACGCCCACCTGTACTGCTGCTGCGCCGTCGGTTGACACTGCTGTACGGCCAGCCGTAGTAGCGTGCGCGGACCTGAAGGAGTAACTGGAGTACGACGGATGGGCTTGCGATGACCGGATTCCTGGCGCGTCGTCTCGCGAACTACATCCTGCTGTGCCTGGTTGCGACGTTCCTGGCGTTCGCGCTGGGATCACTGACCTTCTCTCCGCTGGGTCAGCTGCAGGGTCGTAACCCGCCGCCGCCCGCGTGGGTGATCGAGGCCAAGCGAGCGGAGCTGCGACTTGACGAACCCATCCCGATCCGCTTCGCGGCCTGGATGGGTGGCGTGGTGCAGGGTGACTTCGGTTCGACGATCACGGGTCAGCCCATCACTGACGAGCTCGGTAGCCGCGTGGGGGTGAGCCTTCGGCTGTTTGCGCTGGGCACCGTGGTGGGCATCGCTGTCGGTGTACTGGTGGGGGTAGCTAGCGCGATCCGGCAATACCGACCCAGCGACTATGCGGCGACGCTGTTCTCCTTCCTGGTGCTGTCCACCCCAGTGTTCCTGCTTGGCACGCTGCTGAAGTTCGGCGGGCTGCGTCTGAACGAGGCTGCGGGCACCACCGTGCTGTACTTCACCGGCGAGTTCTCTCCCGGCTTTCAGGGTGGTTGGTGGGCCGCTCTGATCGACCGGCTGTCGCACCTGGTGCTGCCCACGCTGGCCATCGCCCTGGGCCAGATCGCCCTCTACAGCCGGTACCAGCGCAGCGCGATGCTCGATGTACTGGGCAGCGATTTCCTGCGCACCGCGCAGGCCAAGGGGCTGACCCGGCGCCGGGCCCTGTTCAAGCACGGGCTACGCACTGCGCTGATCCCGATGGCCACCCTGTTCGCCTTCGGGTTCGGCCTGCTGATCACTGGCGGTGTCTTCACCGAGCGGATCTTCGGCTGGTACGGGATGGGCGACTGGTTCGTCTACGGGGTCCAGCAGAACGACACCAACATTGTTGCGACGGTGACACTGTTCGTGGCGGTGCTGGTGCTGTTCTCAGGCTGGCTGTCCGACCTGCTCTACGCCGCGCTTGATCCCCGGATCAGGATCTGACAGGGAGGTAGCCGGTGTCTGCGTCCATCACCAATCCGCCGTCCGTCACTGATCCGCACAGCACCGCGGCGTTGCCCGGTTCTCAGGTAGCGCCGTCGATTGGACCTACCAGCTGGGGACGGTTGGTGCTGCGCCGCTTCCTGCGTAACCGGCTTTCGGTCATCGGGCTGATTTGTGTACTGCTGCTGTACGCGCTGGCGTTCCTGGGTCCGCTGCTGAGCCCGTGGGGCTACGCCGAGCAGGATCCCAACGCCTACCTGCAGCCGCCGTCGGCGCAGCACTGGTTCGGCACCACCCAGATCGGGGAGGACGTGTTCGCCCAGACCCTGCGCGGTCTGCAGAAGTCCCTGACGATCGGGCTGCTAGTCGGGGTCATTTCCACCGGGCTCGCGGCGGTCGTCGGAGCCGCCGCCGGGTATTTCGGCGGGTGGGTGGACCGGGCCCTGATGTGGGTGGTGGACCTGCTCCTCGTGCTCCCCGCTTTCCTGATCATCGCGATTCTGTCCCCCGCCTTTCGAGGCAAAACGTGGCTGTTTTTCGTCGCGCTGCTGGCCGCTTTCGGTTGGATGATCTCCGCACGGATCGTGCGCGGCATGACACTGTCGCTGCGCGAGCGGGAGTTCGTGCTGGCGGCCCGGTTCATGGGAGTGCCGCCGTGGCGGATCATCGCCCGGCACATTGTGCCGAACATGGCCTCGCTGCTGATCATCGATGCAACTATCGCGGTCGGGACCGCGATCCTGGCCGAGACCGGGTTGAGCTACTTCGGCTTCGGGGTGCAACCGCCGGACGTCTCGCTCGGCACGCTGATTGCGTCGGGCACGAACTCGGCGCTGACGTTCCCTTGGTTGTTCCTCTTTTCTGGAGGGCTCCTGGTGCTCACTGTGCTGTCGGTGAGCGTCGTCGGCGACGGGCTACGCGATGCGCTGGACCCGACCTCAACCCGCGGAAATCGGAGGTAGCACGTGGCTATGTTGACTAAGCCAGTGCTTTCGGTCACCGACCTGGCGGTGTCGTTTCCCTCCGAGCAGGGTCGGGTCACCGCTGTGCGCGGGCTGAGCTACCAGGTCACCGCGGGTGAGGTGCTGGGCATTGTGGGCGAGTCCGGATCCGGGAAATCGGTGTCCTCGCTGGCCGTCATGGGCCTGCTGCCGCCGCAGGCCAAGATCACCGGGTCGATCCGCTTCCAGGGCCGGGAGCTGCTGGGCTGCTCGGACGCTGAGCTGTCCCAGATCCGTGGCCGGCGCATCGCGATGATCTTTCAGGACCCGCTGTCGGCGCTGACCCCCGTCTACACCGTGGGTGATCAGGTGGCCGAGGCGCTGCTGGTGCACGGCACGCTGTCCAAGCAGGCGGCGGCCGCGCGGGCCGTGGAGCTGCTCGACCTGGTCGGCATCCCCGACGCCGCTCGGCGGGCCCGGGCGTTTCCGCACGAGTTCTCCGGTGGCATGCGGCAACGGGTGGTGATCGCGATGGCGATCGCCAACGACCCGGACCTGATCATCGCCGACGAGCCCACCACCGCTTTGGACGTCACGGTGCAGGCCCAGGTGCTGCAGGTGCTGGCTACCGCCCGGGAAGTCACCGGCGCGGGGATCGTGCTCATCACCCACGACCTCGGAGTGGTCGCCGGGTTCGCCGACCGGGTACAGGTGATGTATGCCGGGCGCACCGTGGAGACCGGCCCGGTGGACGTCATCTTCTACCGCCCCCGGATGCCCTACACGCGGGGACTGCTCGCCTCCATCCCCCGGATGGACACCGAGCAGCGCGTGCCGCTCGTGCCGATCGAGGGCCAGCCCCCCTCCCTGGTCGGGCTGCCGGCCGGCTGCCCGTTCGCGCCGCGATGCTCGCTGGTGATCGACCACTGCCGCAGCACCGAGCCCGATCTCGCGCCGATCAACGGCTCCGACAGCCACCAGTGCGCCTGCCACCGGGCCGAGGAGCCGCACGTTCTGGGGATAGCAGGCACTCATCCAAGCAGGAATTACTGCGCTCTGTCCCCAGAACGCGGTGCAGCGGTATTGCGGGTCGAGCACCTGGTGCGGCACTACCCGGTGCGCAAGGGCACGATCCTGCGTCGCCAGGTGGGCACTGTGCGCGCTGTGGACGACATCTCCTTCGAGCTTCGTGAGCAGGAGACTCTCGGGCTGGTCGGTGAGTCCGGTTGCGGAAAGACCAGCACCCTGATGGAGATCCTCAACCTCGCCGCACCGGCACAGGGACGGATCGAGGTGCTTGGCACCGATGTGTCCACACTGGATCGGCGGCGGCGCCGGCTATTGCGCCGGGACCTGCAGGTCGTGTTCCAGGACCCGATCGCGTCGCTGGACCCGCGGTTACCGGTATTCGACGTGCTCGCCGAGCCGCTGCGCACCCATGGTGTCCCGGCTGCGGAGATTCAACGGCGAGTTCCCGACTTGCTGAAGCTGGTGGGGTTGCGTCCCGAACACGCCAGTCGCTACCCCGCTGAGTTCTCCGGTGGGCAGCGCCAGCGCATCGGCATCGCCCGGGCACTGGCCTTGGAACCCAAGGTGCTCGTGCTCGACGAACCGGTCTCTGCGCTGGATGTCTCGATCCAGGCCGGTGTCATCAACCTGCTCGAGGAGCTGCAGGCCCGGCTAGGCCTGGCCATGCTGTTCGTCGCGCACGACCTCGCTGTGGTTCGGCACATGGCCGACCGGGTCGCGGTGATGTATCTGGGCAAGATCGTCGAGATTGGGCCGATCGACGCGGTGTACCACGCGCCGCAGCACCCGTATACCCAGGCGCTGCTCTCGGCGATTCCGATTCCCGACCCGACCAAGGAGCGCGCCCGGGAACGGATCCTGCTGACCGGCGATCTGCCCAGCCTGGCCGACGTGCCATCGGGTTGCCGGTTTCGTACCCGCTGCTTCCGCTACGCCGCGCTGCCCCCCGAGCTGCAGTCGCGCTGCGAGCAGGAGGAGCCTGCACGGGAGCAGCGGGGCGAGACCGAACACGAGGCAGCCTGCCATTACGCGGCGGCGCACTCGGTGCTGTGAGTGCAGTCCTGACACACGATCACGGAAGGGGGCGGGCGAATGCGACAACGGCTGCTGGGGGTGCTGGCCGCAACTCTCACACTGATGCTGGTGAGCTGCGCTGGAGGCGCGGGCGGACAGAACGGACCCGGTCCGCAGATCGGCGTCATCGACATTGGAGCGGCGCCAGTCGACACGTTGCGCGACGGCGGCACCTTCCGGTGGACGATCGACTACCTTCCGCCCAACTTCAATTATCACCAGATCGACGGGGCGGACCTTAACAACTCTTACGTGGTCGGTAGCGTCATGCCGATCCTCTTTCTTGCCCAGCCCGATGGCACGGTGAAGGCCAACGAGGACTACCTCAAGTCCGCCGAGCTGACCAGTACCAATCCGCAGGTGGTCACCTACACTTTGCGTGACGAGGCCACCTGGAGTGACGGCACACAGATCAGCTGGGAGGATTTCCGCGCCCAGTGGCAGGCCCTCAACGGCAGCAACAAGGACTTTCAGATCGTTTCCAGTACGGGGTACTCCGACATCGCATCGGTCACGCGGGGGACGTCCGACAAGCAGGCTGTGGTGACCTATGCGACGCCTTTCTCCGACTGGCAGAGTCCATTCAGTACGCTGTACCCGGCTTCCACCAACTCCAATCCGGCAGTGTTCAACTCCGGCTGGGCCCAGGAGTTCCTGACGACGGCCGGCCCGTTCAAGGTGGCGCAGATCGACCGGACCGCCAACACCATCACGGTGGTACGCGACGAGAAGTGGTGGGGGCGCAAACCCCGGCTGGACCAGATCATCTTCCGCGCCATCCCCACCGAGGCGCAGTTCGACGCGCTAGCCAATAACGAGACCGATTTCGTGGACATTGGCCCCGACGTCAACTCCTTCACCAGAGCGCAGAGCGCAGCTGGGGTGACGGTGCGCAGGGCGCTGGCCCCCAACTTCCGGCACATTACATTCAACGGACGCCCCGGCAACATCCTGGCCGACCAGCAGTTGCGCATCGCAATCCAGAAGGGCATCAACCGCCAAGCCATAACGCAGGCGTTGATTGGCCGGATCGTGCCGAACGCCCGGCCGCTAGGCAACCACATCTATGTCCAGGGCCAACAGGGCTACCAGGACAATTCCCAGGTCATTGCCTACGACCCAGCAGAGGCGTCCAGGATGCTGGACGCCCTGGGCTGGATCCGGGAGGGTCAGGGCACCCGACGTAAAGACGGCCGGGAACTGGTGATCCGGGATGTGATCCCGACCCAGACCCCGACCAGCGAGCAAGAGTCCCGCCAGGTGCAGCAGTTTCTCTCCGAGATCGGCGTGAAAGTCGAGATTACTCCAGTACCATCCGGTGACTTCTTCAGCAAGTACCTCACTCCAGGAAACTTCGATATCACTCACTTTTCCTGGATCGGGACGGTTTTCCCGGTCTCGTCGACCAGCTCGATCTACGGCACGAGGAGTGACACCCAGCAGAACTGGGGTGGTATCGGCAACGACGTCATCAACGACTTGTACGCGCAGGCCACTCGCGAACTCGACCCAGCCCGCAAGATCGAGATCGCCAACCAGATCGACCGGGAGATCTGGAAGACCGGACACTCGCTGCTGCTCTACCAGCGTCCCGACGTAGTCGCGGTCCGCGACGGTGTCGCCAATTTCGGAGCGTTCGGCTTCGCTAGCTACGTCTATACCGACATTGGTTTCACCCAGTGATCCGCCGTACCCGCTCCCGCCGCAGCCGTGCGCTCCGGTACGGGGCGGGTACGTCCGCACTGGTCTTGCTGGTCTGTGCGCTTATCGTGGGCATGTCGGCACTGACGGTGGCCACCGTCGGTGCCCGGGTCTCGGAAGCCACCGCTCGAGCCCAGGGGGAGGTAATCAGCGCTGCTGGCCGTGCGGTTGAGATCCGTTGGTCGACGGCTGGTGTGCAGCGAACCGACACAGTCGAGCTTGCGGTGCCGGCTCCCCCGGTAGGGGCCCGTACCGAGGTTGCCTACGACCCCCGCGATCCCTTAACCGTGTTCATCCCCGGCAGCACCGAGCTGGCCGCGGTGGATCGCGCTGCGTCCGGGATGGCCTTTTCCGGGCTGATCGCAGCGATGGTGTTGGGCACCGCTGGGTGGCAGGTGATCAGCCGGCGCCGGCTGCGTCGACGGCCTGGGTGTCCCATGCCGGTGCGCAGAGTGCGGGTGCAGGCCGGCCTGCTCACCCGATCCTGGCTTGAGCTAGATTCGCCGCCGCGCTGGATCCCGGTCCACTTCGATCCGGTTCTGGTTACGCTGCCGGCCCCGGCCTGGGTGCAACTGCACGGCGATCCGCAACGCCGGGCGCTCGTCGCCGCTGACGTCGCCGGGACCTGGCTGTACCCCTCGGGTCCGGTTCGGGCCGACGAACCTCGAGGGCGCCGCATCGACAACCCGGCACGTCCCGGCCCACTCCCAACCACCGCTACCTACGGGTGGCGCCGTCAGCTTCGAGCCGACGCAGGGCTGCTCACCACGGCCCCCGTGGTCGGTCTACTGTGGACGTTCCTAGACGGTGGCAGCGTGCTTACCTTTGCCTGCGCCACCGCCCTCACCGCCACACTAGCCCTCTGGTGGGCAGCGCTCCGCGGCAGTGACCCGACCTGACCAAACCGGTCGGATCAGCTCAACAGCTCTCAATGTCCTCAGCGTCGTGGCTGGCTCAGCAAGCAGCGAATCCACGAGCGGCCGACTAGTCCAGGTGGGTTAGCTCACTGTCCATTCATTGGCGTTCCAGGTGATGCCATACGAGGCGTGGCGATGGACGCCGTCTATGTTGTTGGTGTAGGACCATATGATCGGAACCTGGAATAGCGGCAGTGACACGAGGTCATCGGCGAGGAGCCGATCGACCTTGGCGAGAGCGTCCACCTGGGTGGACTCGGCGTACTCAGTCTGCGCGATACCCAGTGCAGTGTCGACCTTAGGGTTGCTGTAGCGCTGGTAGTTGCGCTCGCCTTTGGTCGCGTAATGGTCGGCCAGGGACCACGCTCGTGCAGTACGCGAGCTCGTGGTCGTGGTCAGGACGACATCGAACCGTCCGTGGGCAACAGCGTCGCCTAGACCGCTCGGTGTGGCGCCGTCAGCAATCTCCATTCCCGCCTGCCTGCATTGCTCCCTGATCAGTTCTACTTCCCTGGTGTGAACCGGGGAACCGTCGTGACTGATGGAAAAGGACAGCCGCTGGTCCGCCCGGGAGTAGACGCCGTCGGAACCCAGTACCCAGCCCGCTCGCTCCAGCGTCACCTGTGCTTTCTGGGAGTCGGCAACCATCTTATCGGAGTAGAGATCTTCGTAGGTCGCATCACCCGGGAGAAACGCGAGGCTTCCCAGTGGCTGAGTTTCCGGGCGCACACCGCGGACCAGTTCTTCGACCAGCTTGTTGCGATCGATGCACTGGGCAAAAGCGGTCCGGACGACCGGATCCTTGAACAGCGGGCTGGCGAGATTGAGGTCCAGGTGCTCGACGGTGGGGCCACCCCGCGCCTCGAATATCACGCCCTGACTCGAGAGTGCCCGCAGCTGATCCGCCAGCAGCGGATCAGCCGGCGGTTGCACGACACTGAACTGCCGGTTCGCCAGGCCCTGCACCACAGCGGCGCTGTCGGTAACGGGCTTGAGCACGATCATCTCCGGGCCTCCGGGGTTGCCCACCCAGGCTTTGTTGCGGATGAGCACGGTCTGTTGGCTCGACGTCGAGCTGTCGAACTGATACGGACCCGATGCCGGCATCGTATTGGCGTCGAAACCGATCCACCTGCTGTTCCAGAAGTCACCGGCCTTCTTCAGGTCTGCTGGCGCAGACGTCGGGTTCAGCGCGGTGATGTCTGCCATTCCAGTCTCCCGCTCGAGAATATGTGCAGGAAGGATGGCATTATGGATATAGTTCCAACGCCAGTCGGCGTAGGGCGACTGGTAGGTCTCGACGAACGTGTTTTTGTCGCGACACTCAGCGGTCACCCGCTCCAATCCTCGGGTGGTCACCGGCTTGAAATAAACCGTTCTTCCGCTGCCTGCGAGCCAGGCCAGGTAGAAATCTTTGCAATTCCACGGTTGACCGTCCGACCATCTAATGTTCGACTTGATCTTGTACGTGACGACCTGAGGATCCTTCGAAGTTAGCTCGGCTGACACCAACACGTCGGAGTTGAGCAGGAACTCACCGTTTCCATCGACAATGAACGGGTCTACGAGCACCTGGTTGAGCACCAGTGCGTTGTCCGGGTTGTTATCCGTCTGCGCGGTCTTGTTGTTGTATGCGGAGAACGGTGCATTGAGCGCGACGATGACCGCAGGCCCAGGCGGGACCTTCGGGGCGCGATATGCTCCGTCTCCGTTGTCACCGCGCGCGCCGGCATTCGCCGGCCCGCCGCCGTCGGGACGAGGAGGCCCGCTGGCTGCCACGCAACCGGTCACGGCGAGGGCGAGGCACACGATCCCCACCAAAAAGCTGATCAGCAGCGGAATGGGTCTCGACTTTCTTATCAACCAGACCTCCTGGTCTCACTGGCGAAGTTGCCAGCGGGCGGCGCCGTCGAACGGACCTTCCAGCGGCGTGCCCGGGACCGTGTCAGGCAGCTGACTGCTGGTAATGAGCAGCGAAGCCGGCTGGTAGAGCGGCACCGTCACGGCTTGCTCCCAAAGCGCCGCCTCGACGGTAGGCGGAACTGCTCCCACCGGATCATCCTGGGTGAGCGCCCGCTCGATCAGCGGCTGCAGGCTCAGGTCGCATAACTGAGCCGGGTTGGGCGGCGCCGGCGCCAGCCTGGCCGGCACCACTAGAGGGCAGCCGTACCAGGACGCCAACTGGGTGGCGGGATGGCCGGCTGCGGGCTGCGGCAGCACAACGATGTCGACGTCTGGCTCAGCCAGCACTGGATCGGCTACCTCGGCGGTCCCTGGGCGAGAGGACACCTCCTCGACACCCGCGCCGAGCATGGTGCCGAAAAGCTCGTCGGGATCGACTTCACGTAGTTGGGCATCAATTCCAGCGGTTCGAAGCTGATCGGCCACCCGGACAGCGAGCGTCCCGTATGGCTCGCGGTTCGCCGGCGCCGCCACCACCAGCCACAGCGGCTGCCCCGCACGTTCCCATCCCGCTGGGCCACGGGTGTACCCGGCGTCAGTGAGCAACCGGTCTACCGTGTCCGGATCCGGCTGCACCGGGACCCCGATGGTCGGCGCGGTGACGTGATATCCCGGCGCGGACGGGGCGAGCACCTCGGAGTCGGCCCGCAGCGCCGCGGAGGGCCCGCTGGCGACTCCGGTCGCGATCAGGGAGGGGCGGTCCAGCGCGGCGGCTACCGCGGTACGCACCCGCTGATCACTCAACACGTGGCTGGCCGGGCGCAGCAGTACCGAGACGAGCACCGGCTGCGGCACGACAGTCGGGGTCACACCCAGGTTGGCGGCGCGCAGCAGCGACTCGGTGATGGCATTGGGACGGCTGAACAGGGCACCTTGCGCACCAGCGGTGCGCAGCGCCTCGACCAGAGTGGCTTCGCCGCCCTGGCGGAACCGGATCCGGTCTACCTGCGCCGGGGTATCCCAGTACCGGTCGTTACGTTCCAGCACCATCTCGCCGCGGGATCGATCCACCAAGGTCATAGCGAATGGGCCGCCGGAGACTGGAAGGCCGTCGTCGAGCGCCTTGCTCCAGCCGCCCGGCGCATCCTTGAGCAGATGCGCCGGAAGCAGGTGGCGGAACAGGGTGCGCCAGCCGGCGTAGGGCCGGAGAAAGACCACTTCGGCGGTCTTGCCACCGTCCCGGGAGACCACCTGGTCGATCAGTTGGTAACCGGCCGAGTCCACCACGCCGGGCTGGCTGCGCATCTGCTCAACGAGATAGCCGAAGTCCTCGGCGGCGATGGGGGTGATATCCGACCACTGCGCGTTGCGCCGGATCCGGTAGGTGACGGTGAACGGTTCAGTATTCGTGACCTCGGCGGAGTCCAGCAGCGTGTTATCGAGCACCCACTGCCCGGCCGGTGTCTGGTGGAACGCCGAGGGCAGCAGCAGTCCCGTGATGGCCGCGGAGACCGGCGTCAAATCGGCGAGGGTATGCGGGTTGAAACCGCCGACCAGCCGGTCCACTCCAAACACCACCTCCCGCGCAGGGGGCGAGGTGACCGAGGAGCTCGCAGGGGGGTTGCGCGGCCCGACCAGGGAGGGTGGTTGCGGTGTGCAGGCGACGAGCGCGGCTGCGACAATGAGCGCCGTCACCACCCTGCACGCGCCGCCGGGCGTTCTCACGAGGCGACATGCTGCCGCAACACGATGTCCCGGGGTGCGACCGGGGTCGTGGTTGGTGGGCGCGGGCGGCCTAGTTGACGTGGCGGCCCGTCAGGGTTACCTGCCTCTAAAGTCTCGTTGCCCCACGCTGCGCAAAGGAGCCCGCCGTGCCCGCCAAAAGACCGACTATCCTGGCTACGTCTATGGGTTTTAATCGAGCTCGGAACCCGTGGCAACCGTCGCTCATATTCCGATACGCATTTGACTTAGCTGGCAACCCAACGCATCCGAAGCTATGCTTCCTCACCACCGGAACCGGTGACCGGAAAACCAGCATCGATGCCTTCTATGCAGCCTTCACGGATAGCAGTGTCGACGCAAGCCACTTGTCATTTTTCGAGAAGCCGAATGTGCAGAACGTATCGGCGCACCTGCATGAACAAGATGTGATTTGGGTGGATCGGGGGAGCCTGGCTAACCTACTTGCCGTCTGGCGGGTGCACACTCTTGATAAGATAATGCGCGACTGCTGGCAAAGCGGTGTGGTGCTCGGTGGGGAGTCGGCGGGATCACTGTGTTGGCACACCGGAGGCACCACCGACTCGTTCGGAGATGTACGGCCACTCGCCGATGGGCTTGGCTTCCTGCCGTACTCAAACGCAGTTCACTACAGTGAACGGCGGGAGCTTTTCCAACAGTGCATAGCTTCCGGACTGTTGCCGGATGGGTATGCCACGGATGCCGGTGCTGGTTTACACTATGAGGATACCGATCTTGTTGCCGCCGTTGCCGACCGGAAAGGAGCCGGTGCCTATCGCGTCACCCGGCGGTCGGCCGATGGGGGCGTATGTGAGGAGTCACTTCAGATGAGATATCTTATGTGAAGGTGTGCGGCCATCCAATCGGTGCATTAGATCTTGCACATCACTGCGGCCATGCCATTGATCAAGTACGCGCATGGTGCGGCGCAGCTCACTGCGAGCAGATAGCGAGTCAACTTGCTCAATGGAGCGAAGCGCTTCCCGCGCCAAGCGACACGCTTCAGCAGGTTGGCCAGCGTGAGCATAGGCGCGTACCAGCTTGGCACGGGTAATGGTGGCGTGCGCACAGATGACCTCGACAGCGACGCCAGCCTGGGTTCCAGCACCCGAATCGCGCGCGCTCCGTGGCCGAGGTTGATATCGTACGTTGCTTGAAAGATAGCAAACAGGTCATCGTCCACGACACTGCGTTGACCGAGCAATGTGTCATCTTCCCGAGCCGGCTGGGCAAGCCAATCCATAGCCTCATCG
Organism: Actinomycetota bacterium; assembly: GCA_030860695.1. Classification (GTDB taxonomy): domain Bacteria; phylum Actinomycetota; class Actinomycetes; order Mycobacteriales; family Pseudonocardiaceae. Next base: position 45,498 of record JALZHU010000004.1, read on the forward strand.
AGGGCCCGATAACTCGCATCTCTATTGCACGCAAGCGCATATCCAAAGGCCATTTGCTTGGCTGCCAGTCCTTTCATGCGCGGCGAGGCGTCTGAAATCTCGAATACATGACGCGCTTGGTCGATAGCTCGCCGCCCATCGCCGGAGAAGCTGATGACCATCATCGATCGTCGAACAAAACTGTACTCTGTCATCGCCGACCAGTTCACAGCTTGCGCCCATTGCGACGCTCGGTCGATCCAGTACATCGCGCCTGGCAAATCGCCCGCCTCCTCACTTAACCAGCTCAACGATTCAGCGTAGCGGGCTTGCAGATTGCAGTAATGTTGCCTGTCTCGCTTGGCTGCGCGGCGGCGTAGACCATCCAAGATAGCGACATTACCCAACAGTCCGTCCATTAGATGTTGCGGCGGTAGCATCCGCGCAGCTTCTTGGAAGCCGTTAAAGGCATCTTTGAAATATTTCAGGAGATCGCTATCGAGGCTAATGTCATCTAAAGCTCGTTCGAACTGGCCTTGCAACCTGCCGCTTGCAATACCGACGCCAAGAGCGGCAAGCAGCTCACGCCGCGACAGTGGCACCGAGACACCTCCTCGCGGCAGCAATACAACAAACACGTCTGACTCGGGTACCCCAGAAGCGGGATCTTCGTGTGGCTTGTCACCGACTCCCGACGCAAGCGCCGCGATCACGCCACCCGTCTCATAGATCCGGTCAAGCTCTTGAGCTAGCCAAGGCTGAAGCCGACGATGCCCGCACTCTACGTACGAGACGGTCGACTCAACGCATCCAGCGTGCCGTGCGACCGCTGCCAATGTCAGTCGACGCACTGTCCGGAGCTCACGCAGCACCGCACCGAGTTTGGCATCACCTAGCACCGGCCCACCTCCTTGACAGTTCTTCGCGATCACACGCGGTCACTCGACTACCGACTGCAAAACGTATAACGCTACCAGTCAACGCCCAGCGTCGGGCCAATTGCAAACCGGCACACCCGCGTTGACTACCGGAGGTCCTTCAGTGTTACCGCCCGGCGCTGGATGCGGGCCCCACACGAGACGAATCCGAAAGGGGACTACCGTGTCACCTGGTCACCGAAACGGGGGCGAGGACGGGCAGTAACCGGTACCGGTGTCGTTACGAAGACGCGGTGTGTCGTCGCGATGACCGATGCCCGCATCTGTCGCGAGAATCTATTGGATCGACGACACCTTCGCCGCTAGCAGTGCCAATGCAGGATGCTATGAAATGGCATGTGAATCAGTTGTGCTCGCGGCAAATCTGACCAGAAGAATGAAGAGGACGACAAGTGGCAACCGAACAGAGTAACTCGCCTTTGCCCGAGTACGGAGATCACTCAATCCGCGACCGTCGCAGGGCGATTCCTGCGACCTGTCAGCTGCACCGGGGTGCAGTAGGTTTTACCAACCTTATGGTGAGCAAGCGCGGCCGCACGATCGTGCTCGATCCCCATGTCACCGGCTCTTGCGTGATCTCGCTCGATGAGAACGGAGGTATCGCCTGCGCGACATGCTAACCGAATGGCTGAGGTGAACCGGAAACAGCTGAACAGACCACTAGCGAAATGAGGACATGCCCCAGGACCGGCACCGGGGTGGGCGCTGCCTTTGCACAGAGCCGCCCATCCCGATGCCTCCTACAACTCCCTGTCCAAGCAATCCGCGCTGCCCGACCTCAGGCTCCCGTTGACCACGGTAGAACCCGACTGGCATCGTAACCGTGCAGCAGCGACCGGCTGCGAGGGTGCGCTGGACCCGGTGCACACCGCGGGACATCGTGGTGAGTGCAACCTACGACGGTCACCACACCATCGCGGCGGTGACCAACACCCTGCCGGTAGTACTGCTGCGCTGCTCGCCGTACTACGCAACCGGCCGGTCTCGGTTAGGCCGACGTGATGGGGGTCCGCGCCACGCGTTCACGGGCGCGCTGCCGGGCGCGTTGGGTGGCGTCCAGGATGACCTTGCGCACCCGCACCACGTCCGGAGCCACCTCGACGCGCTCGTCGGCGGCGCAGAACTCCAGCGCCTCCTCCAACCCGAGCATCCGTGGCCGAGCTAGCCGCTCGAGCTCCTCACCGGTGGAGGAGCGCACGTTGGTGAGCTTGCGCTCCCGGCACACATTGAGGTCCAGGTCCTCGGAGCGAGGATTCTCGCCGACCACCATCCCGGCGTAGACGGCCGCACCGGGCTTCACAAAGAAGGTGCCCCGGTCAGCCAGCTGCGCCAGCGCATACCCGGTGACCACTCCGGACCTGTCGGCGACCAGCGACCCGGAGCGACGGGTGCGCAGCTCGCCCACCCACGGGCGGTAGCCGTCAAAGACGTGGTGAGCGACGCCGGTGCCTCGGGTCATGGTGAGGAACTCGGTGCGCAAACCGATTAGCCCACGGGAAGGAACCGTGAACTCCAGCCGCACCCAGCCGTCTGGAGAAGCAGTGCCCAGCTGTTCCACCCGGCCCTTGCGGGCGGCCAGCAGCTGGGTCACGGCACCGACGTACTCCTCGGGCACGTCCACGGTGAGGTGTTCGAACGGTTCGTGCAGGGTGCCATCCACAGTACGGGTGACAACCACGGGTTTTCCCACGGTGAGCTCGAAGCCCTCTCGCCGCATGGTCTCCACCAGGACAGCCAGGGCCAGCTCACCACGACCTTGCACTTCCCACGTGTCCGGCGATTCGGTGGGCGACACCCGGATGCTCACATTGCCGACTAGCTCGGCGTCCAGCCGGTTGCGAACCAGGCGGGCGGTGAGCTTGCGACCTCCGCCGCGGCCAGCCAGCGGGCTGGTGTTGATCCCGATCGTCATGGCGATCACCGGCTCGTCCACAGTGATCCGAGGCAACGGGCGCGGATCGTCGACGTCGGCGAGGGTGTCGCCGATGGTGATCTCCGCAATTCCCGCAATGGCGATCAGGTCGCCGGCCTTCGCGCTGGTAGCTGGGACCCGCTCCAGCCCTTCGGTGCGCAGCAGTTCGGTGATCCGAACCGGGCAGATCGATCCGTCTTGTCGGCACCACGCCACAGTCTGGCTCTTGTGCAGCCGCCCGGCACGAACCCGGCACAGCGCGATCCGGCCCAGGAAAGTCGACGCGTCGAGGTTAGTGACGTGCGCTTGCAACGGCGCCTCGGCATCACCTGCGGGCGGGGGCACATGGTCGAGGATGGCGTCAAACAGCGGGGTGAGGTCCTCGGCGTCCGGTAGCTCGCCGTCGCGCGGGCGGGTCAGGCTGGCGCGGCCGGCTCGGGCGCTCGCGTAGAGCACCGGCATGTCCAACACCGCCTCGGCGGTGCTGGCTTCCAGCCCTTCCAGATCCGCGGCGAGATCCAGCAGCAGGTCGTGGGTCTCCTCGACCACTGCTTCGATCCGGGCATCCGGCCGGTCCACCTTGTTGACCACCAGCACCACCGGCAGGTGCGCCGCCAGCGCCTTGCGCAGCACAAAGCGGGTTTGCGGCAATGGGCCCTCGCTGGCGTCGACGAGCAGCAGCACACCGTCCACCATCGACAGTCCGCGCTCCACCTCGCCGCCGAAATCGGCGTGCCCGGGAGTGTCAACCACGTTGATGGTGACGGCACCGTCCGGTGCGGACCAGGTAACCGCGGTGTTCTTGGCGAGGATCGTGATGCCCTTCTCCCGCTCCAGATCACCGGAGTCCAGCACTCGGTCCACCTCGCTACGCCCGGCGATGGCGCCGGACTGGCGCAGCATCGCGTCGACGAGCGTGGTCTTACCATGATCGACATGTGCAACGATGGCGACATTGCGCAAGTCGGTGCGCACGCGGGAGGGGGCAGCGGTGGGCACGCGGGAACTCCTCAATGGACGCCGGGGAACCTCAACGTTACCGGGGCGGGCCGCTTCACCTTGCAGCCATCAGCAGACCCGGACCTGTTCGGCGTGGCGGCGCAGCGCAGCCCCAGAATCGATACAGGCAAGGCTGAACCCGTGATCGACGGTTTGAACGTTACCAGCCCCAGCGGCGCAGCGGTGGCTGCCCGTCAAGAACTTCAATCAACTTCTGCCCAGTGAGGATACTGTCTGGCGTCGAGCGTCCAGTAATAAACGGGTAATCGACGATGACGCTCGTTGGATGGCCGAAGTTGCCGTGATAGGCACCATCTGGTCCAGTGGCGTCCCGAAGGATGAACTCCAAGGCATAGGGCGGGGGGCCCATATCAAAGTTGAGAGGGCGGCCGCGTGCCTCGACGAAAACCGTGCCGGCTTTATAATCGTACTCCAGGCAGTGGCCGGTAACATTTTTCCCCCAGATGACGCTCCTCCGCTCGTTCATATCGCGGGCGAAAGCCAGGCAGCCAACGCCGTAACATTCCGCGGCGACCGGTTTACCGGCACGCATGAAGGCAATGATCAAGTCATGCACCCGCTGATTATTGACGAGATCAACGATGGCACCGGAACCGCCGACGATCAGGATCGCATCGTATTTTTCGATCCCTCGCACCGCCTGATCAAGGGCGCGGTTGTAGGCCTCAAGCTCACGTACGAACGCGGGGGCCGCAAAGTACGGTCGCTCCGGAAACCAGTTGACAAGGCTGATGGGGTTTTCGAGGCGCTTGCCCTGCTCCGTCGTCGGATCGTCGATTTCGCGGACCCGCGCTGCCATTTCCGGAGTGGTTACCGGCCTTTGCAATGGCGGATCGAAGAAATCAGGATCCATGCTGACCGGGATCGCGTTTGGCCGCCTACCCGTTGGTGTGCAGAAATCAACAGTGTAGCCAGCCCGATCGAACTCACCAACCGGGCCAACGAGCTCCTCGCCCCAATACCCCCATTCTGACACAGCGATCAGGATACGCCGCTTATCGGAGGTGACTACCGCTGGGGGCAGCGGTTCCGGTTGAGGTTGATCCGGTAGTGCAACGATCAAATCCTTGATCGCATCCACCAATGCCTCACTGGCATGCCACGTAGAATTTGTCACCAAGTCACGGTCGACGATTACCTGCTTTTCTTCGGGCGTACCGGCAGGGCATGGGGTGTAAACCGCGCCGGCATTGACGACATCTGCCAGCACCACAGAATTGCAGATAACCTTGCGGGAAGCGAGGAGATCAGGTGACGGTGTCAGCAACCACAGCGCATGACACGGCGCCCCCTTGATGATTCTCGAGTTTTGCATGGCACGGCGGAAGAAACGTACTGCAGGCGCGCGCCGCGCGACGTCGGCGGCAGTGCCAGCGTTAATTGGCCCTTCACTAAAGCGAAGCCGGACGCTAGGATAGTTCGCGACCATGATCACCGCAGCGTAGTCGTCAGGGTTGACGTTATCGACATCGAGTGACACCTCGAGCCATTCTATCGGCGGCACGTTTTCGCCCTCGGGCTCGACTGTGCTGTAGAATCTCAGTTTTGGCTGTCCCCACAGTCGCGATACCAGATCGACCGTGGCGCCATAGCCAGCGAAGCGTTCTTGATAAATCTTGATCTCACCAGGAATATATTGACTCTCGACCAGGACGGCGACCTTCTTGCCGGCTAACGGAAGTGGACTCGACACCTATGGCCCCCTTTTGTTTGAATTGTATCAATTTCTTTGCAGATATCTGTATTTGTGAGTGACTGTCTCCTTTATCTGCCTGATAAATCTCTCCGCCCCCGTCTGGCAGTACCCATCCTTGCTTGTGGCAGCCTCCGTGTTGCTTGTTCGGGCTTCCCGCTCGCGCACTCATCATGACATATCCACCAATTGTCATGATTATGGCGTTGACACAGGATTAGGGACAGTCACGGAACCCTGCTGTTACATACGGTAGCCACAGATAAGGTGTATGGGTCGAGCTCGGGTATAGTGGTGGCAGACCCGAGCGCTCTCACCGTCAGATTAGCAGGTCTGCGCTGTCGCACTGATGACACATTTCACGATAGATGCCTGAAAGGGAACCTAACATCAGGGATTCCCCTAGGCTTTAGTGGCTCTCCGGCATGAACCTGGAAGGAGCGGGTGACACACCACTATGAAGAGGCGTCGAAGCCAGGCCTGGGACTCTCACGATCTGTGATCATGGCTAAGAGATCACCAGGATCGGAGAACATCGCTTTCGAACTGAGCAGCGTCTGTGTGTCCATTGCGCCTCGGCCCTGCAGCACGGCACCGGCCCCGACCGCGTCCAACTTGCGGCGCAGGTAGCCGATGTGGACCTCCACAACGTTGCGACTGGCGGCCTGCTCCTCGCCCCGCGCTGCACGCAGCAGCTCGTCCTTGCTCACCACGTTGCCGGCCACGACGGGCCAGGGCCACCAGCACCGCAGCGCACAGCCCACTGGCCCCGTCGGATGCGGTGACGACCTGCCTCCCTTCAGCGCAACCCCCGCTGTAGCGCGCGCCGATCCGTACCCGACATGGAGACATATCGGGGCTATCGACCGTCTCGTTGCCCCGATATGTCTCCATGTCGGCTCGGGGATGGCTGGGACTAGCCTGCTTTGATGGCCACGGACAACGAACTGCTCATCGACGTTGAGACTGTTGCGGGAATGCTCACGGGCGGGGAAGCGCTGGATGGGGATCACATCCGGTTCCTGCTCGATGCTCTGGCCTCGGCCACGGATAACGCGCTGGGCTTGCTTTCCGGCCGGATCGAGTGCCACACGGTGCAGGGCGGTGTGGTCGAGCCACAGCTTGCGACGCTGCGATCGCATGCTCGAGGCAGGGAGGAGAAAGCTGCCGTTGCGCTGCTCGCTGCTCGCGCGGCCGAAGGCGCTGGGGACTCCGCAACCGCTCGCGACCTGATCGACGAGGCGCTGACGCTGCGTCCCGGCCTGGAGCCGGCTTTGCACGATGGCGCCCAGCACGCCGCCGCGCGCGGCGACTACGTCACAGCTGACCGATACCTGCGGCGCGCCGAACATCCCAGCCCGCTGCGACCGGGGCTGAGCGCGGCCATCGCCGCGACCGCGACGGCTAGCGATATTGGGCGCAACAGCCCCTGCCCGTGCGGGTCGGGCCGCAAGTTCAAGGCCTGCTGCCGGCGCGACGCGGTACCAGCCCTGACCGCGCGAGCCCAGCTCGTCTATGCACTGCTGGGCACCTATGCCGAGCGCGCCCCCGGCCTCGAGATGATCACACCGCTGATTGACCGCACCGAAGACGCGCAGCAGTACGCGATGTTCTTGCTGGATCTCGTGCTCTTCCAGGGTGGCCTCGTGGAGAGATTCCTCGCCGCCCGAGGTCACTGGCTGCGCCCAGACGAACGCGAGCTCATCGAAAACTGGCAGCAGATCCCGGTCACGCTCTATGAGGTACTTGACGTCCAGCCGTACAGCAGCGTCACGCTGCGCGCCCTGCCCGACGGCGACCCGATCCACCTGACCGACACGCTGTTCTCGCAGTGCGCGCAGCGGTTGGAGCTGTTCTGCGGTCGGGTGCTGCACGACGGCACCGCGCCTCGCATCCTCGCGATGCCCGTCCACGTTCTCCGTCACCGCCGCCGAGACCTGGCCGACCTGCTTGCATCAGATCCATCGCTCGAACAGATAGCGGACTTCTTCGCTCCCGAGCCCCCCGTCCAGTTGCGTAACAGTGACGGCGACGACCTCTACGATTGCAGCGTCACTTACCAGGTGCCCCACGCGCAGCACACTTTCGACCGGCTCGTCGAACAGCTGACCCAGACCGGCGACGAGATAATCGCCTGGCACCGGCACCAGCCCGACGGGCGGGTGCTGAGCCTCGGGGAGATTCACTGGGCCGGTGAGGACTTCACCGTCACGGCGAATTCTCCGGCGCGGTTGGCCGAACTTGAGGCCCAGCTGCGCGACGCTGCTCCTGACGCCGTTGAACGTGACCGGCGTGTCGAGCGTCTCAGCCCAGACCCGGAGGGCCGCGAAGGGCGAACCATCATCTTCGAGAGCTACTTTCTCGACGCAGGGTCCGACGATGACGCGGGTGAGGCCGCCGACCGCATGAGCCGCGACATCGAAGCCAGCTGGCTGGATGCTCGTGGCGTGATCGGTGACCTGAGCCCGCGCGAAGCTGCTGCCTCCAGCGACCGTGCCATCCTCACCGAACTGCGCTCCACCATCGACGACGTCGAGGCCACCCTGCTGCAAACCCAGCGCGCAGGGCGGCCAACAACCGGCCTGATGAACCCGCACCGGCTCCGCGAAGCGCTGGCCATAGACAACCCACACCCTGTAGACGGTTTGAGAGACTTCTCAAGGTCTCAGAGCCTTCTCAACCAGTGCAGAGCGACATCATCCCCAGCACCGCACGCGCGGGAGGAACGATGAAGCTAGCGACGAGCCGGGCGGTGCCGCAGCAGGTGCTCGACGAAGCCCTGTCCCGGTGACGGCCGGGCGGGCAGGGCCGGCGATCCGGGTCCGGGGACTGCGCAAGGTGTTCAGTCGCACCGTCGCAGTGTCCTGCGTGGACCTCGACGTGCCGGCCGGCGCTGTGCTCGGTGTGCTGGGCCCCAACGGCTCGGGTAAGACCACAATGATCCGCATGCTGCTGGGACTGTCCCGACCCACCGCAGGCACCGTGGAGCTGCTCGGTGCGCCGGTGCCGGCAGCCGCTGCGGAGGTGCTGCCGCACGTCGGCGCGCTGGTGGAGGGCCCTGGCTTTCACCCGTTCCTGTCCGGCCGGGAAAACCTGCGGCGGTGCGCGGCGGCCGAGCCACTGCTGCGTGCCCGGGCGATCCCGGATGCGGTGGAGCGCGCTCTGCAGCGGGTGGGTTTGGCGGATGCTGCGGGCCGGCGGTACCGTGCCTACTCCCTGGGTATGAAACAGCGCCTGGGTTTGGCCGCAGCGCTGCTAGCGCCTCGGCGACTGGTGGTACTCGACGAGCCGGCCAACGGCCTGGATCCCGCGGGGACCCGAGAGGTCCGGCGGATCATCGCCGAGCTGCACACCGACGGCGCCACCGTGCTGGTGTCTTCCCACCTGCTTGCCGAGGTTGAGGCAACCTGCACCCATGTTGCGGTGCTCGACCAGGGGTCGCTGATCGCTGCGGGTCCGCTAGCTGCCCTGCTCGGTGGAGAGGCACCCACGCTGGAGGTGCGCACCCCGGATTCCGCCGTCGCGATGCGGGCGCTGCATGCGGCTGGGATCAGCGCCGCGACCCGCCCCGACGGGGTGCGCGTCGAGCTGGCCGGGACCGACCCGCCCTCGGTGGTGGCACTGCTGGTCGGCGCCGGGGTTGCGGTGCACGAGGCGCGGCGCTGGCGGGCGGGGTTGGACGAGCTGTTCGCGCAGCTGACCGGAGGGAACGGGCGGTGACTTCCTCCCGCGAAGCAGGGGATGCCCCGCTGTCCGGCTCCGTGCGCGCACCGCTGTCCGGCTCCGTGCGCGCACCGCTGTCCGGTCCCGTGCGCGCCCCGCTGGTGCGGCTGCTGCGCAGCGAACTGCGCTGGGTGCTGCGCCGGCCGCGGACCCAGGTCGCGCTGGGCCTACTCGCACTCGTCCCAGTGCTGATCGGGATCGGCATCGTGGTGGCTGACTCGCCGGGCGGGTCGGGACTGCTCATCCAAATCGCCGGTAACGGGCTGGTGCTGCCGGTCGCGGCCCTGTCGATCTCCCTAGCACTGCTGCTGCCATTGGCCGTAACGATGGCTGCCGCCGACGCGCTGGCCGGCGAGTCCGCGCACGGGACACTGCGCGGGCTGCTGGTGGCGCCCGTCAGCCGGTCCCGGCTGGTGCTGGTCAAGGCGGTCGGCGTGCTGGCCGTCGCGGTGGCCGCAGTCACCGCGGTCACCGTGCTTGGCATCGTCACCGGGCTGGTCGTGGTCGGCCCTTCCGGGAACACCCATGGCCTGCTCACCCTGTCGGGCACCGAGGTCGGGCCGGGGTCGGCGCTGGTGCGGGTCTCGTTGGCGGCAGCCTGGACTGTGGGGCAGCTCGCCGCGGTCGGTGCGGTGGCCCTGGCAGTGTCCTCGACCACCGACCATCCGCTGGTGGTGCTCGCGGCAGTGTTGGGCGGCTTGATCGTATTCGGGTTGCTCTCCTCGATCCCTGCCCTGGATTGGCTGCAGCCGGTGCTGCTCACCACCGGGTGGTTCGCGATCACCGACGTGCTGCGCGATCCGCTGCCGCTGGACGGGCTGGCCTCCAGCAGCATCCGAGCCGGTTGCTATCTGCTGATCGGTCTGGGGCTGACCCTCGCCAGGACAGCCACCCGCGAAGCCTGACCCGCACGCACGGTGTGTCGATGTCTGCTGCACACCGGCTACCGGGAGCAGACAGGATAGGGACATGACGACACTGTGGAACGACGAGCAGGTGGCAGATGCCCTGGAGGGGCTCACCGAATGGCAACGCGACGGTAACGCCATCGTGCGCACCGCGACACTGCCCAGCTTCCCGGCAGCGATCGAGGCGGTCCGCGCGGTGGCCGAGATCGCCGAAGCCCGCAATCACCACCCCGACATCGACATCCGCTGGCGCACCGTGACCTTCCGCTGCAGCACGCACTCCCAAGGCGGGATCACCGGTCTGGACATCGAGCTTGCTGGCGAGATCGACCGCGTACTGGCCAGCGCGACGAGCTGACGGACCAGGGCTGCCTGACTCCCGGACATGCCGCACATTCAGTCAGCGGGTTTTGAAGAGCCGCTGCCAATTCTGCCTGCTGGTTAACTCCGGCATGGCAGCCTGGTACTGACACCGAAGCGCAGCGCCTTCGCGCACGAGGCGGGTGATCACACGCACACCCTGGGCGCCCAGTTTCAGCATCGTGCTGCGGTCGAGGCGGCGGAGCCGGACACCCTCCTGCGAGAGGTCTGTGACAACCGCTGTCTCGGACAGGGAGACGTGCCACCAGTGCGCGTCGCGGGCGCTGACTGCAGCGGTGGCGCGAGGTTTGCGAAGGAATTGCCAGAGCAACCGTTTGGCCAGCACCAAACGCGGCAGCGAGGGTGTCGGTTGCGCAGCGGTGATCGGCATCGCTGTTGCTAGCATGCCGGGGATGGCATGAGCGGGATGGCGGGCCGTCTTGGGGTATTCCGCGCGGAGCTTGCGAACGGCGGCGGCCGCTTCGACGCCACCCGTCAAACAACACCTTCGGTCCAGCTAGGAAGTCCTCTACGGCCATGATCAAGATAGCTGCCAAGCCGTACCGCATCGAAATGATGTAATGCAGAAGTTGCTTCAGCAAGAATAGTGCCGTGTCGGTCCGGTTGGGCAGACCGTACAGCGCGTTGACGATCAGCGAGTTACGCAGGCTGAAGTAACGCGGCCAATCATCCCAGTCCTTCCAGTGGAAATCTGCATGCCAGACTCCGGCCCCGGGCAACGTAACCGTCGAATAACCGTGGGCGCGGGCTCGTAATCCGTATTCAATGTCATCCCACTGGAAAAACAGCGGAAGAGGATAGCCGATTGCGGCGACGACTTCGGAGGGTATGAGGCAAGTCCACCAGGCGTTGTATTCCGCGTCCACCCGGATGTCCTGGTGATTCTTGGTCAGATCTGATTGGATGAGTGCGTCCTTGACGGGCAGTCCGGCTCGCAGAATCGTTAGGTTCGTGGCCTCCGCTCCTACGTGCAGCTGGTTCGGATGCAGCAGGTTAAGCATCTGGCCACCGACGATGGTAGGTTCGGTCGTGCAGTTGGCGAAGGCCGTGAGCCGGATCACGGTATCGGGTTCCAGCATGATGTCGTCGTCCATGAACAGAATATGTTCCTGGCCAGTTTGACTGGCTTCCGTGACCTCGTACAACCCACGGGTGAAGCCGCCAGCCCCACCCAGGTTCGGCTGCCTGAGGTAATGAAGCTTTGCGCCGAGGGCGCGTTGCACATCGGTGAATTCTGGTCGGGACTCGACGGTGTCGTTGCCCTGGTCAACGACGTAGATCGTGTCCACCATGGACAACATGGTGCCGTCGAGGGACAGCGTCTTCAGAGTGTGCAGACAATCGCCCGCACGGTTATAGGTGCAGATCACCACTGCGATCGGACGCACCCGCGCGGGCTTGGCCACCGACCAGCGGGCCGCATCGAGCACGAGCGCGGCCTTGCCGGTAGAAGCCTCCAGCCACATCGCCCCGCCGTCGACGAACCTGTCGATACGCGCTCTGAGCCGCACATGGTCACGCTGTGCACCCTCGACCATGACGGTGGCGACGGTGCGAACGTCGCCGACGCTGTCCGACGCCCGGACCGAGATCCGACCCGTGCCCTGGGCGATCGCGCTGACGTCGATCTGCGTGACCTCGGTCCACCGTTGCCAGTAGCTGGCCGGAAAGCGTCCGAAGAAGGTGTTGGTGGACACCTGGGCGTGCGGCTGGATGACCACCCGCTCCCGTGCCCGTTCAATGACTCCCTCGGCGCTGCATGAGTAAAGGTCGTCGGGCACCTCGGGGAACGGTGCGGCGAAGAAAGCGCGCTGGCGAGTATCTGCTCCTGCTCAGACCTACGCTGTTGGTGCTGTTGATGATGGACCACGTCCCGGTCAGCATGGCCGCCAGCCTCTCCGTTCGGTGCCCCCATATCTCCACGACATGAGGTCCATGCCACGTCCTCACCCAGGCACGAAACCAACCGGACAATAGGCCATCAGTGGTGGATCATATCACCCGGTAGAGTTATCCAACTCTTTTTTATTACCTACTGCAACAGAACCGTCACCGCACGGGTGATTCGCAGGGCCGCAGGACACCGGTCGACCCATCGTCGCGCCGCGCACACCCCAACATGGAGACATATCGGGGCTAATGCAGGCGGAATAACCCCGATATGTCTCCATATCGGGGGCGATGTCAGCTAGACGGCTACGTGGAGGTTGACGCCAAGCAGTACAAGGGGCCAGAGGAACATGGCCAGGAGGAAAGACAGGAGTTGGCCGAAAGTATGGATCGCATATCCGTTAGTGAGCGCTACCACCACACCGATGATAAGGTAAATAACACTGAATATCGAAACGCCATACTCGTGCATGATTTCTCCTTAAATTTCGGGCAATATACGCGCGTCGTCGGCGACGCCGAGTACCACCCCACATGGCGGTGCGGTATGGGGTGGACGAGCGGGTAATAGCATCACGATCACGCTTTTCAGGTTGGTGCGCACCCACTCATACCGGCGCCCGGGCTCTCACCACAGATAGGCGTTGACGGCCTGGCGGTCTCCTGCCGACTCTTCCGATCACCCGGCCGCGGACGGGATGTCACGCGCTCATGCGCAGCACGCGGTAGTTGATTCGCGTCCGGCACGGTCCTCCCTCTCGTCCCGAAGGAGTATATCCATGCACGCCCTGACCATGGAACGCTTTCCAATCACGGAACCCTGCGAGATTTTGCGCAGACCTGAAGACTGCTGCCCGCGACAGCGTGGTCGAAGCGGAACGTCTACCGGGATGTTTCGAACAGCGGCACTAGCACCGATCACGGCTCTGAGCTGCATACCTTCCGTTCGGCAGCGTTGGCCGCCGGGCATCTTGCGAACAAACCGTGGACAAACGTAGACCATCTACACCGTCCCCCATGGAGTCCTGCGGGCTTACGTGCCCTGTGGACGTTCTCGCGCACCGCCTATTCGACCCGGCATCAGGCGGCACCGAGTAGGCGGCCCCGGGCGATGTGCAGAGAACCGGCGCCGGGCCTTGAACGGGGCATCAGTAGCCTGGTCTGCGTACCCCTTCGCCGAGGTACATCGCCCCGGGTAGCTCTCCGCTAGGGCATCGGCGGGGCTTACCTCGGCGATAGAGTAGGTGCCCGGTGGACGCTGACGAGGCGCAGGCGATCGGCGCACGCGCACGCACGATCCGCCGTCGTCGCGGCCTGAGCCTCGACGTCGCGGCTGGGCTGGCCGGAATCAGCAAACCGTACCTGTCCGCACTGGAACGTGGTCAGCGCGGGTTCAACCGCCGCGGCCTGATCGACGACCTGTCCAATGCCTTGGGTTGCTCGGTAGTGGACCTGACCGGCCAGCCGTACGCGCCGCCGGATCGGGCGACAGCAGACGCTCTGGCGACGCTTCCGGGCCCGGTCAACGTCGCTACGTGGGGGATTAACGTCGCTGTGGGAGCTCGGCCGTGGCCCGGCCGCAGCGGAGAGCCTGCATACCGACGTGCCTCAGATGCTCGATACGTTCGGCTCAGCCGTGCGCGGCGGGGCGCTGTACTTCGACTTGGCACGTGGCTATGCGCAAGCCGAGGGTGATCGTGACCGCGAAGCAATCGAGTGCCTGGACGCGGCCGACCGGTTGGCGCCACAGTACGTCCGGCCCGACCCCATGGCGCGGGACCTGGTACTCGCCTTGGACCGCCGTGCTCGACGTCGCGTGTGGGAGCTGGACAGCTTGCGTAACCGCTTCGGTGTCGGTGCACAGAATCAAGTCTGCAAATGATCTCTTGCAAATGAATAAATAGGCTTAGACCCCGAGCTGCTCCCTGAGTATCATTTCCATAGAATCGCTAGAAGTAGTGTGATGACTCCGACGAGCGCACTCACCGCGGCAAAGGCCCACATCGACGCGTTGTAGGCGCCCTGCTGCGCTGCCCTGCCCGACATCCCCAAGTCGGTCCCAAGCTGCGACCTGGCTGAGGATGGCTGTTGCCCCATGTCAGCCGGACGGCCAGACCAGGGTTCCTCTTCCCCATCGCCGCCCATATGGCGTCGCGTTTCAACCTGGCATGCTGCCAGCAACCTCTGACCTTCCCGTAGACCTGGCGGGTGCACCCTCGATCGCCGACGTCGTAGTCGCACCATGTCGGCATGAAGAGGAGCACCCAGATCGTGTACAGAAAGATCCAGGCCACCACGACGAAGACGGTTGCCCACTTGCCCGGGAAGAACACGTACTGGACAAGGTACCCGACGCCGCCCAAGCCAACTAGATACAGCACATGGAGTGACTTTCGCCGGCTGTCCTTAACCACGAGACCCCCGTCACCAGCAGCAACCAGCCCAACAAGGCAACGGTAAGTCGCGTCACGTCGGCTGGAGTAGAGGCGATCGGGTGAGGACAACGAGCGCTAATGCGTAATGTTGAAGCGGAAATCGACCACGTCGCCGTCGGCCATTACGTAGTTCTTGCCCTCCATCCGAACCTTCCCAGCGGCCCGAGCCTGCGCCATCGACCCGGCTGCGATCAGATCGTCGTAGGACACGATCTCGGCCTTGATGAACCCGCGCTGAAAATCGCTGTGGATCACCCCGGCGGCTTCTGGAGCGGTGGCTCCGGCCCGGATCGTCCACGCCCTAGCCTCCTTGGGCCCGGCAGTGAGGAAAGTTTGCAGCCCCAAGGTGTGAAATCCAGCGCGAGCCAGCGCGTGTAATCCTGGCTCGGGCTGCCCGATCGAGTCCAGCAACTCGCGAGCGGACTCCGGATCCAGGTTGAGCAGCTCGGACTCCACCTTGGCGTCCAAGAAAACCGCATCGGCGCCGTCGACCAGCTTACGCAGCTCGGCTTGGCGCTCCGAGTCGGTGAGCACGCCCTCGTCGGCGTTGAAGACGTACAAAATCGGTTTGCTGGTCAGCAGGCTGAACTCGGCGAGCACCTTGAGATCCAGCTTCGCCCGAGCGGTGAACAAGGTGCGTCCGGTGTCGAGCACCTCCCTGGCAGCCTGCGCGGCGGCCAGTGCAGCGCGCCGTTCCCGGGGGTGCGTGCGGGCCTCCTTCGTCAGCCGGGGTAGCGCGCGGTCCAGGGTCTGCAGGTCGGCGAGTATCAGCTCGGTCTCGACGGTGGCGATGTCGTCAGCCGGGTCGACCTGCCCGTCGACGTGCAGTACGTCGGGATCGTGGAACGCCCTCACGACCTGGCAGATCGCGTTGGCTTCGCGGATGTGGGCCAGAAACTTGTTGCCCAGTCCAGCTCCCTCGGAAGCTCCGGCGACGATCCCCGCGATGTCGACGAACGACACCGTCGCCGGCACCACCTTGGCGCTTCCGAACATCCCCGCCAGCACCGCCAGCCGCGTATCGGGCAACGGCACCACCCCGACGTTGGGCTCGATGGTGGCGAAGGCATAGTTCGCCGCGAGTACGTTGCTCCGGGTCAGCGCGTTGAACAAGGTGGACTTGCCGACGTTGGGCAGCCCGACAATGCCGAGGGTGAGGCTCACGGGATGTCGAGTCTAGGTGAACGATCCCAACGCTGCGGCCGCGATCCAATCGCAGCGACGCGCGGTGTCTATCGGCAGACGGGTCCTCGCACGGTTGCCGCAATTCAGCGGGCTGAGCGGGGTTATCGGGCCCTGGTCTACCCCTGCTGAGCCCGCGCAATACGGCGGAGACGGCGCGCCTCGCCGATTCTGTCAGTGGACTGTTGCAGTCTGTGAGATGTGGATTACTCAGTGCTCATCGCCTTGGTCGCCGGGTTCGTGGTCGGTGGGCTGATCAGCTGGCTGCTGGCCGCTGCCCTACGCCGTGCCGCGGTAGCCGAGGCCAGCCGGACCGCGGACGTCGCCAGGGCCGCCATCGAGGCCGAGCTGCTCGCGGCCCGTCAGGAGGGCGAGAGTGCCCGAGCGGCCAGGGAGGCTGAGACGGCGCGCGCCGAGCAGTGCCATAGGCGGGCCGAGGAAGCCGGTGAACGGCTGGCAGCGGCGCAGGCTGAACTGACCGGCGTCCGCGCCGCGCTGGACGCCGAGCGGACCGCCACCGCCGACCGGGAACGGCTCCTCACCCGCCGCGAGGCCGAGCTCAAAGACAGCTTCCAGGCGCTCTCGGCTGAGGCGCTGTCCCGCAACAACGAGGCGTTCGTACAGCTCGCCGAGGCGCGGCTGGCCAAGGTCACCGTAGCCATCTCGGCCAAGTCAGACGGCGACGCCAGCCAGCGTCAGCAGGCGATCGAGGCGCTGCTCAACCCGATCACCCAGACCCTGCACCGGCTCGACGGCCAACTGCGCACTGTGGAGAAGGAACGCGAGGCCGCCTACGCAGGGCTGCGCGAGCAGGTCGGGGCAATGCATCGCACGTCCGAGCAGCTGCAAACCGAGACCCGGCAGCTGGTCACCGCGCTGCGTGCCCCACAGGTCCGCGGCCGGTGGGGCGAGCTGCAGCTGGAGCGGATCGTGCAGCTAGCCGGCATGGTCGAGCACTGTGACTTCTCCCGGCAGCTCACCGCTACTGACGCCAGTGGCGATGACGACGCCTTGGTCCGCCCCGACCTGGTGGTGCACCTTGCCGGCGGCAAGCACATCGTGCTGGACGCCAAAGTGCCTTTCGGGGCTTACCTAGAAGCTGTCGACGCCACTGACCCGCACCGCCGGGCCGATCGGCTAGCCGCGCATGCCCGACACCTGCGTGCGCACGTCGACTCGCTGGCACATAAGTCCTACTGGCAGCGCTTCGAGGCCACCCCAGAGTTCGTGGTGCTGTTTGTCCCCGGCGATCCGTTCCTCGAGGCAGCACTGCAAGCCGACCCTGCCCTACTTGAGCACGCCTTCGAGCGCAACGTCGTGATCTCCACCCCAACCACGCTCATCGCGCTGTTGCGGACGGTGGCCTATACCTGGCGGCAGGAGGCACTGGCGCGCAACGCCGCACGAGTCCACGAACTGGGCCGCGAGCTGCACTCTCGGCTGGCCACGATGGGTGGCCACGTGGCACGGCTCGGAAAGCAGCTCGGTGGCGCAGTCGACGCCTACAACCGCACGGTCAGTTCGCTGGAGTCGCGGGTGCTGGTCACCGCCCGCCGGTTCGGAGAGCTTGGCGTAGTCGGCGATCAGCTCGACACACCCGATCAGGTCGAGCGCAGCCCCCGCACCGTGCAGGCGGTGGAGTTCGTCGCGTCTGCGACGAACTCGCTTGTTGCGCTAGATCCGGGACAGCGCAAACCGGAGTCTCCGGGGGAACTGGACTCTGACCGGGAGTCGGACTGCGACTGCCCCGGTGAGGATTGGAGCTGGGTCACCGAGGCGCTGCACCAGGCGCGGGGCGAGGATCAAGAACGGTCTACTGTGAACGAGTGACGGGGACCCGAGCCCGAAGTACCACCCAACGCGGGTCTTGGGATGAGCGTGCATTGTTGCCCGACCGCCGTGGGATGCCCTGGTGGGCCGCTGTGTTATGCGCGCTAGGGCTCACCGCGGTCGGCGTGTTCGCCGACCTTGAGCGGATCAATCGGCTGGGCATCATATTCCAGGCTTGTTATTTTCTCGGTTGCCTGCTGGCCGTGGCGGTGGTGCAGCGCAAGGGGTTGTTCGGACCAATGGTGCAACCTCCATTGATCTTGACGGTGACCGTGCCCGGCGTTGTCCTAGCGTCCGGCCCGCCGCCTAGTGGCGGGGGATTCGTGGCCACCGCGCTCGCGATCGGCACCCCCTTGATCAATGGCTTTCCCACCATGGCGATCACCACCGGATTCACCATCGCTATCGGCCTCCTCCGGCTGGCCATCCAGCGCCGGCCACGACCATGAGCGCTATTCGGCTCCGAATGCGGACGGCACCTTCAGAATGAGTGCTTGAGCTCCCGCGGTAGCGAAAACACCAGCTTCTCCTCCGCTGTGACGATTTCCTGCACGTCGCCGTAACCTTGCTCGGCCAGAAAGTCCAACACACCCTGGACCAGCTCCTCGGGCACCGAGGCGCCGCTCGTGACACCGACGGTGTGCACCCCGTCAAGCCAGGCCGCGTCGATCTCCTGTGGGTAATCCACCAGATATGCCGACCGGGCGCCGGCGCTCAGCGCGACCTCGACCAACCGCACAGAGTTGGACGAATTTCGCGACCCTACGACGAGGACCAGATCGCAGTCGGCCGCCATCGCCTTCACTGCCACCTGCCGGTTCTGGGTGGCATAGCAGATATCGTCGCTGGGTGGGTCGGCCAGCTCGGGGAAACGTTGCCGAAGGCGGGCCACGGTTTGCATGGTCTCGTCCACCGACAGCGTCGTCTGCGACAGCCACACCACGCGCGACGGGTCTCGCACAGTCACCGAATCCACCGCGTCTGGCCCATCAACGAGCTGAACTTGCCGGGGTGCCTCGCCGGCGGTGCCCTCGACCTCCTCGTGGCCCTCGTGACCGATCAGCAGGATGTCATAGCCATCGCGGGCGAACCGCTTGACCTCCTGATGGACCTTGGCCACCAGCGGGCAGGTGGCATCAATGGTGCGCAGGCCGCGCGCCGCGGCCTGTTCGTGTACGGCTGGGGACACGCCATGCGCAGAGAAGACCACGATGGCACCGTCGGGCACTTCGTCGGCTTCGTCGACGAAGACCGCCCCGCGGTCCTGCAGGGTCTCCACTACGTGCCGGTTGTGCACGATCTGCTTTCGCACGTACACCGGCGCCCCGTGCGCCTCAAGAGCCTTCTCGACGGTAACCACCGCGCGGTCAACCCCGGCGCAATAACCGCGGGGCTTAGCGAGCAGCACGCGCTTGGTCATGTCGCCCACCCTACGGGCGGCGTCGCCACCGGTGGGGGCTGCCCGTTCGGCGTCGCTGGTTCAAACCTGCAAGTTCGAACCAGCAAGTAAGTCTCATGCAAGCCCGGGTAGGCACAAACCCGGTGACTGCGGCAGGCTTGGCGACCATGAGCCACGTACCCTTGCCCATCCGTGTCGCTGTGGGTCTGGTGGTCACCGCCGTGGAACAGGCCCGCAAACTGCCCGAGCAGCTCGCTGATTTACCTGTCACAGCCGCCAGCCGGGCCGTGCAGGCCAGCATGCGGGTGCAGCAGCGGGTCACCGAGCTGGCCATCAAGGGTGACCAGGTGTTTTCACTGTTTCGCCCGGTCCAGGAGACCCCGGCGTGGGCTAGATTCGACGAGGACGACGAGCCGCAGCAATCTGGCGCAGAAGCCACCGCAGGCACTGCGGACGGGTTCAGCAAGGCCCACGACCACGCCGCGGTGGTCCCCGGCTCCGGCGCCGGGCACGGCACCGCGGTCAGGGAAACCGGCGAGGTCGATGAGGCCGACGTCGCCCGTGCCCTGACGTCCCCGCGTTCAGCCACCACCGGCGCGAGACCTGGGGACGCCAGCCTGGCCCCGTCCGTGCTGCCCGAGTACAACGAATTGTCGTTAGCCCAACTCCGAGGCAAGCTGCGGGCACTGTCACTACCACAGCTCACGGAACTGCTGGAGTACGAACACGTCCACCAAAATCGGCCTGCATTCGTCACCCTGCTGTCCAACCGGATATCAACGGTCCGCTCCCAAACGACCGAATCGCAGTGACTGAAGCCGCCACCACGCCGGAGGCACCCTGGCCGGTCCGCACCGTCGCCCGCAAGATCGCGGTGTGGATCGACCGGTTGGGCGCGGTCTGGGTCGAAGGCCAGATCACCCAGGTCAGCGCCAAGCCGCGCACCGGAACAGCATTTCTCACGCTGCGCGATCCGGTGGCCGACGTATCAGTGACGTTGACCTGCCCGGTCGCGCTGGTGCGCGACCGGCAGCCGCCGCTGGTGGATGGCTGCCGGGTCGTGGTGCATGGCAAGCCGTCATTGCACCTGGGCCGCGGCACGCTGAGCCTGCGCGTCGACGAGATCCGCGCGGTTGGCATCGGCGAGCTACTAGCCCGCATCGAGCGGCTCCGGCGGCTGCTGGACGCCGAGGGTCTATTCGATCCCCGACGCAAGCGCCGGCTGCCGTTGCTGCCTGGCTGCGTTGGGCTGATCACTGGCCGGGCTAGCGCAGCCGAGCGCGACGTGCTCACCAACGCCACCGCCCGCTGGCCCGCGGTTCGCTTTCGGATGCACAACGTGGCAGTGCAAGGCCCGCTCGCGGTTAGCCAGATCATCGACGCGCTGACCGTGCTGGATTCCGACCCCGCGGTGGAGGTCATCGTGCTGGCCCGGGGCGGCGGCAGCGTGGAGGACCTGTTGCCGTTCTCCGACGAAGCGCTGTGCCGCGCAGTATCGCGATGCACCACCCCGGTGGTCTCGGCGATCGGCCATGAGCCAGACACCCCGCTGGTAGACCACGTTGCAGACAAGCGTTGCTGCACTCCGACAGACGCTGGCAAGTGCGTGGTACCCGACGTCGCGGAGGAGACCGCTGCGCTGCATCAGCTGCGTCACCGCTGCCGGCTCGCCCTGCACGGCTGGGTGGACCGGGAGCGGCGGCTGCTTGACGCGCTGCGAAGTCGCCCGGTGTTGGCCGCGCCAATGCGCCCGCTGGTCGAACACGGCCGGATCGTGACCGACCTGCGCGCCCGCGCCGACCGGGCCCTGCTCGGCGGACTGCGAGCGGCACAGCAGAGCCTCGAACACACGGCAGCACGCTTGACGACCCTCGGCCCGGCCGCCACCCTGGCCCGGGGATACGCCGTGGTCCAGCGGGTTGATGGCGCTCCAGTAGGTGCTATCGCAGTGGTTGTCCGGTCGGTGGCCGACGCCCCCCAAGGCAGCACGCTGCGAGTGCGGCTGTCCAATGGGGCCCTGCATGCGGTGGTGACCGGCGACTGATGATGGCTGAGGACATGAGCGGCGGCATGAGCAGCGCGGACGATCCCGCCACGCTGGGCTATGAGGCTGCCCGGGACGAGCTGGCCGAGGTGGTGCGCAGGCTGGAGGCCGGCGGGCTGAGCCTGGAGGACTCGCTGGCCCTGTGGGAGCGGGGCGAGCAGCTCGCCGCAGCCTGCGAGCGGCACCTGGCGGGCGCCCGGGAGCGAATCGAATCGGTGATTGCCGCTCGTGAACAGCAACCTGGTGCGCAACCACTCACCGATTAACAGTCTGGGAGGATTGCACCATTGCGCAATCGATAAGCGTACCGTGCCTTTCGGGAGGGCTTATGAGTACTTTGTCGCTTCCGCGACAGGAACCGCGGCGGGAGGAACCGGACCGCAACCTCGCCCTGGAGTTGGTGCGGGTCACCGAGGCCGCTGCGATGGCCGCCGGCCGCTGGGTCGGCCGCGGCGATAAGAACGGCGGTGACCAGGCGGCGGTGGACGCCATGCGCAAGTTGATCGGCTCGGTATCGATGCAGGGCGTCGTGGTGATCGGTGAGGGGGAAAAAGATGACGCACCGATGTTGTTCAACGGCGAGGAAGTGGGCAACGGTCAGGGGCCGGAATGCGATGTCGCGGTCGATCCGATCGACGGCACCACGCTGATGAGCAAGGGCATGCCCAACGCGCTTGCGGTGCTCGCAGTGTCCGAGCGGGGCACGATGTTTGATCCTTCCGCGGTGTTCTACATGGAGAAGATCGCAACCGGACCGGAGGCGGCCGGGGTCATCGACCTGTCCGCACCGGTGGCGGAGAACATCAGGCGGGTTGCCGAAGCTAAGGAGCTGGATATCTCCGACATCACGGTGTGCATCCTGGACCGGCCGCGGCATGACGAACTGGTGCGCCAGGTCCGCGAGGCCGGTGCCCGCATCACATTCATCACCGATGGTGACGTCGCAGGCGCGATAGCCGCAGCCCGTCCGGATACCGGTGTGGACCTGCTGATGGGCATCGGCGGCACTCCGGAGGGGATCATCAGCGCGGCCGCGCTGCGCTGCATGGGGGGCGCGATCCAGGGCCGGCTGTGGCCTCGGGACGACGCTGAACGCCAAGCGGCGCTGGACGCTGGGCACGATTTAGACCGGATCCTCACCACCGAGGACCTGGTCTGCGGCGACAATGTATTTTTCTGCGCGACCGGAATCACCGACGGGGAACTGCTGCGCGGGGTGACCTATCACGCAGGGGGATGCCGCACGCACTCCATCGTGATGCGCTCCAAGTCGGGCACCGTACGGATGATTGACAGCGTGCACCGCCTGACCAAGCTGCGCCAGTACGCCGCGGTGGACTTCGATCAGCTGCCCAGCGCATGACGCACGAGTACCGGATTGAGCGCGACACCATGGGCGAAGTGCACGTGCCCGTCGACGCCCTGTATCGCGCGCAGACGCAGCGCGCCGTGGACAACTTCCCGATTTCCGGGCGTGGCCTGGAACGCTTCCAGATTCGCGCGCTTGGGCTGGTCAAGGCGGCCTGCGCGCGGGTGAACGCCCAGCTTGGCGTGCTTGACCCGACGCTTGCCCAGGCGATCGCGTCGGCTGCCGACGAGGTAGCAGCCGGCGAGCATGACGCGCATTTTCCCGTCGATGTGTTCCAGACCGGCTCGGGCACCAGCTCGAACATGAACGCCAATGAGGTGATTGCCACGCTGGCCAGCCGGGCCGCCGGCTGTGACGTGCACCCCAACGACCACGTCAATGCGTCGCAGTCGTCCAACGACGTGTTCCCGACCACGATTCACCTCGCCGCCACCGAGGCCGTCGCGCACGGCGTGATGCCCGCCCTGCTGCATCTGGCTTCGGCGTTGACCCGGAAGTCGCACGACTGGAGCGAGGTGGTCAAGGCGGGTCGTACCCACCTGATGGACGCGGTGCCGGTCACGCTTGGCCAGGAGGCTGCTGGGTGGGCATCGCAAGCTCGGCACGGCGTCGAGCGGCTGGAGAGCTGCCTGCCCCGGCTGGCCGAGCTACCCATCGGAGGCACCGCGGTGGGCACCGGGCTGAACAGCCCGGCGGGTTTTGGCGCCGCCGTCGTGGAGCAGCTGCGCCGCTCCACCGGCCTGGACGTGCTCACCGAAGCCCGTGACCACATCGAGGCGCAGGCAGCCCGGGACGGTCTGGTGGAGTGCTCTGGCGCGTTGCGCACCGTCGCCGTATCCCTCTTCAAGATCGCAAATGACATCCGGTGGCTGGGTTCCGGACCCCGCACCGGGTTAGCTGAGCTGCGGCTACCCGATCTGCAGCCGGGCTCATCGATCATGCCTGGCAAGGTCAACCCAGTGATCTGCGAGGCGACGATGATGGTCGCCGCGCAGGTGATCGGTAACGACGCATGTGTCGCGTTCGCCGGCTCGCAGGGCAACCTGGAACTTAACGTGATGATGCCGGTGATGGCGCGCAACGTGCTGGAATCGGCCCGGCTGCTCGCCGCAGCCGCCCGGTTGCTGGCAGACAAGGTCGTCGAGGGCGCTGAAGCCGACGTGCAGCGCTGCCGCGAGTATGCCGAATCCTCCCCCGCGATCGTGACCGCACTCAACCGCTATCTCGGCTACGAGGAGGCGGCCTCGATCACCAAGCAGGCACTGCTCCAGCGGCGCACCATTCACGACGTGGTCCGCGAGCGTGGTCACGTCGAGAACGGAACCCTCACTATCGAACAACTCGACGCTGCCCTAGACGTTTTGGGCATGGCCCTTTCTCCGCGTTCTAGGGACAGACTGCAGTAATCGAGCACGGGATAGTGAAGCCTGTCTCCGGAGGGCGGGACAGGGCCTGGACCTTCTCCGGCGGGTTTTGATCGCCCAGCGGGGGCTGCCTCTACCTATATCATGCGCACGGGCAGCCCCCTACGTCATCACCCTCTGACACTTGCCGGCGGCGGGTTATCTTCACAGGGCTTGTCGCTACCGTAGTGCGGCAACAAATCATCCCGAACCCAACCCTGGTCTCCGGTGGCGGTATTGCGCAGGTAGGTCCACGTGCCACCGTCTCCAGGGGTGTAGCAGAGGTAATCAGCGCGCTGGTCCGGCAGCCCCTGACCGGTCGCTATGCAGCCGTTGCTGGGACCACTGCGCAACGTCACGGTGTTGGCTGGGAAGTTCACCCAGCCATGTTTGTCCTTGTCCGGGTAGCTCAAGCCGCATGCCACGGTCGTGGAAGCCCCCACCCCAGGACGCTTATGCGGTGGTGTCGACCCATCTGCGCTCGCCGGCGCAGCAAGGGCAAGTGTTGCCATGGCCGCGGCGAGG
This sequence comes from Actinomycetota bacterium, assembly GCA_030860695.1. GTDB lineage: Bacteria > Actinomycetota > Actinomycetes > Mycobacteriales > Pseudonocardiaceae. The sequence continues at coordinate 70,129 of JALZHU010000004.1, forward strand.
ACCGAACCGGCCACCCGTGCGGAGGTCCAAGACATCAAAGATCCCCTCTCTCGCTGGTCGCGTGGTAATCCCAGGTCCCCCGCTCGACCGTCTCCTGGGATAGGCCCGTCGCGTTGCGGTAACCACGCTAGTGTAGTGTCTTACGAGTAATTTTACAGATTTGTGTTATGCTGTGAGCTATGAGTCGAGCAGCAGCGTCGTTGGCGATGTCCGATCAACAGCGAGAAATCCTGGAGACCTTGAGCAGATCGCGGAGCGCGGCGCATCGTGTGGTGCAACGGGCTCGTGTGTTATTACTGGCCGCCGATGGAGTTTCGAATTCTGAGATCAGCGAGGCCGCTGGAGTGTCGCGGCCGACCGTGCTGGCGTGGCGTAACC
>JALZHU010000483.1 GCA_030860695.1 Actinomycetota bacterium
CGCTCGGCGAAATCGCCGCCAACGTCCGCCGCCACGAAGAAGAACTCCGGCGCCTGCGCAGGCAAGCCCACAACAGCTAAAGCCCAGAACCCACCACCAGCCACCAGCCAGGATTAGCCGGATAACCGTTACGATAGGGGAAGATGGAGCCTTTGCCGTTGGCTCGGGTGCGGCTTGTCATGGCACGGTCTCCTTTACTCGGCGTTCGACGTACTCGTCTACCCATTCTGGGAGGATGCGGCGATATTTGCCATCCTTGAGTGAGCGTAGCTCACCAGTGGCGACGAGCATTTTTGTTTTGCTTAAGCCAAAACCGAGTATTTCCGCGACCTGAGCTACGCTGTACCAGCGAGGCGTAATCACGGTGTGTTTGCCACTCATGGGTAACCTCCCTTCATCCGGCCAATCGAATGAGTCGTTCCTCCTTGGCGATGTGTCGTTGTTCACGGGCTTGGGCAGCTGCGGTCAGCGCGAGCCACCGGTCTCCAGTGCTGCGGTAGCCGATTCCAGCGAAAGTGAGAGCCCCAACAACGAGAGTGGTTTCCTCATCGGTGTGCTCGGCAGTGTGGTACTGCGCGCGGCGGGTGAGATAACGGGCGCGTTGCCATTGGCGGCGGGCTTGTTTGAGTGCTTGGCGGGTGGTGGAGTAGCGGCGGGATTTGGTGGCGAAGTGGCCGCAACTCCTCGCCATAGGTAGTAATCTCTACACCGGTGATCGAGTGCGGTCAGGGCATGCCTACGAGCAGCTTGCTGCACGGTAAGGGGGCTGACACGGACAACGCGGGGGGATCGGCAGGATGGTGGATCTGCGTGGCGGTGGTGGCTCAACGAGCTGGCTGTGGGGGTTCAAGTCCGAGGAGGGACTTGGACCAAATGCCTATACGCACGCGTTGTTCGCCGACTTCGACCTCGCGAGGCAGAAGTGAGCGGCGCAGCGAATCGGTGGATCAAGTCGACCACGATCGGGTGCGTGGCCTTACAGTGATCGGCGTGAGGGGAGGACTCGCCGTGCGTGAGCCGCGGGTGGCTATCTTGCGCGGTTGGCTGTGGTGGTCGGCGTGCTGGCTGGCGGGGTCAGGTGCTGACACGAGCGCCCGAGGTGAAGTCGCGCGGGTCGCGCGATCAAGATCGCATCGTCTGCGTGCCCGATCGGGGTCGTCTGAGAGGTTGCCCGTATCGTCTCGTCCCTCCGTGACGACCCAATGACTGGGGTGATCGTGGCTCACGTCTTCATCAGCTATGCCACCCCGGGCCGTCGGGTCCGCGACGTGGAGGTGCTGGAACGCATCGCCGACGGGCTCGGGGTACCCCGAGCGTGGCTGCGCCTGGGCTACGGTGAGGACGAGCCCGGGGCATCGTCGGCCGAGGAGGAAGTGGACGAGCAGGTGAAGCGCCGCGCCCTGATCACCACCGCCACGGGTGTGGCCCTGGGCCAGGTGGCGGGTCTGGGCGAGCTCGCCGAGGTGGCCCTGCCGACTGGCCGGTCGCTGCCCGCGCGCTGGGCATGGTGCATGTGCACACCGTGCGGGCCGTCACGGAGCAGCTGCGCGGGGCGGCACGCCGGTTCGGCGGCCAGGCCGACCTGTTCGCCGCCGCGGTGAAGGTGTACCCGCGGTGGATGCAGGTCCCCACGACCGAGGCGATCAAGACACTGTTGGCCGCTGCGCTGGCTGAGCTGCACACCGAAGCGGGCTGGTGCTGCTAGGACTCGGGGCTGGACGGGACAGGTCACTTCACCCGTGGCCTGCGGCTGGCCGATGCGGCCGGGGACGCCTGCGGCATCGCGAATGCCGCCTGGCACGCCGGGGTGACGTTGGTCCGCACCGGCCATCCCAACGATGCGCTCAAGCTCTTCCAGTTCGGGCAGATCCGGCTCGGCGGGGGTGCGCCCGGCCCGTCCACACCGGCCACTGTGCGCATCGACGACCCCCGACTGCCCACTCTCACCGCACGGCTAAACCTCAGCTCCGCCACCGCCTACGCCGTCTTGAACAGGCCCGATCAGGCCCAGCGTTACCTCACCGAGGCACGTGAGGGGTGGGTGCCCCGAGATGCGTTCGAGCGCGCGGTTGGGGATCTCATGGCGGCGGGGCTCCTGCTCGACCTGGGCCGGCTCGACACCGCCGAGCAGTTCGCCGCCAGCGCGCTCCGCACCTACGACGAAGGCCACCGCCGCAGCCGCACACTGGCCGAGCTCTTCCTCGCTGAGGTGCACGTGCGGGCGGGAGAACCCCGGGGACTGACCCTGGCCCGCCACGCCATCGAGAAGGTGAGCACCCTGCAATCCGTCGCTGCGCGACGGCAGGGGCTGCTGCCACTGGCCACCGCACGGGAAGCCCGGATCTGGCCCACTTTCCGTGATCGAGTTGGCCCCGGTCGCGTCAGGCGGCGAGGAGGATCCGTTTGCGGAGGAGGTCGAATTTGGCGCGGCCGTACATCTGTCTTT
>JALZHU010000268.1 GCA_030860695.1 Actinomycetota bacterium
GGACGGTGCTCTGCTCGCCACCTCCAGCGACGACCAGACGGTGCGGCTGTGGCACGTCAACGACAGCACCCAACGCGCAGTACTGACCGGACACGCCAGCTGGGTCGACAGATGCGCCTTCTCCCCGGATGGCATTCTACTCGCCACCGCCAGCAACGACCAAACGGTGCGTCTATGGCAGGTTGCGAGAGGTCGATGCCACTGCGCCCTCCGATTAGTTGGCCCCCTAATTGGGATTGCTTGGCATCCCGGCGCCACCATTCTCTGTACCGTCGGTGGAGCTGGCGTTTACCTGCTCAACTATCTCCCATAGCGAAGTTGTCTCACTGCTTGTGATGTTGGCGTAGGGACAGACTTTAACGTTAGATGAGTGATTGGCATGCTGATGTTCCGCCGTTGTGCCGCGCGCATGGGTGTGCCCGGTGTTGGTCCGTTTTCGGTGTTCGGCAATGTCAATTGCCGTGGCTGGGATCGAGGTGCGTCTGACCAAATGAACCAGTTGGGGTTCTAAATTCCCAACCACTGGTGGGCGCTCACGGGTGATCTTGTCGTAGTTGTTGTCGGGTGGCAACCCGTGTTTCGTGGGCTGCGCGCAGTCCTGCTCGTCGCGCGGCGCGGATGGCCTCACCTCGTCCTTCGTGTTCGTCGTCGGGAGTGACATAGCCGATGCTCTCGTGCAGCCGGGTGCCGTTCCAGAACGCGCGCAGACGGTCGAGTTCGGCTTCGAGGTCACCGGGGTCCGTGATGGTGTCTAGGTGTGGGAACTCGCCCTTGAGGTGGGGCGAAGAACGACTCGATCCACGCCTGGTCATTCGGCACACCGGGGCGGCCGAAGTGCTGGGCGATGCGGGCACCGGCCATGAACGCCGCGGTGGCCTTGGAGGTCATCTGCGTGGGCGTTGTCCGAGATCGCCAGCAGCACCGGCAGCCGCTCGTCGTTGTCCGGGACGACGCCGTGGCCCAGCTCGTCCAGCAGCGTTTCGTCCAGCAGGTACTCCTTGCCGTCGGCCACGAGAGCGGGGGCGAAGGCGATCTCGACCTGGGTGGAGGTCTCCTCGGGCGAGACGACGGTGGATAGCCACTGCGCAAGACCACATCGAGCACGGCGATCGCGCACCAGCCGGGCAGGCCGGCGAAGTGCGTGAAGTCGTAGATCCAAATGACTCCGGGCACCAGCTCGGCCCACTCCGGGAATGGCCGCCGCTCGCGCCGCTGCCGCGCGGGGCGTTCGGGCAGGTGCACGCCCTCGGCGACGAGCACGTGCAGCACCGTCGACTCCGACACGTACACCATGCCCAGCCGCGAGCCGCGGTGCGCAAGCTGCGATGCGAGCAGTCGATGGCGCCCCACTGTTCGGCCAGCTTGACGATCGCCGCGCGTTCCCAGTCCAGCAGCGCGTGCAGCGGCACCTCCGGCCCCGGCGTGGCGTCGACCAGCCGGTCGGCGGCCGCGCGGTCTAGCCACCGCAGCACTCGCACGTGGTCTACCCCCGAGCGTGGCTGCGGCCTTGCGCAGCGACTCGCCGCCCTCGCGCTGGGCGTGCGCCACCAGCTCCAGCAGCCCGGCCTTGACGTGCGCGTCCACCCGTGGCCGGATCAGGCCGGCTACGAGTCCCAAGGCGATTTTCCCTGCAGCGCCACGCGGAAGGGGGATGCTGTGAGTTATGGCAGTGCCGCGGCGGGTGTTCGTGAGTCATACCTCGGAGTTGCGTCGGCTGCCGGTGGGGCGGTCGTTTGTGGCGGCGGAGTCGGCGGTGTCGCGGGCGGGGGATGCGGTGGTGGACATGGCGTATTTCACCGCTCGGGACCAGTCTCCGTCGCAGGTGTGCCGGGAGGTGGTCCGGCGGGCGGATGTGTACGTGGCGGTGGTTGGGTTCCGGTACGGCTCGCCGGTCACTGACCGTCCGGAGATGTCCTACACCGAACTAGAGTTCGCTGAAGCGACGGCGGCGGGGTTGCCCCGGTTAGTGTTTCTGCTCGGCGAAGACACCGCCGGTTCTCCGGAGTTGTTCGTTGACGTGACGCATGGTGGGCGGCAGGCGGCGTTTCGGGCTCTCTTGGCGCAGTCGGGGCTGACTGTGGCGACGGTGTGCAGTCCGGGGGAGCTCAGCGAGGCGTTGTTTCAGGCGTTGATGGAGTTGCCGCGCCCGGGAGTCGGTGTGGAACGTGCCTACCCGCAACGCCCTGTTCGTCGGTCGTGAAGGTGTATTGGACGGGCTGCGGGGATCCCTGTATTCCGGTGCGACGACGGTGGTGCAGGCGCTGCACGGGATGGGCGGAATTGGTAAGACCGCGGTGGCGATCGAGTACGCCTACCGGTGGGCAGCCGAGTACGACCTGGTGTGGTGGATTCCGTCGGAGGAGCCGGTGTTGGTTGCTGATCGGTTGGCGCAGCTGGCGTGCAGGCTGGGTTTGGCTCAGGTTACCGATCCTGCGGATGTGGCGCTGGTGCGGTTGCGGGGGGCGTTGCGGGACCGGGACCGGTGGTTGCTGGTCTATGACAATGCCGAGGACCCGGCCGCGCTCGCCGCCTACCTGATCAGTGGAAGCGGGGGCCATACGGTGATCACTTCCCGCAATCCCGCCTGGCATGAACTGGCCACCCCGGTGCGGGTAAATGTGTTGGACCGGGGCGATTCGATCACTTTGCTGCGCCGTCGTGTCTCGGGGCTGTCCGAGGAGCAGGCCGGGCGGGTCGCGGAGGTGTTGGGGGATCTACCGCTGGCGTTGGCGCAGGCCGGGCGCATCTGGCTGAGACCGGCACCGGTGTGGAGGACTATCTGGGGTTGCTGGCGGAGCGGGCTGGGGAGTTGCTAGCCCATGGCACCCCGGTGACGTATCCGGTGTCGTTGGCGGCCAGCACCCGGATCGCGGTGGATCGGCTGGCTGCCGAGTCCCCGGCTGCGGTGCAGATGCTGACGGTGGCGGCGTATCTGGCGCCGGAGACGATCCCGCTGGACCTGTTCACCATGCATTCGGACTGTTTGCCTGATCTTCTGGCGGCCGCCGCTGCGGATCGAGTGGAGTTCGCGGAGCTGGTCCGGTTGCTGGGCCAGCGGGGGCTGGTCCGGGTCGAGGCTGCTGGCCTGTGGCTGCATAGGGTGCTCGCTGCGATCCTGCGCACCCTACCCCACTGCCAGCCCGGCCCGGCCCAGGACTTGCCCTGCCGCGTTGTCCGGTTGCTGAGGGCCGCAGCCCCCGAGGACCGCCCGTGGGACAATCCGCCGACCTGGCCGGCCTGGCGCCAGCTTCTGCCGCACGTCCTGGCTGCCACCGACCCCGACCGCACCCTTGAGGGAGTAGAGCAGGAGGTGGCCTGGCTGCTCGACCGGACCGCCTCGTATCTGCAAACCCGGGGAGAGGCCGACCTAGCCCGAACGCTGTACGAACGCGCCTGGGAGCTACGTCGCGTCCAGCTGGGCGAGGACCACCCTGACGCGCTGGAATCAGCTAACAATCTCGCCGCCTGCTTGCGGGATTTGGGGCGCTATGAGCAGGGCCGTGAGCTCGCCGAGGATACTCTGAACCGATACCGCCGGGTCCTGGGCGAGGATCACCCCCACACCCTGACCTCAGCGAACAACCTCGCCCGCGGCTTGTGGGCATTGGGGCGCTATGAGCAGGCTCGCGAGCTCGGCGAGGAGACCCTGACCCGATACCGCCGGGTTTTGGGCGAGGACCACCCCGACACCCTGCGCTCGGCCACCAACCTTGCCGCCTGCTTGCGGGAGCTGGGGCAGCATGAGCAGGCTCGCCAGCTTAGCGAGGAGACCCTGACCCGATACCGCCGGGTTTTGGGTGACGATCACCCCGACACCCTGCGCTCGGCCAGCGACCTCGCTGCTGTGGTGGCAACTCCGGGCGAGCACGACCAGGATTATCGATCGGGAGAGTGACCCGCATCCAGCTCTGTTGCCCTTGCCGCCGTCGTGGTCCTGGTTGGTGTCCTGGTAATCGGCACTGCTTGGTGCTCGGTCGTGAGGGTTCGCTCGTTCTCCCCGGTCCCTCAATCCCGGCTGGTCTCTGCGTCGGCTCCGTCGAGGTCGAAATCGATGGTGGCCGCTGAGACGGCGTAGCAGGATCCCGGGAAACTATAAGGGGACGGAGAGTCTGGCCGGTCGCGACGTTGCCCCGGGTCCAGGTGTCCTGCGGTGCTCGTTGGGCTGATCGCGCCGGCTACGGTGGCGCACTGCCGGGGACGCCGGTCGCACGACCAGGGCGACGACCACGCTGCCCGTGGGACGCGCGCGCCGCAGGACGGTGCCTTGATCCCATAGAGGGTAATTCGGCAAAACACAGTGGGTAATGTTTGCGTGGTCCCGGCTGATTCTTGACAGTGAGGATATGCGCGCCGGTACTGGGTGGGTCTGACCCGATGCTTGACCGACGCCTTCGGCTGTCTTTGGCGTGATTCGTCGGCCCGCTCGGTGCCGGTTTGTGCACGCGGCCGGACGGGTGTCGTGACCTTATAGGAGCCTGTGCCAGAGGCTGTGGGTGCCGGATACTCGGCCACTCCCGCTGACTTGGGGTGAGACGTGTCCGGTTCGGTTCGGCATGATTGGTGTCCGTGACGTTGCGACTCGTGTACCTGATCTTCTGTCAGCTCAGCGCTTGGGTTGCGCTGCTCATGCGGTCGGAGGCATCCAAGACCGCAGAGATCATGGTGCTGCGTCACCAGGTGAACGTCTTGCCTCGGCAGGTCAGCCGTCCTCGACCATCCTGGGCAGACCGCGCCTGATCAGCGCACTGGCCCGGCTGCTCCCCCAGACTCCTGGCACGCTTCTGCGCTGGCACTCCGACTTGATCACACGACGATGGACCGCCAAGCGCCAGCAGCTCGGACGCCCACCCACGTCATCGCCGCTGCGCGGGCTGATTCTGCGCCTTGCCGGCGAGAACCCGGACTGGGGATACCGACGCATCGCCGCAGAACTCGCCGCCCTGGGCCGTCAAGTCGGTGCCTCCACAGTCTGGGCGATCCTCCAACGCGCTGGAATCGATCCGTCCCCTCGGCGCTCGGGTCCCACCTGGGCTGAGTTCCTGCGCAGCCAAGCACACGGAATTCTCGCCTGCGACTTCTTCCACTGTGACACCGTGCTGCTCACCAGGCTGTACTGCTTCACCGTCGTCGAGCCCGCCAACCGCAGGGTCCACATTCTCGGCGTCGCCGCACATCCCACCGCAGGCTGGGTCGCCCAGCAAGCCCGCAATCTGCTCATGGACCTCGATGGCCGTGTGGCGCAGTTCAAGTTCTTGATCCGCGACCGAGATACCAAGTTCACCAGCATGTTCGACGCTGTCTTCGCCAGCGAAGATATACAGATTATCAAGACCCCGATCCGCGCGCCCCGGGCAAATGCAATCATGGAACGCTGGATCGGCAGCCTCCGCCGAGAATTGCTCGACCGAATGCTCATCCTCAACGCCCGACATCTACGCTGCGTCCTCACCGAGTACGAAAACCACTTCAACACCCACCGACCACACCGAGCGCTTGCCCAAGCCGCCCCACTCCGAGCACTCCCCCAGCCCGACATAACCGAGATCAAAATCATTCGACGTGACAGGCTCGGCGGAGTGATCCACGAATATACGCAGGCCGCGTAGGGTGGCCGAGTTTCGGGCACTCACAGGCAGCCAGGACACGTGTATCACACGAATGGGCCATCTGATGCTTGATGATCTTCCGTGAAGGTATAAACTAAACGCCGTACCCGAGAACTCACCGAAAGGACTGCAGGAAGGATTTGACGATGACTGAGCCAGAAGGCACCCCACAGGACGACGAGCTCAATTCTGAGTCTTCAACCGGCGAGGCAACAACCGACGTCACCCAGGAGGCACCGGAAGAAGAGGGGACCAGCGACTACCAAGAGGCAGCAGAAGAGAAGGTGACCGCCGACTATCAGACCCGCATGGAACAGTTCGACAACGTCGAGGCGTCGGTCCCGGTCACCTCATTGCCGACGAAATCCCGCGATCTAGGTAAGAACGACCCCGAGGTGTAACCTGTAGCCGGTACGATCGCAGTAGGGACCGCCCTTGCGGGCGGCCCCCCGCGCAGATCCCAGCGTGCGCTACTAACGCACTGGGCTCCTGCCTCGGGTTCTGGCGTTGAAGCGCATTTCTGGGAACGAATGCCTCATGCAGGCGGTGGGTAGCCATCGGTTTGCGAGGCGGTTCATCCTGCAGGTGCCGAACGGTCATCCACGGCGGTGACCTGCGGTATCACTGGCAGTGACCCTCGGGCATGATCGCCTGCCGTGGCTATGCGACTGATGTATCTGATCTTCTGCCAGTTCGTGGCTTGGCTCGGCCTGCTGGCCCGGAGCTCACGATCGAAGAACGCGGAGATCCTGGTGCTACGGCATGAGGTCGCCGTGCTGCGTCGCCAGGTGAGACACCCTCTGTTAACCCCCTGTCTAGGCAGCGTGTCGGAGGGCGTGGTTGCGGTTGGCTTGGTGGGTTGCCTCGTCGTAGTGGATGCCCTTGGTCAGGCAGTGCCAGAGGATTTCCAGCCAGCGGTTGCTCAGGGCGCGCACAGCGGCATGGTGGCTTTTGCCCGCGGTGATTTTCTGATCGTAGAATCATGGGCTCAGGCACTTGGGGTGGGGCTACAGAAGGCCCAATTGGGCCACGGCGTCACCAAGGTAATGATGGTGTGCCAGGCGGCGGGCGACGACGAAGTCGCTTTTGTCTGACCGGCGGGTGACTGGGGCGAAGCCGGCGTAGCAGTGCAGTGCGTTGGGCGTGTCGTAGTGGTGGATGTGGTCGCCGATCTCGCCCGCGACCCGGGCGGTGAGACGGTCACCCAGGTCAGGCATGCTCAGGTAGATCTCGCCGCCCGAAAACGCCTTGCCCGGGTCGGGGTCGGTCACGGTGCGGTCGGTGGCCTGCCGAGCAGCAACTCGGTCATGCGTTGTTCGCAGCTGCGGCGGGCCTGGTGAAGCGCGAGCAGTTGGCTGGCGGCCAGGTCGATGCCGGTGGCTTTGGCCCGCACCAGATGGCTCCGGACCGCACGGGTCGGGGTGGCCAGGGCTGCAGCGACCCGGTCGGCGAAGCGCTCAGGCCGGCCGTGGTGGCTGGCGCGGGCGAGGCCGATCAGCTCCTTGCGAGTGGCCTGGGCCAGCTCAGGCTGGGTAGGCCAGTGCTGGCCCAGCCGTAACACGGTGGGCGCGGGCGAGATCACCACCGGGGCAGGACCAGCGCGGCCGGGTAGGTGATCTGCAGGTCGGCGCGCAGCCGATTGAGCAGCC
>JALZHU010000484.1 GCA_030860695.1 Actinomycetota bacterium
CCAAAACTCGTTACACGTTGGTGATTTGCTGTTTTGTTGAGCGGATCAGGCGGCGGGGTGGTATTCGTTGATCACGCCGCCGAGTACTCGGCGGCGTTGGATTGGTCTGGGGACTGGTATGGCGGTTGGCTGGTGGTTGTCGTTGGGGGCGAGCTGGTCGCGGGATTGATGGGGTCGATGATCGTTGTAGTGCTGCGCGTACTCCGACAGGACCTTGGCGGCGTGATGGTGGTGATAGATCAGGATGTGGTCGGTGCACTCGGTGCGGACGAACCGCTCGGCGTAACAGTTCGCTCGGGGAGTCTGCGGTGGTGTCGTGATGATCGTGATGTTCTCGCTGCCGAACACGGCGTCGAAGCTGGTGGTGAGTTTGGCGTCCCGGTCCCGGATGAGGAAGCGGAACTGGCTGATCCGTTCGCCGAGATCCATGGCCAGGTTACGGGCGGCCTGGATGACCCACTGCCCGGTCGGATGAGCGGTCACCCCGAGGATGTGGACCCGCGGGTCCGGATTTCGATCACGAAGAGCACGGACAGGCGGCGCAGGAACATCGTGTCGAGGTGGAAGAAGTCGCAGGCTAGCAGCCCGTCGGCCTGGGTGCGTAGGAACGCCCGCCACGAGGTGTCCGTCTCCTGGGGTGCCGGGCCAATCCGGTGGCCGCGCAGGATCCGCCGCACGGTCGACTCACCGATCCGGTGGCCCAGGCGGACGAGCTCACCGTGCACGCGGCGATAGCCCCACCGTGGGTTCTCTCGCGCGAGTCTGCAGATCAGCTCGCGGATCTGGCTATTTGGTGACGGGCGGCCGGGCCGGTTCGGTACTGCCATCTGCGGGCCACCAGGCGACGGTGCCAGGCCAGCAGCGTTGCCGGCGTGACCAGCCGGTGTCCACGCAGTTGTCGCGGCAGCAGCCGGGCCCACGCGGCCAGAACCGCTCGCTCCGGCCAGGAGGGCCGTGGCCGATCAACCTGCCGACGCAAGACCGCGACTTCGTGCCGCAATGTCAGCAACTCGGCAGTCACGGCCGAGTTGCTGCGCGCGAGAACGGTCAGCCACCGAAACAGGCATATCATGATCAGGTAGAGGAGTCGAAGACACACGATCGCCGAGCGTGCCTGATCCCCAGCTTCCTGCAAAACACCAGGTCAACCGGTACTCGTGAGGTTCTGGAGCGGTACAGCCATACGAGGCGGGCGGGCCGCGACCCTCGTCATCGGAAACGAATGAAACCATCGTCTGATCTTGTCGCCATGCGACTCCCAACACACCCCTCGTTCCGACTTGCCTGGCAGCATCGGGATCTTTGAATATGAGGCGTGGGTAACGGTGGCGGAAACGACACGCTGCCCGACCAAGGCGTCGGCTAAGACAGAGTGGACGACACAGACGCCAGCAGTCGTACTAAGCAGCTCGAATGGATCCAGTCGGGGCAAGTGAGACGACCCTGGGACAGCTCATAACGCACAGAGGTCAACCAGTCAGGGCCAGGCAGCCCACGCATAGAGAGTGCCACCGGACGCAGCCTTGCGAGCCGGGCTAGCACGATCATCGTCAGCGAGCCGTCAGCGAAAGCGAGACGACCAGTACGCAAGGGCCGATCCACACCGGCACATCGCCGCAGTCCAGCGACACGCAACGACACTCCCAGGCACGCGAGCGTATGGCGGATCAGCGTTCACACCGAAGAGGACATCCGGATCTGGATCAACAATTCGTGCCTCCGCGGGCCTCGCTCCGGGATGGGACCCGACGCTGGGCGCAAGGGCGGTGGATCAACACGTGATGCGGGTATCCAATCTCGCCGCCCGCCGCGGAAGGTATAGCAGGTTAAGCGCAGGGGGCGAGGTCGTTCAGCCGTCGGGTGCTCCACCTCGACCTCTGCGCCTGAGCTGCGTCGGGACGAGCCCGCCGACGCGACGGGATACCCGCTTCCGCTCGACGGTCACGTCAACCGTGCCCGATCCATTAGGGATTGCAGCAGATCAGCCCCCTTGGTCTCCTGTACGCATGGGCGGGCTTTCCGGATCGACATTCTGCTCACCAGAAACACCGGCGTCGAGTCGATCCTCACGGTGTGACTCTTCGGAATCGGTTAGTGATGGTTCGTTTCCCGACGTACTAGTCGACATTCCGACCCCGTGTGGGTCGCTTGGCGTTGTATCGGTGTCGGAGACGCCTTCGCGGTCGTCACCCGTCGCCATACCCGCGACGTCTTTGACCTTGCCCTTTAACTCTTCGACCTTTTCCTTGGCCTTGTCGGCGAAACCCATGGCATTACTCCAAATACATTGTGCAGCACCGGACACGCGAGTACCCAGGGCCCCGGCAAAGTCGGATATGGGTTGTTGTGAGCTGCGGTGATGGTGTGCGACACGCCGGGGACTGAGGTGCGCTAGCGGGCATGACCCTGGGGTGATCATGACGGTTCCTAACGCCGTGT
>JALZHU010000043.1 GCA_030860695.1 Actinomycetota bacterium
CCACTGGGCCTGGGTCACCCACGCCCCCACAGTCTGGTGACCAGAACGGCAAGAGCCGTATAACGAGAGATCGTTACGTACGGTTCTGTGAGGGCCTGGAGGTGAGATTCCCCCAGGCTACTCGGCGGCGCAGTCGTGTCAAGCTGGCGAACGCCGCTAGCAGCGAGTTGGCTACATGGCGAATTCCAGCCAATTGTGCGCCGTCGGTCGCGTTCACGTGAGCGGCCAGAAAACTGTGTACTAGCCAGAAAAGCGATTCAGATCAGTAATTGAGAGTGGGAGTACGACAGTGAAGAACAGCGCCTCGTTATTGGTGATTGGCGACGAAACCGTCGTATGCACCGGCCACTCTGCCTGCCGCAACGGTATTAGTATCTTTCCATGCGAAGGCGAGTACCCAGTTTACGATGACGCCCTATACGACGTGATGAACGCTGATGAACTCTGCGAGGAGATGTATATAGAGGCGATCTCAAAGCTGGTGCTAGATCGGACCGTACTCGATATTGGAACTGGACGAGACGCTAACTGGGCAATCGCTGCGGCGCGCGCTGGTGCTCGTCGCGTCTATGCGGTGGAAGAGCTTCCGGAGTGGGCCCGACGCAGCCCGGCAAGCGGTCGCGAAGGCCGGCCTATCCGAGGTCGTGACCGTCATCGCCGGATGTTCGACCGAGCTGACTCTGCCTGAGCCGATCGACGTCTGCGTTTCGGAGATGATCGGCTCCATCAGAGGATCGAAGGGCGCTGCTGCCTGCATTCGAGACGCCCGTGTGCGGTTCATGTCGGAAGCGTCAGTCTCCATTCCTGATCACTGCGTTACCGCCCGTCGGCATCCCGATTATTACATCACCGGACAGCTCCGTCGGCGTGGACGGTCGCACTATTCGTTCGAGTGGAACTCTCCACACCATGCTCCGCAGTTCCAGGCAAGCGAACCGTACCGGTGGATTTCCTGGTTTTGTGATGCCGTCGTGAGGAAGACGGACGTGAGGGGCTCTCGAAGACCGCATGGCGTGCCGGATTCCACGACATCAGAATGAAGACTGCTTTCGGCCCGATCATATATCCGGCTCTACGCCACTCAGGGCTGCCCAAAGTCGTAGGTCGACTGGTGTGATCTGTGGTGATGGCGCACCACCCAGCCCGGCCTGCGGCGGGTGCTGGCCCTGGACGGGAAAACCCTGCGCGGGGCAATGGGAGCAGGTGGCAGGGCCCGGGCACCTGATGGCCGCGATCGATCACGGCGCGGACTACATCCTGACCGTCAAGGGCAACCAGCCCACGCTGCGCACCCAGCTTAGGGCCCTGCCCTGACAGACGTCCCGGTCGGGCACACCAGTGAGCACCGGGGTCACGGCCGGGTCGAAAAACGCACCCTCAAACTCCTCACCGTCTCCACCGGGATCCTGTTCCCGCACGCTGCCCAGGCCATCCAGATGACCCGCAAGACCCGCAAGCTCAACGGTAAGAAATAGCGGACCGAATTCGTCTACGCAGTCACCAGCCTGAACCCGCACAGGCCACCAACGCCCAGCTCGTAGCCAGGATCCACGCACAGAAACGTCAGTAGAGCCGTTCTTGGTCGTCACCGGGCAGCTCGAGCAGCTGTGCGGCATCCAACTGGTCCAGGAGCGCGTGCAGCCCAAGATGAACATTCGTCGTGGTTGATGCCGATCAGGGCGTCAAGACTTCCTGTGGCAGCTTGCTGTCAATCGGTGGCGGTTGGTTCACAAGTGTGTCACGGTACGACCTAGCAACTGGCGGGAAAGCTGACATTCGGTCAGGTCGGTCCATGTGTGATTGCCCGGCGACCACAATGGGGAAGGTCGTGACCTAGATGGCGCAGAGCCTTGAGGAATGGATCGCTAGCGATGTGCGGGTATTGGACGACCGTTCGCCGGCTTGGTTGGCGCAACACCACTTTTTTCGGGATCCGTACCGGCCGAGGTTTGTGGACCAATCCTACTTCTTTTCCCCGGCTGACGGAATTATACTCTATCAGAAGATAGTAAAACCCGACAGTCAACTCGTTGACTTTAAAAGCGAGAGGTATACGCTTCAGGATGCCATGCGGGATTCATCTTTCCACTCCGAGAGCCTCGTCATCGGCATCTTCATGACATTCTTTGACGTGCACACCAATCGAATTCCGTATTCCGGTTATTTAGCGTACCGCGAACTGGAGCCTATAGGGACCTACAATCGCCCTATGGTCGCGATGGAAAACACGATTCTAGAGGATTTGCGGATTGATCTCAACAAGGCGGCGTACCTACGGCAGAACCAAAGAATGGTCAACCGGATCTACGCGCCACGACTTCGCCAGTCATACTATGTGCTTCAAATAGCCGACTACGACGTCGACTGTATATTGCCTTATCGCCTGAATCAGAACACGCCCTTTAGGCAGGGAGACCGGTTTTCGCAGATTCGGCATGGCTCACAGGTAGAGTTGGTAATCCCATTAACCTACCGATATGGGCTAGAAGTTCTTCAGCCGGACGGATGCCATGTCCAGGCTGGCTTAGATCCGCTCGTGAGAATTGACGTGCAACATTTTCCAGGGATTGACCTGAGAAAGGGGGAAGTGTGACTGCCGCGAATGCGACATTTATAGGAAATGGAGCCGCAGCGAACGATCGATCGGACGAGGCCACGCTCGCCACGATGAGGAATCCGTCGCATTTGGATTATCCAGCCTTCCTTGTCAACGCCCCGTTCTCACTGTCCGCGGACGTGCCAAACAATGTGTGGATGGAAGAGATTCCGGAAGTCGATCGTAAAATTGATCGCCACCACGCAATGGTGCAGTTCCTTGAGGTGTTTTCAGTACTCAGTGCGGGGGCGCTGGTCTACGTGCTTCCCACACCGCGCACAACCGGATTGCAGGACCTCGTGTACACGGCGAATCTCGGTATCGTTCCGACGCACCTCGAAGATGTGAACGACGTGGTCGTGTCAAACTTTACGTCAGAGCCGCGGCGTGCGGAAACACCGGTCGGGGTCGCATTCTTCGAGTCGATGGGCTACCGGACCACGGTGTGCCCGTGGAGGTTCGAGGGTGAGGCTGACCTCAAGCACCTGCGCGGCAACGTGTATGTGGGCGGTTACGGCATGCGCTCGCAGCGCGAAGCGTACGACTGGTTCGAGCGCGAGTACGATATGAATGTTATCAAGTTAGAGATGACGATCCCCTATCTATACCATCTCGACTGCAGCCTCTTCCCGATCACTGAGGACGCGACAATTGTTTACGCGGAAGCGTACCGGCCTGAGGAGATTGCTGAACTCGAAAAGCACACGCACGTGATCGATGTCAGTAAGAAATCGGCATATGCGGGTATCTGCAACTCGGTGCGTTCGGGAAAGACGATAATCAACTCCTCATGCTTGCACAACCTGAAGATTGGCACCGACGCTTACGACGAAGAGAAATTTAAGATCTATGAGCTCGAGAAGATTGCCGGAAGCCAAGGTTTTGAGCTAGTTCTGGTGAACGTGGATGAGTATTTCAAGAGTGGCGCGTTACTGTCCTGCATGGTGATGCACCTCAACCGGAGCTCATACCGTATCGCGCTCATGTGAGTCAAAGCAGTTTCTGTGTCGCCGTTAGGCGCTTCTCGGCTAGCCATCACTGCACCGAAGGGAACATGAACCATGGCGGATTGGTACGCGTACCAACGCCTGCCTGTTGGGCGCGGCGGAACCGTCTGCCGGATTCCGTTCGAAGATGAAGTTATGGTTGGTGCGCTGCCCGACCACTGCTCGCTACTTGCCGACGCCACGGCAGATCTGTTGGGAGAGCCTGCGCGCCGTCGCCGAGTCTTGGTAGTCGTGCCAACCAGGGGGCGTCCTCATCGCGCGGCCAGGCAGCTCCGTGCTGTTCCCGAGGAATACGATATCCTGCTGCTCGCGACCGCGCCGCAGGACCTCCCCGCAAAGCTAACACGGCGGTCAGGCGTGCGGTGCGAGGTCGGTGCTTACCCTGCTCTCGATGGCCCAAGCTTCCCGACGCCACATCCGGATCTAGCAGCCAAACGCAATTTCGGTATGGTGACAGCGAGGCGCGAAGGCTACGACGCAACCATCTTCATCGATGATGATATCGATATCGGCCCGGAAGATTTGCGCCTGATGGTGACGGCCCTCAATACTCACGATATTGTCGGGCGTCGTTCAGTCGGCCTGGCCGATCACTCGGTACTGTACCGGGTGCTGAGTCGGGCAGGACTGGTTAAGCCGTTCATTTCTGGCAGTTGTATGGCGACCCGCGCCGAGTATTCAGGAAAATTTCCAAACATCTATAACGAGGACTGGTTTTTCATGTGGCCCGCGCTGGGCCACCGCGGCGTCGGCAGATTGGGAGACGTACGACAGGTCAAGCTGGAAGCCGAGTCAGGCAACCAGTTGGGGCGAGCGGCGACCGAGGAGTTGGGGGACGTGCTGGCTGAAGGATTTCTACGCACGCTACACGAGGCTGCGCGTGTCGGTCAAAGAGGCCCGGCAGAAGCATCGCTGGGGGCGGAAGAATACTGGGCGGATGCGCTGAGCCGCCGCTTATTCCTGTACGAACTGGCATATACGTTGCTGGCGGAGAGTCGGTGGCCTGACCGCGACGTTCTGATGGAGAACTTGCGGTCAGGGCACCGTGTGCTCGCGGAGTTCTCTACCACGCAGCTGGCGGCAAGCGCGGTCGAGTTGAGCGCATTCAGCCCGGGCAGCGCCGTCTGCGGGACCACACGCACCGCAGCGGGCGTCGGCGGAAAGTCGTATTCATGAGGATCATACTTACGGGCTCGGAAGGCTATCTCGGTCGAGTGGTCGGGCCGTGGCTAAGCGGCCTGGGTCATGAGGTGGCTTCAGTCGATATCGGATTGTTTTCCGATCATCCGGCCGAGCTGTCAGAGTGCGTGGACGTTCGTGATCTCAACGTGGTCGACCTTGTTGGTTACGACTGCGTAGTGCATTTGGCCGGGCTTTCCAACGACGCTTGTGCCGATCTGCAGCCCTCAGCGGCCTTCGCGGTCAACGAACACGCGGCCGTGCGGCTGGCTGGTGTTGCCAAGCGCGCCGGGTTACGCGGTTTCATCTTCGCGTCGACGTGCAGCGTCTACGGCCATGCCCAGGATCCCTGCACCGAGGATGACATCACAGCGCCGCTGAGCCGGTACGCACGGACGAAGCTTGCGGCGGAACGGGGTATCTTGGCCGAATGCAGCGCCGGCTTTAGCGCGGTGGCGCTGAGGCTGGGCACCGTCTACGGGCCTTCCCCGGGAATTCGCTCAGACCTTGTGCTCAACCGGATGGTCGCGTGCGGTCTGTTCGACGGTCGGGTCGTGGTACACGGCGACGGCTCACAACGGCGTCCAATGGTACACGTTCGAGAGGTCGCGGCGGCGATCGAAGGGATCCTTGCGTTGCTGCCCGCGCTCGGCGGGCAGATATTCAACGTCGCCGGCGAGCGTGGCAACCTCCGCATTCGCGACATCGCCGAGCGCGTGGGCGAGGTGCTCGGCGCAACTGTGACCACTGAGAACGTTATGGCTGATCCGCGTGACTACGTCGTCGACTCGACCAAGCTGCGCAGCCTAGGAATCCGCCTCGACGAAGATCTCGAGCCTGCGATCATCGAGATGGAGCATATCTTCCGCGAGCGTTTTGGCTCCTTGGAGCGAACGCTGGGGGTGCCGCAGAACAGGGCTGGCGCGGTGGCTGCGCTGATGGCTGCCGGGACGGTGGATGGCGGATTGCGATGGCGGCGTGATACGGAAAGCGTGCGAAAGAGAATGGCACAATGAGCAAAACAGGTCCGTTGGTCAGTATATTAATGCCGAGCTGTAACCGACCGTACTTGATGGCTAGGCGGTCTATACCATCAGTTCTGGCCCAGACGTACCAGAACTGGGAACTTGTCGTGGTCAGTGATGGTCTGCACAATGTGGCCGTGGCCAGGGCGGTTCAAGAATTCGGAGATCATCGGATCCACTATCACGAGATATGTCGCCCCGATTATTCTGGGTTGGACGCTCGCGCGCGTTGGTTCGTGGCAGGGGCGGCGGCACGCAACCGGGCGGAGGAACTCGCCCAGGGAGACCTCATCGCGCTGTTAGATGACGACGATGAATTCTTTCCCAACCATCTGTTCGACTGTGTAAATGCGTTGGATGAAACCGGTGCCGATTTGTGCTACGGCAGGGTCGTACTTGCCGATGCGAATCTCGGGCGTCATCAGTCTGATTACCTGGATTGGAGCGAATCTGAAACTCGCCGATTATTCGTCGAGGAAAACGTGATCTATACGCCGTCCGTGGTGTACAGTGCAGCGTGGCGGCATATTCCCTACCCGGACGATGGAGCGGTTGCTGCTGACCACGGGAAGTGGCTTGCTATGCGCGACGCGGGCGCCCGCTTCACCAGCGTGCCGGCACCGCAAGGAATTTACCATGGCGACGCGCTGACCGGCCAGATCCGCATCTCTACGCCGAGCCTGCCCCCGACATCCGACCTGTGCGCGGCAGTGGAGCGTATAGCCGAGACGCGTTACGTCTCCAATTACGGCCCGCATTGTCGGGAACTGGAGCGGTCGCTGGCCGAGTACCTGGACACCGCGGCGGTGGTTGCGGTGGCCAGCGGCGACACCGCTCTGGGTATGGCGATGACGGTGATCCGCGAAAGGCGACCGGGTCGCAACGAGGTGATCGTCCCCAGCTACACGTTTCCGTCAACGGTTAACGCGATTCTACGGGCCGGACTCACTCCGATATTTTGTGATGTCGATCCATTGTCTCTGGGTGTGACCGTCAACACGGTCGCGAAGCTGATCGGATCGTCGACCGCCGCGGTCGTCCCGGTGCACTCGCACGGAATTCCCTGTGACATGCCCGGTCTCGAGCGGCTTTGTGAGGCGCACGGCTTGATGCTGGTTAGTGACGCGGCCGCTGCTCTCGGTGGCAGGATCGGTGAACGCAGGGTCGGCTCGTTCGGCGACATGG
The DNA here is from genome assembly GCA_030860695.1 of Actinomycetota bacterium. GTDB lineage: Bacteria > Actinomycetota > Actinomycetes > Mycobacteriales > Pseudonocardiaceae. The sequence goes on from JALZHU010000043.1 coordinate 6,993, forward strand.
AGGTCTTCAGCTTTAGCGCGACCAAGGTTCTCACGTGTGGTGAAGGGGGCGCCATCGCCTGTCGAGACGCCGACGTTGAACAGCAGCTGCGCAAGCTGGGGCGTTATGGTCTCGGAGAGCACTATGAGTGCCATTACCCTGCGGGCGTGAACGGCCGGCTCTCTGAGTTCGCGGCTGCGGTCGGACTGGCGGGTTTGGAGTACCTCGATTTCTGGCTGGCTCGTCGTACCGACTCCGCGGGGCTCTATGCAAAGCTGTTAGCTGACGACGAGAGGTTGCGTCTCATCGCACCAAGCGACAATGCCGTGGCACCGACGTGGAAAGACATCTCGGTCCTGACCCCGTCGGTATCAACCACCAAACGCCTGGCCGCCCGGTTGGCCGACTACCGAATTGAGACCCGCCCCTACTACCGACCGTTGCACCGTATGCGGGCATATGCCGACGTTCCATGCGATGACCTCGTGGTCACAGACTCGGTGGCCGACCGGTTGCTCAGCTTACCGATCTCGAATGAGATCCCGGATTCGACGGTGCAGTTTGTGTCAGAGGTGTTGTTGGCCGAGCTTGACGATCTGATTGGGCCAGCGACATGACCGGGTGTCCCAGGGCGCTCGTCGTATTGGGCGCCGGTGGTCACGGGCGCGAGATGATCGATGCGATCCTCGCGGCCAACATGGTGCGGGATCAGTGGAGGCTACTAGGTGTGCTCGATGATGATGAGTCCGTTGTCCCCCGGCTGCGCGCACTGGGTGTGCGGTGGTTGGGAGCGCTGTCCTCGCTGCCGGAGCTAGACGCCCAATACGTCATTGGCATTGGCAGCAATCAGATTCGACAGCAGATCAACGACGTGGCCACGGCGACGGGAATGCAGGCCGCGACCGTCGTCCATCCCAGTTCCTCAATTGGCATGGCCAACCAGCTTGCCGACGGGGTCTACCTGGCTGCACATAGCACTGTGACGACCAACGTTGTGCTTGGCCGGCACGCGCACGTGAATGTCGGCGCCTCCGTCGCCCACGACTGCACGGTAGGGGCCTACGCCAATCTCTCACCAGGTGCTCGACTGGGTGGGCACGTCGCTCTTGGTAACGGGGTCTTTATGGGAATCAACAGCTCAGTTCTTCCGCGCTGCCGCGTGGGGGAGTGGGCGGTGATCGGAGCTGGCGCCACCGTGGTGGCAGACATCGGCGCGCGGATTGTTTGTGTCGGCACCCCGGCGCGACCCCGCGGCGGTCGTGAACACCCGGTCGGCCAGGCAAGCGGTGCTGTGAACAGGCTCTGCTCCGACTCGATGCGGGACGTGTCATGACAGAGCCCTGGTACACCAGCGATTTCTACTCTGACATCGAAGCTGGTTGCGTCCGCTCCGCTGAGGTCGTCGTCCCGCTCGTTCACGTCGCAGTGGAGCCGGAATCAGTGATCGACGTGGGTTGTGGGACGGGGGCCTGGGCCGCCGCCTTCGCACGACACGGAGCGCGGGTGGCACACGGCGTCGACGGCTCGTGGGTGCCGCGGGAACGGCTACTGATTCCGCCAGGGGACTTCTACGTCGCGGATATCGCCGGAACCGATCCACTAGCAGGACTGACGCACCGTGCGCATTACGACCTAGCGGTCTGCTTGGAAGTGGCCGAGCACCTGCGCTGTGACCAGGCCGCCACGCTAATCGGCAACCTGGTCGCCCTTGCACCAGTGGTGTTGTTTTCTGCCGCCATACCGGGGCAGGGCGGCGTCGGTCACATCAATGAACAGTGGCTCGACCACTGGCAAGCGCTGTTCGACCAGCATGACTATCAACTGTTCGACATCGTTCGTGCGGTGCTGTGGGACGACGAACGAGTCGAGGCATGGTACATCCAGAACATTGTTTTGTTCGCTGGTCCGGACGCTGACCGAGCCCGGCTGGCTGATGTCGAGCGACGGCGTGGCCGTCTGCCGCTACGGCTGGTCCACCCAAGGGTGTTCGAGAACTCGATCGAAAGGTGGTCAGGCGATCGGACGGAGGAAGCGCTCCAATGAGTGTCTATGTAGGCATTTACGACGATCACAATGCTGGTTTCGCCGCAGTTGATGAAGACGGTATTGTTGAATACGCCGAGTTTGAGCGATTGACCAGAATCAAGAATCAGGACGGGTGGCTGCCAGACCTGGTCGGTCGATGCTTCGACGCGCTGCCACTGGAGCGGCTTCGTGCCGTCACAGCCCCGAGGCCCGAGCTGGTCAAGGAGTTGCTGTGTCGGCGCTACGGCGCGGTTACCGGCGAGACCGGCACCGTACTGCTTGAAGGCAAGCTTATTCGCCTGCTTCCACAACCCGATCTGCACGGTTACTTCCACCTGCTCGCCGCAACGACTATCCCGATGGCCGATCCCGGCATCTACTTGGTAATCGTGTTCGACGCGGAACAGCCCCGGTTCGGTTGGATCGACCTGCGAGAGCCGCTGGCGGGGTCAGATGCGAGGGCGCTGACGCCGGTCACAGATGAGCGGTGGTTCAACGGAGCCGTTTTCGGTGACCTGTTCGGCCGGCTCTTTTACGGCTCGGGCGATCTCAGCAACTGCGGCAAGCTGATGGGCCTGTCGTCGTGGGGCACCCCCCGGCTGAAGCATGTTGAATATCTTGAGCGGTTAGCCCAGGACACGTTTGATCCGACCGTCGAGACCTGGAACGGATACTGCAGCGGCTCCGCCGATAACGTATCTATTGTCGCTGAGGAACACCTCGGGGTGTCGCCACGTAACCACGAATCCTCCTTGACACTCGATCTCGCCGCGTCGGCGCAGGCCATGTTCACTCATCGATTCGTCGAGCAGGTGCAGTCCGGCTGCCGGCGAGCCCGTGCACAGATCCGCGACTCAGGAATCACCGACGAGCCGATCGGGGTGCTCTACGGTGGTGGCTGCGCCCTGTCGGTGGTGTCCAACAGCGAAGTGCGTGACGTTGTCGGACTGCCGTTATTCATCCCACCGTTCGCGCACGACGCCTCCCAATTCGTGGGAGGGGCGGTATGGGCGGGGCTGGTTGATGGCATGCGCTGGACAGCCGGCCGCGGTTGGTCCGGCATCCCCGAGCACACCGCCGGCCGGGTGTCGTCGGCATCGGCGGCGAAGGCCGGGTATCCCATGGAGCCGGCATCCCCCTCGGCCGTGGCTGAGATCATCGCGAGGGGCGGGCTCGTCGCCCTGGCCAGGGGGGGATCGGAGGCTGGTCCGCGCGCGCTCGGCAACCGATCATTACTTGCCAGGGCCACCGACCCTGGTATCCGAGACCGGCTCAACGAGCAGGTAAAAAAGCGCGAGTGGTATCGGCCATTCGCGCCGATGCTGCCGACTCAGGAATTTCCACGCTACTTCGATGCGACGGCATCGCCGGCGTCGGCTTACATGCTCGACTCTTACCGGGCCCGGCCCAGGTTTCGTCGCCTGCTCTCATCAGTGACCGGTCCGGATGGCATTGCAAGGGCCCAATCAGTGGACGCGGCGACCGATCCGTTCCTGCACCAGGTCTGCTACGAGCTAGGGCGCCTTACCGGTGATCCGGTCCTGCTCAACACCAGCCTCAACGCCCCGGGGCGCACCATCGCTTATGACCTGACCCAGGTCGTCGACGACTCAATCGAGCTCGGAGTGGACGCTGTAGTGGTTGATGGGGCTTTTCTCGATGTCCGCGGGAACCTACGATGACGGCCTCGACTGCAACTCCTTGCGACATCGTTCTCACGGTGTGCCGTGACGAAGAGGACATCATTGAGGCCTTTGTCCGGTTCTACGTCTCGATGGGGTTCGACGCGGTCTTCGTGGTCGACAACGGAAGCACCGATCGGACGGTCGAGATCGCGCGGTCACTGGCGGATGAACAGCTTCCGGTGTTCTTGCGACATGACGACCGTCTCGGCTATGACCGGCATTTGAGCGAGCACTATCACTGGGCGGGCAATCAGTCTCAAGCGCGCTGGTTGTTCTTCCTCGATTGTGATGAGTTTGTGTATTTCCCACATGGCGTGAAACATTATCTGAACAGCGTCGACGATGACGTAAATCTCATCCGGTTGCTGCAGAGGCAGATGTTTCAGTGTGATACCGATGTTGCCGGTGAGACGCCGTACTCGTGCCTCGCCACCGTGATTGCTTCAGTAAACTTCGACGACGAGCCGAGCAAGGTGGTGAGCCGCTACAGCGCGGATGCAAAAGTCTATGGTGGAAAGCACCGCATCGACCGGCCAGGGGCGCATGAGATAGCAGCGCTTGACTTGTTTATCCGACACTACAAGTACCGCAGTGCTCGGCAGGCTCGACAAAAGGAACGGAACCGCATCCGCAGCGAGGAGATCTTTACTGACGACGACCTGCGTGAACTGTCCGCGTTCGGGGTATCAGCAACCCGAAGCTGGATCGAGGAGAGCCGCTCACTTGCGGCGCAGGAAGAATGGCGGTCCTGGTTCGACCCCGTCAGTTCGACGACGATCGACGACGTGATGTGCAGGTGGGCTTCTGCCGCCATCGGTGTTCCACCGCCAGAGTTGGCGGTTCCGGTCGAAGACCATACGGTTCCATCGGAACGTCTTCTGTTGCATGAGGTACGACGACGGGCTTTAGCTGTCCAGGGGTACGACAGGATCCGTGTAAAGCTACGCGGTGGCTCCCAACAACTCCGTGACCGGCTCGCCGGCGTTGTGACGCCGCTCGGCGAGGATCAGGAAGTTGATGGTGTGATCCTGGGATCGCCGGCCGAGCTGGACGTCGACAGCGTCGTGGCAGCCAGCCGGGGAGCGGACGGCTCCCAGCATTGGCTCCTGATGCCCACGCCCCATCCTCGTCAGACCGAGTTGATTACGGCCGCCCGTCGCAACGGCCTTCAGGTGATGACGTTCGATACGGATTACTACGGCGCGCAAACCTGCTCCGAGTGGCAGGTGCCAGCAGGCGCCGGGCTGCTGGCCGTCATGCCACACCATCGACCGGAGAACGGTGTGCTAGCCGCGCCAAGACCGTTGCCCAGCGACGCCCGGGAAGGGCGGTCTCGGTCAGTGAGCCCTCTCAGTGGGTGTTCCCTTTCTCCGCACGCGAAGGGTGACATGGGATGTCGCTGGTGAAGCCTTCCAAGGAGAAGGACGTAATGGGAGATTCACGATCCGATTGTGGTGTGAAGCAGATGATACGGCAATTTTCGACGGCTGCGGCGGTGGAGCGAATCGTTGACCGGCTCGTCGAATTAGGGGTACGGCCAGCGGACCGGGTAGCGGTCTCGATGCCGAATTCCGTTCGTACCGTGCTCGTTCTATGGGCCATCATCCGATTGGGCTGCTTGCTGGCCTTGGTCGATCACCGCCAGACCACCGAACGCCGGCGTTCACTAGCGAATTCTGCGGCCGCTGCATGGCTTTTCTGTGACGATGAATCGATCCTATCCGACGAGGCGAACAACACGTTCCGGGTCGTGCGAGCGGATCACTTGCTGGACAGCGACGCCGACACGTTTGAAGAGACCGGTCATGGCACGCTGCTCCCGGCGCCGTCCAACACGGACCCAGGCCAATGGTACGAGCGGTCCGACGCCCTTCTGATCTGGAGCTCGGGTACGACTGGCGTGCCCAAAAGCATTGTGCGATCCGGACCGTCGCTCAGACGCAACATAGCCCGCACTCAGCAGCGCATGCGCTATCGCGATACCGACGTTATGTTACCGCTGCTGCCCCTATCCCACCAGTACGGATTCTCGCTGCTTTTACTGTGGCAATCGATTGGCTGTGGGTTTGTCGCCTGCCAGCCACATAGGGTCGACTATTCGCTGCAAGCCATCATCAAATGGCGTGTGACGGTGTTCGATGCGACACCACCGTCCTATGACGCTTTGCTCCGGCGAATCGAATCTCAGGGCCTCGACGTGAGCAAGTTAGATCATGTGCGGATGTGGTGCGTCGGCGGTGCCCCGCTCGGAAGCTCCCTGCGGTCCCGATTCCAGCGTGTGATCGGCCTGCCATTGCTGGACGGTTACGGCAGCAGCGAGTTGGGCAACATCGCTCTCGCCGCGGGGCCGAGATGTACCGGCTGCGGCCAGCCGCTCGACGATGTGAAGGTCGCCGTGGTCGACCAGAATGGCGATCCGGTTCCGATCGGTCAACCCGGCGAGCTCGTCGTGGAGAGCCCGGATGCCATGACCGGAGTTCTGGGCCCCGAAGGCACGATCCTTCCGGTGGACCTCTCCGTTTACCGCACCCAGGACTTGGGCAGCCTCGATGCTCAAGGCAACGTCACGGTCTTTGGTCGCAAACACGCCGTGCACCGTATGGGGCATACCCTTTACCCGGAAGAGCTGGCGGTCCGGGCGGAGGAGTGCGGGCAGCCTGTATGGGTGGTGGCCAGGGATCACGTCCGTCTTGGTGCACAGCTGATATTTGTGGTGGCTGACGAAAGCGGACGCACGGCCAGTTACTGGCGTGAACGCTATTCCGAGGTTTTTGCTGAATATGAACAGCCGAACCGGGTGATCGTGGTGGATCGACTGCCAACAAACTCCAACGGCAAAGTCGACGCGACGGCGGTTCGAGCGATCGTCGAGCAGACCCTGGCCAGCCGTGACTGCCGGCTGTGGGCTGGGGAGCGCAGGCCCGGTGATGACCGGCTCAGTCTGGTGCAAGGGGTCGCCGACATTCTGAAGCGCTCACGGGCTGACGTACGCGCGATTCTTGTCGAGATCGCGCATCACCGTGCCGTCGAGGACGAGATTGACCGTGCCCTCGCAGCGTTGGAGGGCGCTCGGGATGAGATCAGTAAGTATCGGCCGGGACAGCTACCAGCGGCGGCGGTTTTTATGCCGTCGAACATGTTGCTCTACGGATATGTGCTATACTTGGTTATTCCGAGCCTATACGTCGATCGGATATCCTTCCGCGCATCCCGCAAGATCGAGAAAGCCACGTGGGCACTACACGACTTGGTCTGCTCAGAGGTTGACGTGCCGTGGCAGCTGTGTGACCTGACACAACGGCAGTTCATCGAAGGGCCGGTCGCTCAGTCGGAACTAGTGATAATGACGGGAACTTATCGCAATGCGGAACGGGTGCGCGCGGCGCTCCGGCCGCAGCAGTTGTTCCTCTACTACGGCCAAGGAATCAATCCCTTCATCGTTGGCCCGGACGCCGACATAGGTAAGGCCGTCGCCGATGTCGTCCGGGTGCGGACTTTCAATTCGGGACAAGACTGCTTTGGGCCGGATCAAATCCTTGTGCATGGTGCGATCGCCGATGAGTTCCTCGACGAGCTTTGCTCGACGGCGAAGCAGCTGCAGTATGGCGAGAATCGCGACCCACGGAGCGACTACGGCCCGCTGTTCTACGACGACGCTTTCGAGGCTTCTCTTGAGTACTTGCGCCGGAACGCGGACAACATCATCCTCGGCGGCGAGGTCTCCATTCCGGATCGGCATCTACGGCCGACCGTTCTCGATCTACCCCTGGATACCAGTGGCGTGGCCCCGGAGATGTTCGCGCCGATCTTCAACGTTGTCCGCTATGCCAGCACTCAGAAGCTGCACAGCGTGCTCAGTTCTTCTTATTTCAGCGAACGAGCTATGGGTGCCATGTTGCACGGATCAATGCCCGATACCGCGGTCTTGTTGCGCCGACGTCACATGGTGTGTGAGGACAGTACGCTGCTCGAGCATGAGGACGGTAATTCCCCATTCGGAGGGTACGGCATTGTGGCAAACTACATTGCGCACGCTGGCAAGCGCACGGCGGAACCGGTCCTGGCGTCCAAGGCCGTGGCGGACTACCTGGACAGCGACTCATGGCTCAGCTAGCTCGCAGTGCGCCGCCGTCCGGCTCTTCTGGCCCATCAGCGCAACCCGGTGCGCTGTGGACCGCCATCGTTGCAGTCCTTACCGATGCTGGCGTGGAGGTGATTTTCGGACTCCCGGACGATGACCAGCGGGTGCTGCGCGCGGTCACCGCCGCCGGCATCCGCTTTGTCATCTGCCGCGACCAGCGCAATGCAGTGTTCGCCGCGACCGGATATGCGATGACGGCTGACCGCCTCGGTGTCGCTGTCGTAGGCCGGGGACCGGCCGTCACGAACACGCTCACCGGTTTGCTGGAAGCCCGATCGTCGGCGGTGCCGCTGCTGCTGTTCGCGGGAGGTACGCCGGCGAGGTCGTTGGGCAGCGGTGCGTTCCAGGAACTGGATCAGGTCAGCGTGGTTCGATCACTGGTGACCCACGCTGAACGGGTGGAGCATCCAGAGCGGGTAGTCGCTGCTCTCCGCCGCGCCCTGCTGATCGCCAGCAACGGCCGGCCAGGGCCGGTCTACCTCGAGATTCCCGACCACCTGTTCGATGCCGCGGTATCTGAAGGGCACGCCGGGCTCGAGCTCGACAATGCGGCGGGCGAACCGATGACAACGGCTGCTCCCCGGGCATGGGAGATGGTGAATGCCGCCGCTCGGCCACTGATCTTGGTGGGTGGGGGGATGCGCCATCGCAACCGCGACCGAGCGGTCGAGCATCTCGCTGAGCGTCTTGACGCCGCGCTCACCTGTACCGCGTCCGGACGGGGCGTGCTGGATGAGGACCACCCGCAGTTCCTCGGCCTGTCCGGTCTCTATGCCGCCGAGGCGAGCCGGCCACTCTGGGCCACCACGGACTGCGTTGTCGCCCTGGGCAGCCGTCTGGAGGAAACGGCGACCTTCGGCTGGTCCCCGGCAATCGGCGCCGAGGTACCTGTGATCCAGGTCAATATCGACGTCGCCGATATCGCGACGACGTTCGGTGGATGTTGCGTGCCCGGCGACGCCGGTGCCGTGGTGCGATCCTGGAACGCCGCTGCTGCCACGTTGAGGACGTCCACCGCCGTGGACCGGACGGCGTGGCGGGCGACGGTCTGCGAAGCCCGAGACAACATCCTGGCCACGCCCAGGGTGCGAGCCGGCAACACGACTGCTCACGGCCGGATCGACGTCCGCGCCGTGCTGCGTGTGCTGCAAGAGGAAATCCCGCCATCCCGGGTGCTGGTGCAGGAAAACGGTCTGCAAGACATGTGGTCCTATTTCTTTCCTGCCTACTCGTGCGGTAGGGCAGGCGGCTCGATCGTTCCCTCTGAGCAGACAAGTCTGGGGTTCGGTGCTGCTGCGGCCATCGGTGTCCAGGTGGCCGCAGCCAACCGGCCTGTGGTGGCGTTGATCGGAGACGGGGCATTCGGGATGCTGGGCCACGACCTGGTGACCGCCGCCGAGGAAGCTCCCGGCCTGTTATATGTGGTCCTTGACAACGGCGGGTACGGCTGGTGTCAGAACAACGTGGATCAATACCCGGACATTGCACACCGGTTCCACTTTGCTGCCGACCGCAGGATCGGCACTCTCACCGGTGGAGCGGCCAACGTGCACATCGTTCGCGTCGAGTCCGAGGACGGCTTGCTAGCGGGTATTCGTCAGGCGTGGCAGCAGTGCCGCCGACAGCGCACAAGTGTCCTCGTGGTACCGGTGGACCGGGCCGACGGGCCGCTGGCGGGCACCCCGATCGCTGGCGCATTTCCTGCCGTCGACCAGGCAGGCACGTCATGACGTCAGCGCCAGCGGACTTGCCGGGCGGCGTGCCTATCCATCCCGGTCGCCGCCGGGTTGTCATCACCGGATGCGGTGTCGTGACACCTGTCGGCTCAACCGTCGCGACGATGTGGGATGCGCTGGTGAACGGCCGCAGCGGGATTGCCAAGATCCAGGCGTTCGGCTGCGACGATCTGCCAGTTGCGATAGCCGGCGAGGTCATCGACTTCGACCCCACCGATTACTTACCCAAACCGGTCATCCGCCGCCTGGATGTGTTCGCCCAGTACGGTGTTGCCGCGGCCTTGCAAGCCGTCGACGAGGCAGGCTTGGTGATCGGCCCGCAACTGGCGCCGCGGGTCGGGGTCCTGATCGGCAGTGGCTACGGGGCCCGGAACACGATCGTTGCAGCAGCCGGTCGGCTTGAGGCGAAGGGCCCACGGTCGATCAGCCCCTTCTTTTCAATCACGTCCGCGATCGACAGCGCGTCGGGTGAGATCAGCATGCACCTTGGCGCCAGCGGACCGAGCCGGTCGCTCAGCAGTGCCTGTGCAACCGGCACGGACTGCATCGGTCAGGCCACCAGATGGATCCAAGCCTCCGACGCCGACGTCGTCATCGCTGGAGGCGCCGAGAACTGCCTCACCTTTGTCGACGTGGCTAGCAGTGCCAACGCCAGGGCGCTGTCGACCCGAAATGACGACCCCGAGCACGCCTGCCGCCCCTTCGATGAGGACCGGGACGGCTTCGTGATGAGCGCTGGTGCCGGAGTGCTGGTGCTCGAGGAAGCCACTCACGCATTGCGGCGTGGAGCCGACGTGCTCGCCGAGGTGGTCGGTTACGGGTCGTCCTCTGACGCCCATCACTGGACAGCACCGCACCCGGAGGGCACCGGAGCGCGGCGAGCCATCGCGGCTTCGATCGCCGACGCGGCAGTGAGCGCAGCAGCTGTCGACTATGTGAACGCGCACGGCACCGGAACTGTGCTCAATGACCCTGCTGAGCTGCTCGCAATCAGGGAGGTGCTTGGTGCCCGCGCCTGTGAGATCCCGATCAACTCGATCAAATCAATGGTCGGTCACATGATCGGTGCCGCTGGAGCCGTCGAGGCGATCTCGACGATTCACACGCTGCGGACCGGGATCGTGCCGCCCACCATTAACTGCCCCCGACCCATTGCCGACGATATCAATTTTGTCGTAGACTGCGCCCAGCCGCACCAGGTCAATCTCGCGTTGAGCAATTCGTTCGGCTTCGGTGGCCACAACGCTGTGCTTGCGTTGCGCCGCTGGATCGGGGACATCTAACGCCGTCCTGCGGGCTGTCGCCGCTATCATGAGGCACCGTGATGAGCAGGGTGTGCGAGGTGAGGAAGATGTCTGGGCAGACGCAGCACTACTTCTCCGAGACGCCATTGGCCGGCGGCGAGGCGCGGGAGTTGAAGTTCACCTGCTACGGTTTCGACCTGCGCCTGAGCACCGCTCCCGGCGTATTTTCCGCCACCCGGATCGACCGGGGAACCGAAGTGTTGCTCGATCATGCACCCCTGCCAACCGGCCCCGGGACCATCCTGGACCTGGGATGCGGGTACGGACCGATCGCCATCGCGCTCGCCGCCGCACGCAGGCGATCCCGGGTATGGGCGATCGATGTCAACGATCGCGCGATCGAGCTGACTCGTCAGAATGCAGTGCTCAATGGGCTAGGCAACATCACTGCTTGCCGTCCAGAGGAGGTTCCCGACGAGATTCAGTTCGACGCAGTCTATTCGAATCCACCAATCAGAGTGGGAAAGGCCACACTACACGCAATGCTGCTCCAGTGGCTGTTCCGGCTGCGCCCCGGCGGACGTGGCTTCCTGGTCGTGCACAAGAACCTTGGCGCTGATTCGTTAGCTTCATGGATGACCTCGCGTGCGTTGCACACCACCCGGTTGAGCTCGCACGGCGGTTACCGGGTGTTGGCCGTCGATCCCGATCACACTGGCAGATCGGAGCGCTAGGTGCGCCAGCTTGGTAGTACCGCGCTCAAGCGTCTCAACAGAAGCTGGCGGCGCCGGCTATCGCATCGTCTCGGCCTTGTGCTGCAAGGTGTCCAATCGCCGTACAATGTCGGCGCCATTGTGCGGACCGCCGCCGCCCTGGGCGTCGATGAACTGTACTTGTCCGGACCGACCGCGGCGCCCAGGCACGCTAACGCTCAGCGTGTCGCGATGGGGACCGACCGCTATCTCAGTGTAGAGACCTTCGACGACGCAACGGCTGCGATTGTGCAAGCCCGCTCGTCCGGGTACCAGGTGGTGGCGCTGGAACTTGCCGACGAGGCAACGCCAATTCAGGATTACGCGCTTGGCGCGGATGTGTGCATCGTGGTGGGCAACGAAGATCATGGTCTGTCGGTCGCACACCTTGGCGCCTGCGACGCCGCCGTGTACATCCCACAGTTCGGCAAGGTCGGCTCACTCAATGTTTCCGCTGCCGTTGCCATCGCATGTTACGAAGTTCGTCGACAACAGGTCGGTTCGACCATCCAGATTGTGCCGCCGCGGGCCGCACCGGAACTCTAGATCGACTACCAGATCTTGACGCGCTGGTTAGATGGGCGGAACAGCTTGTCGCCCTCCTTCACGTTGAAGGCCGTGTAGTACTCCGGCAGGTTGGTGACGACACCGTTGGTGCGGAACTCCTCCGGGCTGTGGGGATCGCTTAACAATTGCGCGCGTAGCGCCTTGTCCCGAGTCTTGCTGCGCCACACCTGCGCCCACCCCAAGAAGAAGCGTTGCTCGCCGGTGAAGCCGTCCATTACGGCGGCCGGTCGACCGCCGAGTGACAGCTGGTATGCACGCATCGCCACGGTGAGGCCAGACAGGTCGGCGATGTTCTCGCCCAGGGTGAGTTCCCCGTTGATGTGCTGGTCAGGCAACGGTTGGTAGGCCGAATACTGCGCGACCAGCGCGGTGGTCCGTTCGCGGAATCGCTGGGCGTCCTGCGGTGTCCACCAGTCGCGGAGGTTGCCGGTCCCGTCGTACTTGCGGCCCTGGTCGTCGAACGCGTGGCTGATCTCGTGACCGATCACCCCACCGATGCCGCCATAGTTGACCGCGTCGTCGGCGGTCGCGTTGAAAAACGGCGGCTGCAGGATCGCGGCCGGGAACACGATCTCGTTAAGCGTCGCGTTATAGAAGGCGTTGACCGTCTGCGGTGTCGTGAACCACTCCTCGCGCTCCACCGGCTTGCCGAGCCTGTCGAGCTCGCGCTGGTGTTCGAGCTGGGCTGAGCGCACCAGGTTGCCCACCAGGTCGTCGCGAGCGACCCTGAGCTGTGAGTAGTCCTTCCACTTGTTCGGATAGCCGATCTTCACCGCGAGCTTGCTGAGCTTGTCCCTGGCCTCGACCTTGGTTGCGTCGCTCATCCAGCCCAAGCCGTCGATGGACGAGTCGAAGGCATCGATCAGCTTGCTGACCAGTGCATCGACTCGCCGTTTGGCATCTGGCGGGAAGTACCGTTGGACGTATCGCTGGCCGAGTAGATCACCCAGCGCGTCGTTGACCGTGGCGACACCCCGCTCCCAGCGTGGGCGAATTTCCTGCTGGCCGGCTACATCGCGGTCGCGGAACTCGAAGCGCGCTGTGACAAAGGCATTGCTGAGGTAGGGGGCGAAATCGTCGATGAGCTTGAACTTCAAATATGACTTCCAGTCCGCCAGTGGCACGGTGGTCAGCGTTTCGCCCAGGGCGGTGAAGTAGCTGGGCTCAGCGACAACGAGGTTGGGGGTTTGCACCCGTGCTGCGTTGAGGTAGGTCCTCCAGTCCAGCCCTGGCGTCTGTGCAGTGGCGTCGGTAACGGTGAACTTGTTGTAAGTCGCCGTCGCGTCGCGTTCCTGTGCCGCGGTCCAGTGGACCTCGGCAAGGCGGTTTTCCAGGGTCAGGATGCGGGTTGCCGAGCCGTCCGGATCGGCGACGCCAGCCAGATCCAGGACGCGTGTGGCGTAGGCCCGGAACTGGTCGCGGAGCGTCACGAATTGCGGATCGGATTTGAGGTAGTAGTCCCGGTTGGGCAGGGTGAGGCCGCTCTGCGAGACGTACGGTATGTACGCCGACGCATTCTTGGCGTCCTGGCCGATATACAGCGCAATGGGACTGGGGATGCCGGCCGCACCGCTGTCGGCGAAGTACCGGGTGAGGTCCGCGGGGCTGGCGAGCGCGTCGATGCGGTCCAGCGATTCATTCAGCGGGGCGGCCCCGAGCGCTTCGAGGCGCGCGGTGTCCATAAAGCTCGCGTAGAAGTCGCCGATCTGCTGGTCTGGGGAGCCGACCGCGCCTTGGCGGGCTACGCTGTCCTCGATGATCATTCGCTGGTTCTGTTCGGACTGGTCGACCAGCGCGTCGAAGACGCCGTACCGGGTCCGATCGGCCGGAATCTCGGTGGTGCGCAGCCACTGACCGTTCGCGAACCGAAACAGGTCGTCCTGCACTCGCACCTGGCGGTCGTATCCGGGCAGTAGCAGCCCCGATCCCAGCTGCGGTGGTGGAGTGTCCTGGCAGGCTGTCATGATCCACACCAGCGCCACGGCGAGCACACCACGGCATAACCAAGATCGAGTCACTAAGTCCCCCGTGACAGATGTCCACGTGATCGACGTCGACCATAGAACCAGATGGGTGAGAACGACATGACGTCACGGGCACCGGCGTGGCGGCATTGGTCGGTATGGTCCTGCCCGACCCGCGTTGGCTCGCCTATAGCACCGCGACGGCGCGCACCGGGAAACTGCCCATGCCACGCACGGGCGCCGGGACGGCGATGAGCCGTGCACCGGTGTCCGGGACGGCACCCAGGTTGGTGAGGTGCTCCAGCACCGGGATGCTGGCCCCGAGCAGGGTGTGGTGCACCGGACGGGTCAGGTCTTCGACGTCATCGATGTTCAGCGAGTCGATGCCCACAACCGCTACGTTCGCATCCACCAGCGCTTGCGCGGCGTCAGCAGTCAAAAACGGGCTTCCGGTCAGGTACGTGGCCGTACCCCAGTGCCGTGACCAGTCGGTTTGTACCAGCACAGCGGCACCCCACAGCCGCGACAGATCGCCCAGCAGCGGTACGTCCGCGTACGGCAGCCGGCTGGCGCGGATCATCACGATCGGCACGTCAGCGACCCGCTCCAGCGGGACCGCCGAGACGTCGGCCCCGTCTGCATGGAAGTGGAACGGCGCGTCGAGGTAGGTCCCCATATTGGCTACCATGTCGATGCGTCCGATGTGGAACGACACGCCGCCAGTGAGCTGCCGCGCCGACTCCTCCCGGCCGATGTACGTGGTGATCTCCGGTGCCGGCAGCCCGGGATAGGTGCTCATGCCAGCGACGATCGAGTGGGACAGGTCGACAAAGCGGCTCAACCGGCCACCTCCCGCACCGCGACTATGATCCTTGGGCTTGCATCTGCACCGACCTCATACTCCATGAAGCAGGCCAGCCGCGCGGTCAGTTGTCGCAGGACGGCCCTGCTGCCTCCGTGATGCTGAGGATCGCGTCGATCAGTCGCTGCGTGCGAGTCTCGGATCGCAACCACGACGGCAAGTCCAGCGATGCCATGATCTCATCGGCGAGCACCTCGCCGATCACGCCTGGCCACAATCGCTTGACCTTCGCGGCAGCGGCTGCGGCCAGCCGGTCCTCGGCATACCGGTTGACTTCCTGCGCGACCGCGATGTGTGTGTTAGGCATCGGAGACCACCTCAGCCAGCGGCCCGTGCTCGGCTCCGGGAGTCCCCGCCGTGAGTGCTCTGGGCGTCATACCAGAACAGAGGTCCCACAACCCCCGCTGCGTACCTTCACCTGGTGAAAATTTTCCCGTCACCCCTGGCAGGCTGGATCTCCCGCTGAATGCGCTTGGCGGATGCCGTCACGATCGCTAGTCGGCCTCGTGGGCGGTCATCACGATGGGGAAGTGGTCGGAGTAGCCGTCGGCGTTGACCGGTTTGCCCATCCCGCCGAATGGCACCGGAGCGGGATAAGTCCCGGTGCTGACCATGCCGGGAAAGCGGATGAGCTCGACGCTGTCCGGGCTGGCGCGGATCGGCGAAGTCTGCCTGGCCATGTTCCTGTTGACCAGGAATTGGTCGAACAGGTTGGCGAAGTTGTCGAAGTAGAGGGTTCCTTCGCCGGTGCCGAGGATGTGCCACATGAGGTTCCACAGCCGTGGGCTGGGGCCGCTGAGTACCTTGGCGCGTTGTCGGGTGCTCAGCGCGTACTGGATGAGGGAGAGATCAAATGGTTCATCGTTGAAGTCACCCATGGCCAGCACGGGCGTGCTCTTGCCGTGGACTTCCCAGACCCGTTGGTGGAAATAGGCTAGCGTCTCACCGGCGATCGCTCGGTAGCCGGCGGATTCCATCTGGCCGCCGCTGCGCGAGGGCCAGTGGTTGCCGAAGATGGCCCAGGTGCGGCCACGATGGGTCCGGAAGTTAACCTGGAAGATCTCCCGGGTCGCGGTGCGCCGCATCACGACATGCTGGAACCGCTGGTCCGCGGGTGCGGTGAACAGCGCGGGGTCGAAAAGGAACGCGATATCGATCCCCCGCTCGTCGACCGTGTCAGCGTGAACCACCTGGTAGGCGCGGCCTGGCAGGAGAGCGTTGACGGCATCTGTGAGACGGTTCACGATGAACTCGTTTTCGACCTCGCAGATACCGAGCAGGTCCGGTCCGTTGCCGGCATTCATCCGCACAATGACCGATGTGAGCTGGTTGATCTTCCGATCTCGGAGGGCCGGCGTCCAACCGACGATGGACTTGCCAAGAGCCCGGGCAACTTTGTCCGTGCGCCTCGGGGAGTTCTCCTCGTCGAAGAGGTTCTCCACATTCCACCAGGCGATGTAGTACGCCGAAGGCATCATCGCCGCCCCCTTGTCGTCATCATTGAGCCTTCGGCGAAAAAGCTGCGGGCAGCATCATCAACCGTCCTCGGCACTGGCCGGTAACAGCGCGTCCTGGGTCGCTGCCGTGCATGGCAGTTCGGCTCGTACCCTTGTCCCTCCTCCGGGTGGACTGTCGACCTGTAGCTGCCCACCGAGCGCGATCACTCGGTCGGCTAACCCGCTCAAGCCCGATCCGCCAATGGGGTCGGCGCCGCCGATGCCGTCGTCGGTGACCTCTACACTTAGTCGTCCATTAGTGTGCTGGATGGTAACGGTCACGGTAGCTGCTTGGGCATACTTTGCGATATTGGCTAACGCTTCACATACGACGAAATAAGCGGTTATCTCGAGCCCGGGGGTGAAGCGTGCGGTCGGAACGGTCACTGTCACCGGCAGTGGGGCCTGTTCTACCAGGGACTGCACCGCGGCGCCCAGCCCCCCATGGGTGAGGATGGCGGGATGCAGACCTCGCGCAAGCTCTCGCAGTTCGCCCAACGCAGCGTGCAGCTCGTTAGCCGCCCGACCCAATGTGGCCTGCAGCTCGGGCCGGGACTGAGGACCCTGCTGCATCTGGGCTAGGCGTAACAACAACGACAGTGCCACCAGCCGCTGCTGTGCGCCGTCGTGCAGGTTGCGTTCGACTCGACGCCGCTCCCTGTCGGCTGCCTCCACAATGCGGACGCGTGAGGCCTGAACCTCCTCAGTCGCTCGTTTACGTTCAGCAGTCACGGCGGCAAGCACCAGGGAAGTAATGGCCACGCCAGCATTGAATGATTGCAGGACCACCAGGCTCTGCGTCGGCGGCAGCTGCCAGAAGGGGCCGTGTTTATAGATGGATGCCCAGATCGCTGTTCCCGTCAGAGAGACATTAACGACAGCGCTTCCCGGCACACCAAGCCGCAAGGCAGCCCACAGCACGAAAGGAAAAACGAGAAAGCTTATTGGAAGGACGGTGCTGAAGAGAAGGTAAGTAATGATGACCGTAAATATGATCAGAGCTGCCGTTTCGGCACCGCAGTGGCGGAAAGGATTGGTACGCACACGCCAGGCGGTTCCCAGGATCATCAACAGGGGTGCAATGAGAATGATTCCCATGGTGTCGGTTAGCCACCACCAACCCATAAACGTAACGGCATCCTGAACACTGGCGACGGCACCTGTAGCAAAAACGACGGATGTTGCAAATATGGCGCCCAGGAAGGCGCTCACCGTTCCACCCAGAACGACGACTAAAACATCTCGCAGCCGGGTCAGCGCGGTATTCAGCCCGTACCGCTCGAACAGCCATGCTGCCACTACAGGAGTTACCACCCCCGCAAAGGTCATTCCAGCCACGACAGCCAGCGCAGCCACGGTGCTGCCAATCCCAGCCCCAGCCAACGGCTCGGCGGATAGCCGAGCCAAGAACCCGCCAATCGCGATTCCAGGCCATGCTCGCCTGCCCAGGAAAACCAAGCCCACCACTGCAATTCCAACTGCTGGCCAGACCGCGACGCGACTTGCGTCGGGGTACTCCAACATGTACCCGAATAGGACGGACACGTAATAGACGATGGCCAAGATTGCAGCCTGCATTACGAGCCTGAGAACACCTTGGAAAGGCGCACTAATCCTGCGACGAACGAAGCCGACCACATCGGAAACGTTCATCCTGCCCTCGCTGTTCCGGTTCGCACTCCTCAACCAGTGAGCTGATCGCCGTTACGGGCCTGATCGACGATCCAGCTGCCGACTCGCAAGGCGTTGGCGACGATCGTAACCATGGGGTTGAGGCCGAAACCGGTGGGAAAGAAGCTGGTGTCGACTACGAAGACGTTCGGCACGTCGTGCAGGCGGCAGAACCTGTCCACCACCGAGGTGGCCGGATCCTCACCCATCCGGCATGTCCCGTGCTGGTGGTCCCCGATAAGCATCGGGTTCGTCTTATTGACCTGGACCGCCGGGACACCAGGTTGATCTTTAAGAACGCCTATGTCGCGGAAATGCTGGAAAACGGCTTCAAGCTTGGGGCTCATGAGGGTAAAAATAAGTTCCTCGTGCTCGCCTAGGTTGCGGGTGACTCGGGCCACTGGGAGCCCGTACTCATCGACGTAGGCCGGATCCAGGTCGATCCGTGTGGTTACTCGCGGTAAATCGTCGGCGGTGAGACGTAGCTCGATGCTCCGGTTGTAACGCTCCATGGCCGTGATCAGGTCGCGACCGATCAAACCGCTCTTGATCCTCCCATCTCCGTTATCGAGAGGATTCTTCTTGGCGGTACTCACCATGGTGCCTGACTTCCACCACAGACCGGAGGTAGGAAGACCGGGACGATCATCGCGGACAAAGTAATGGTCGAACAAAAGGGTGTTTCCGGTATGGCCCAGCTCGGCTCGCAGGCTACCCTGAAACTCCTCGGGCAGGAAGCACGTAGCATTGAGGCCGAAGAGGTGGAATGTGGCGTACCTGCCGACCTGGTCGTGGGTGTTGCCCAGCCCCTCCGGCGGTCCTGACAGCAACAGTAGCCGCGCCGACTGCACGGCCCCGCATGACACGATGACGTGCCTAGCCTGCCTGGTTACCACGCGAGGTGAGTCCGGATCGCGCACGTCAAGATAGCGGACCCCGGTCGCTCGTTTCGTCACCTCGTCATAGGTGATCTCAAATACCCGGGCATGTGTGCAGACCTCGGCGGTCGACAAGTCCTCGAGCTCGCGCAGCGTGCTCGATCGACTCCCGGATTTGGGACCACGCTGTCCCCAACACAGGTACTCACCGCAAAACCCGCACATGTTGCAAGCGTCTCGAACCCGTGTCGACCAGATCTCATCGGCAGCTTGTGTCCAGAACGCCGGCCGCGGCCGGCCTCCCCATGCGGCGAGGGCGTCGTTGATGGCAAGCCGCGTGCTGTAGCTTGGGCTACCCGGTGAAACCATCCCGCTCGGCGCCGGTACTGGATGCAGCCCCGCTGCTTGGGCACCGCGAGCGATGAATTCGCCGACTGGCGTGCGCGGATACGATGGGCACGGGAAGGGGAAGTCCGGTGCCCAGTTGCCAGCTTGCTGGAAATAGTCTTCGCTGGCGAAGGCCTGGTACCAGCTGCTCGCGTGGACCCCCGCATTGAAGGCTTGGCGGTCCCCGCTGACAGCCAACAGTGCGTCGGCAATGTTGTAAAAAGGCTCCATTTCCGAGTACGACACCGGCCAATCCGGAATCGAGTACCCCCATTCGTGTTCAAGTTTGGCCAGCTGGCCGGTGGCCTTGAAGTGAGTGCGCAGCTGATAGTCGATAGGCAATGCTCGGGTAGACCAAGCGCCCCAGCCTACGGAACCACCTCCGAACACGGAGGAGGTCCACCCTCCGTTGAAAGGCTGGGCTCGTGTGTCAACCGTAGCGCGGAAGGTGTTGTAGTCGCCTCGGGGCCGGCGATGACTGGCCGGTCGGCCTAAGCGGAAACGGTGCTCGTCGTGCGAATACGGGTTGTACTGCACGGATTGCTGGTACAAGTTTTCGGCGATATCCGGGCCCTGCTCCAAAACCACCACGTGGAGTCCGGCCTTGGCTAGCACCCACGCAATTGTTCCGCCGCCCCCACCACTCCCGATGACGATGAAGTCAGGTTCCATTGTGCTCCTCCTCCGGGAGTTTCGCTACGAAGGCGGCGACGAACCGCTCCGCATCCGCCGGTGTGAAGGAATTGCCGACCCGGCGATGCTCGCCGAGCTCGATGAGCAGTGCACGTTGCCAGGGTTGCGGCGCGGGATTACGCATACCTAGCATCGCGTAGAGCAGATCGCGCGCCAAACGCTGAACGAAGACGTCAGAATTGGGCTTGGCAACGGGCCAGTGCTCCGCGGTGCCCGCGAAGAGCTTGGCTGCCAGGACCTGCCAGTCTTCCGGACTCTGCGGAGCAGCCGCGTGGATCGTGATCTTCAACAGCGGCCAGTATGGTCGATAGAACTCTTCTAGTGTCCTGAGTCGTTAATTCGTTGGCAGTAGCTGGCGAGGTTGTCGAGGATCTCGTCGGCGGTCTTGGTCCAGACGAAGGGTTTGGGATTGGCGTTCCATTCGTTGATCCACTTGCGGATGTC
>JALZHU010000269.1 GCA_030860695.1 Actinomycetota bacterium
TGCAGATCGGAGTCCAGCATCAACACCGCGCGGCGCTGGGTGTCATCGGCCCGGCGCCCAGCGGCGGCGGCCAGGGCGCGGGCGATTCGGCCGCGTAGCCGGCGAGCGTGCAGCCGGCCCATCTGCGCCCGCTGCACCTCGCCGTAGAGGGGGTGGGCCAGCCGGGCGTGCAGCCGCCGCCCGTCGGGATACACCTCGACCAGGCCCCGGGCTTCGACCTGCTCCACCGCCACCGCATCGGTCAATTCCGCCAACAGTGATATGCCCAGCGGCTCGCCGAACGCCAACACCTCCAGCACGTCGCGCTGCGCGTCAGGCAGCTGACCGATCCGGGCCGACACCAACTCGACTAGCCCCGGTGACAGCGCCAGCTCCCCCGACCACCGCCACACCCCGGCGACTTGGTGCAACCGATTCGATTCCAGCTCACCCTCGACCAACTGCCGAAGGTACAACGCATTGCCCCGGGTGATCGACCACAGCCGGCGTGCGGCGGCGCTGTCCACCGGTCCCCCCAGCGTCGCCTCCACCAGCGTTGCGGTTTCCTCCTGGGACAGCGGCTGCAGCTCCAGCCGCGGCAGGTGCCCGTCCTTCCACAACGCCGTCACTGCATCCGGCGCGGTCTCCCCGGTGCGCAGCGTGAGTACCACACTCGCCGCCTGCCGCAGCACCAACTGGTGGACCAGTACTGCGGACAGCTCATCCAGCAGATGGGCGTCGTCCACACCGACGATCACACCCAAGCGCCCCGCCCCGGCCAGCAACGCCTCGCTTGCTTGGCGTACCAGCCTGGCCGGATCAGGGCCGACTACCCCCAGCGTCGCGGCGAACGCGCCCAACGGCAGCGCCCGCGCCGAAGCCGTCGCCACCGCCCACCGGATCAGCGCGCCGCGTTGCTCGGCCGCGGCCAGCGTCTCCCGAGCCAGCCGGGTCTTGCCCACCCCCGCCGGCCCAGCCAGCACGACTCCCGCCGGCCCATCCCGCCGACGGGTCAGCTCCCTGATCCGACTCAGCTCCTCGGCCCGCCCAGTCAGCGGCCACCCGCGGGACACACCCAAATGGTAGGGGCCCGCTACGGGGCGCCGAGACACGGCCGCGGAAACTCCGGGTGTCCCCGGCAGTGCGGGTTCTTGGCGATCTTCCATTCGATCTCGCCGTCGAGATCGACGCCGTTCATCTTGGCTAGCGGCTAACAGGTAAAGGGCCACGTCAGCCCGCTCCTCCCCGAGGGTATGGAAGCTTCCGAAGCCTTAAGCGTTCATGGATTGAGTCATCGACAGAATTACCGTTGGAGTCCACTGTAAGCTTAACCAAGTGCTCGAAAAAAATAGGCGACCTCGTATGCGCTATCACGCCAATGTTCTGGAAGCGATTGAAAGCCACCCTCCGGTACCCCTGAAGGATTACAGCCGACCGCAGCTTGTCAGCTGTAAAGCAGTGAATTGCAACGACCTTGATGACAGGCAGAACACCCCAGCCCAGGCAGGGCACACAGCGTCGGTTCGGTCGTGGAGGACCAGCAGAAATGACATGCGGGACGAGAGGGTCAGAGCTGACACGCGTGTCAGCGCGTAGCGCTATAGCACCATTGGCGCTCACAGCAGTGGAGCCGCGCTCAGCCCCGGTCGACGATGCCGGCGACATTGCCGAGGCCTTCCTGGAACGACCGCAGGCCCAACCGCACGCCTACGGCGGCGACGCGCTCGACGACCGCGTCGCCCCGCTCGTCGACCGCCTCACGGACCTCAATGTTGGGCAGCGGGAACTCCTCACGGAGGGCGAGCAGGACTCCGCCGAGGGCGATGTCAAGCAGTGGCCCTGGGTCTGCGAACGGCGGGAATGGCGGGCCGGGCTCGGGAGGCGGCGGGGCCCAGGGATCGATCTTGGGGATGAGCCGGGGGATCTCGGGCAGGACGAGGTCGAGCACGATCTGCAGCGACTGGCACCGGCTCGTGACACGGCCCAGGACGTCGCGGGCGTGGATGCCGATCTCGTACAGCAGCGTGGCGTCGGCGCGGTCGAGACCAACCTCCGGTGTCGCCAGCACGGCCTCCAGCACACGGTGCTGGTAGAGCAGCGACCAGATCAGCTTCCACCGGAAGCAGCGGTGCAGGGGCGGAGGCGCGATCCAGACGGCGATGTTGCGGTAGTAGGCCTTGATGGCCTCAAAGTGGGCCTCCCCTGCAGGGCTGGCCAGAAACCCGCGGCCCTTCACCTCGGTCTCCGGCTGGGCGGCCTCGCCGACAAGGTTGACGTTGACGAAGTGGTGCCAGGTCGCGTCCGTCACCACCCGGCCAACGCTTGCCCGGTGGCCGTCGTAGGCGGCGATCGCACCGAAAGAGTGCGCGACGGTCGGCAACTTCGTGCCGTCGGCGTCGTTGCCGGCGAGCACGGTCGAGCGGGCCACGATCTGGGGCGGGACCGCGGCCCCGCCACCGGTCGCGGCCGGGTACTCCGCGGAGCCGTCGAAGGGGTAGACCGCAGACAGGTGCGACGGCAGCACGCATTCTCCTTCGTGCGGGTGGTCGGGCAGCACCCGGATGACGCCGTCCGACCCGCACAGCAGGGGATGCGGCCAGCGGGTCTCCAGGAACCGGGAGAACCGCGCCGAGTAGAGGGTGGGTTGGATCTCCTGCGGGACGTCATCAGACTGGTCGTTGAACTGCGAACCCGGGCCGTGACCGATGCGGTTCGTGTCGTTGCGGCGGGGCCCGAACATGCTGACCTCGTCGACCGTCGGGTCAGGTGACGTCGGACCCCACAGACGCATCGACCGCGCCCTGGTCACGGAGCCGCCGAGGTTCCGCCCGAGTAGCCCGTGGTCCCCCGTGGCGAACAGGCCCCCGCCGCCGTTCATGAAGCCGCTGAGGACTGCGAGCTCGGCATCGGACAGGCGGTCGGCGGGGTAGGAGGCTTGGTTCGCGTTGCGGTGCGCGTAGGAGCTGGAGTGATAGGAGGTGTCGATCCTGAACAGCCACACCTGGTCGAAGTCCTCGGCCGGAAGTGGCGTGGCTCGTCGAAGCGGAAGTCCTTGATGCTGCGGGTGATCCCTGGCGCGCCGGCCATGACTTGCCCGTCGGTGACGTCGCTGCGCAGGTGCGCCAGCGTAAGGTCGAGCTCGACGTAGGTGAGCTTCTCATCGCGCAGGACAGAGACGGACGTGGACAGGCCGAAGTCCTGGTCTGAGAAGTCGAGCCCACCGTCGGTCACGAGCAGGACCCGCACCGGGCATGGGGGCAGTAACCACGGGAAGATCGCGAGCGGGTCGCGTCGGAAGGCGTCGCTACGCTCCAGGACGGCGTCAAGGAGCCGGGCGTTGGCCACGGACTGGGGCCGGAAAGGGATCAAGTCAGGGGATACGGGCAAGGACATCGCGCCTCCAGGCTCCGGGTGCAGGTACTACTAAGGAGGCGGCGGTGCGCCGGTTGATACGCGCTACCGTGCCGGTGGTGGCGCGCGGCGGATCACATGGCTCCGAGCTGGTCCCGGTGTGGGGTTAGTGCTTAAGCCATGTGGTGCTCTTGGGTCTACGCATGCGGTTCCACGCCGCAGGCAGGTCCTGTTCAGCACGGTCTGCGCGAGCGGTTTCGGCGGCGTGCATCAGGCCGTAGGTGAAGCTGTTCCTGCCGTCGAGATGAGCCTGTACTGCGAGTTCGTGGAGAACGGGTCGGGACACCACAGTGTCCTGATGCTCACCGAGTAGCTTCTGGACCTTCTTGAGACGGCGTTGCAGGCGCGCGGCCGGCTTGCCCAGCGCGGGTTCGACGGCTTCGGTGGCATAGCGCAGCCGCTTGGCGGCCTTGCGCGTCTCGTGCAGGGCGGCGTCGCGCTGTTCGCCTGCTACCTGGGAGTCCGCGTCGCACATGCATGACTCGACCCGGCGATAGGCCCGTGCCACGCTTTTGGGCAGCTCACGCCGGGCCGGGCGGGCGGCGGCCCCGGTGAACGGCGGGTCAGTCAACAACGCGTCGATTGTGTCGTGCAGCGCCAAGTAACGGTCGCTGTTCAGGGCAGCGAGCGCGACCTGGCGGGCCTCGGCTTGGCGGCGCTCGAACGATCGGGTGACCGCAGCGGCGACGGGCCCGAGTACCAGCTCCTCGGGTAAGTCGGCGAGCATTGCAGCAAACCGCCCGGCCATCACCTCGGCATCCCGTGCCCCGCTCAGCTCACCGGCCATCCACTTCAGCTCCACGGTTAGCTCGCGGGTCCGGTCCCGGTCGATCACCCGCCCGAATGCCTGCAACGCACTGCGCATCCGTCGCGCTGCCACCCGCAGCTGGTGCACCGAATCCGGCACGTCGCGACGGACCAGCGGATCATACCTGCGCAGCTGTTCGGCTTGGGTCCTCAGGTAGGCCAGCACCACGTCCCCGGCGGAAGAGGCGGCGCCGGCCTCGGGCGCGGCGGGGCGTGCAGATACCTCCTCCGCCAGCAGCCGACCCAGCTTCGATCTCGACTTTGAGCGCTGTACTCCCACCTCGAGCAGCTGGCGCTCGATGCGGTCCAGCAGCTCAACCTGGCCGTGGTCGGCGAGCTCCACCTCCACCTCGCGCCAGGACAACGCCCTGGTCTGTTCGCCCATCGTTCGCGCTGTGACCCGATCTTCGACCAGCTTTGCGAGCTCTTGGCCGTCCTCGGCGAGCACCCACCGGCGCCGCCGGGTATTGAGCTGCGCAACCGGCACCAACGCCGCCCCACGGGTGTGCACCCGGGTCAACGCAACCAGCTCCGCTGGCGGCTTGCGTCGAGAGCGGCCCACCGGCATCCGCAGCTCGTCGCTGCTGTCCCCGTCGACCGGCAGCTTCAGGTGCCATCCCGGATCAGATCCACCCGTCCGACGCCGCAGCGTGACCCCCGCACGTATCAGGCGCAGATCGGCGGTGTCGAAATACACCGCCTCCAGCTTCTGTTCTTCGGGGCCCGAGCCGGTGTCCAGCCCAAGCAACCCGACCGGATCCAGCAACTCCACCGTGTCGGTTGCCTCGTATTTGCGCTCGGTCTCCCGCACTGCCATCACGCTATCAGCCTTGGCCACAACATACCCACCGACCCGTCACCGAACCGTGCCGAGATCTGGCGTTCAAGCGGATGAGGTCGTGGAAGCGGATCAGTCCGCTCGCTGCTACCTGCTTGGAGTGACCGCTGGTCGCTCCATCCGCCAGTTCATTTAAATCGCGTTGGAGACTCATTCCGGCGGTTGTTCAAAATAGTCCATCACGATAATCCCGACGCGCCCTTCTGAGGATCCTGCAAGATAGTCGTTGAGATGGCCTCGGGGTCGAGTTGTCTGCTTTCACCGGCTTTCACCGCCTGACGAGCGGCATGCCTCCAGCCCTGGCCGTGCCACGAGGTCGCTGCAGAGCACCTTTTGCAACCGGACCGGGACCGATGATCAACTGTATCCCCCTCAGCGGAGCAAGCTAGCCTTAGGCTAGCCTCGGCACCCATCCGGGGCGGTAGCTCAGCAGGTCAGAGCAGCGGACTCATAATCCGTCAGGTCGTGGGTTCGAGTCCCACCCGCCCCACCTTCTTTACCAGCAATAACAGCCCTTACAAGATTTACAGCAGTGATCTTTGTCCATGTCTTTGTCCTTGAACTGCTGTCTATGCTGGCCTCATGACTCAGACAGAGGAGGCCGGACGCCAGCGAGGAGCATCCGGCAGCGCGGCAGCGCCTTGCAAGTCCGGTTGTTCGCGGGCAAGGACCCAGTGACCGGCCGGGATGTCTACCTCACCGCTTCCATCCAGGGCACCGATAAGAAGGCGCACAAGAAGGCGGAGGACAAGCTCGCCGAGTTCCGCACTCAGGTCAACAAGCAGCGGTCAACGCCGTCCTCGGTGAAGCTTGGGTACGCCATCGATGAGTGGTTACGGACCTCCGAGCATGAGGACAGCACGCGCGAGGGGTATCTCGGCTACATCACGCGCACGATCCGGCCCGCGCTGGCTGATGTACCGGTCAACAAGATCACCGCTCGGATGCTGGAAAGTTTCTACGCTGAGTTACGGCGCTGCCGCGTGCGTTGTGATGGCCGGCCGTTCATTGAGCACAAGAAGGCGGGGGAGCACGACTGCAAGGCGGCGAAGTGCACGCCGCATGTTTGCAAGCCGATGGCCGCCTCGACAGTGCGTCAGATTCACTCGATCATCAGCGGCGCGTTGAACGCTGCCGTGCGGTGGGACTGGATCAGCACCAATCCCACGAAGGCGGCCCAGCGGCCGAAACAAAAGCCACCGCAGCCCGACCCGCCGTCGCCAGTGGTAGCCGCCAAACTGGTGGAAGCAGTGTTCGAGACGGATGACGACTGGGAACGCTGGTCTGGCTGGTGATGACCACGGGCGTCCGCCGTGGCGAGGTGTGTGCCCTGCGGTGGTCGCGCGTCGATCTTGATGAGGGCGTCATCGAGATCAGGAGTAGCTACCTACTTCGGCGCGGTGTGGGCAAGGAAAAGGACACCAAGACACATCAAATGCGCCGCATCGCGCTTGACACGGAGACCATTGTGCTGCTCCGCGAACATAAGGACCGTTGCCAGCTACGGTTGGCTCAACTCGGAATCGAGTTCAGCGACGACATGTATGTGTTCTCCGGAGTACATGACTTTGATCCTCGTAAGCCCTATTCGCCGCACGCCGTCTCCAGCCGCTACAAGGACATGGCTGAGCGCCTCGGCATCGACACCCATATCCATGCGCTGCGGCACTACTCGGCAACCAAACTCCTGACCGCTGGCATCGACCTGCGCACCGTTGCCGGTCGCCTCGGCCACGGCGGGGGAGGAGCGACAACCCTCCGCGTCTATGCGGCATGGGTCGCCGCGTCCGACCGCAAGGCCGCCGAGATCCTCGGCTCCCAGATGCCGAAACGGACACCGAGGGGCGAGAACAAGTTGACTTGAGCCGTGGCCGCATAGTGCGTGTCCCGGCAGAGCAACATCGTGATCTGCCGCTCCCTAAGGTCGCATCTCGCTTGCCCTAGAAAGCGGAAGAGCCACGATGCCGACGGACGTCGCCGGCCAGCAACTTTCTGAGGTCGAAGGGGGCTTCGGTTAGCAGCACACTGTGTCGATCGATCGTAGCTATTCAGCAGGGTTCGGGGGCTGGTGGTAGCCAGGGCTGGCCAGTGAACAGCTGGGTGAGGACGTTGAGGGTGTCGAGTCCCCATTTGGTGGCTGTGCTGAGGTAGGGCTGGACGATGGCG
>JALZHU010000270.1 GCA_030860695.1 Actinomycetota bacterium
GCCAACAACGACAACCCGAAACCATTCATCTGGACTGCCACCGCAGAGCAAATCCTCGCCAAGGTCGCCCGCGGACGAGTCGCCCTCCAGCAAGTGCAAAATCAATAATGAAACACTACACTAGCACGCAGTTCGCACGGCGCATTACCGATGCTCTCGCCGAGCAGCTCGGCCCGAACCATCCGGACACCCTCGACGCGCGGTTCCGATTGGGCTGGGAACTCGGTATGGCGGGCGATCCCGCCGCTGCGCTCGCTTGTATGAAGCAGCTCATGCCCCACGCGGTGCGGCTATATGGCGCGCATGACAGGAAAACACTGGACCTCAAACGGGGCCTGGCGAACTGGACAGGCCAT
Organism: Actinomycetota bacterium; assembly: GCA_030860695.1. Lineage (GTDB taxonomy): Bacteria > Actinomycetota > Actinomycetes > Mycobacteriales > Pseudonocardiaceae. The sequence goes on from JALZHU010000270.1 coordinate 357, forward strand.
GCGGGTGACCCCGCGGCGGCCATCCAGCTCTACGCTGAACTCGTCACCACCTACGCCGAAGCACTCGGCCATCACGATCGCAAGGTGTTCGACTCTCGCGATGCACTTGCCCGCTGGACCGCAGAAGCCGGCGATTACACATCGGCATTGCGGCTGCGCCACGAGCTCGTGGTCGACATGGAACGCGCCCACGCCCCCCGCGATGATGTGATCGGCGCCCGATACCGTCTCGCCTACTGGGCGACCAAAGCCAGCGACTACGACAATGCCCAGAATTTTTGGCGGCGTGTCATCGCCGACGCACACGCCGCGCACGGACGTTTTCACATCACCACTCTCGAAGGGCGCTCCGGCCTTGCCGAATGCATCGGTAAGGCCGGAGACTCCGCCGCAGCGGTTCGCCTCCTACACGACGTCATCGCCGACAGCGAACAGCTTGGCCCCCTCGCAGCCGTTACCTGCTGCTGTGCCGTCGCAGCCTTGCGCATTGGACCGGGCAAGCCGGCGATTCCCACAGCGCTGCCCAACAACTCCAGCAACTCGTCACCATCAGTACCGAGGAACTCGGCGCCAGTGACACAACCACCTTGAAATTGAGGCGCTGGCTTGCATACTGGACCAGGGAAGCCGGAGATCCGAACAGAGCAATATCAATGACCAAGCAGTTGATCAACGATATTCAGAACGGGCCCGTGCCAAACCATGAAATAATCATCAAATGTCGCACTGACCTCGAAGGGTGGCAGTAATTAGCCAGGACATCTGCTCCATTGAACCCAATCTCAGTCAACCAAACGGATGGTCCTGACCCAATCACTACGTAACATCCGCCGTCTTCGCGCAGGCAAACTCGCAGTTTAAAAATGCTCGTGATATCAGCATCCAGTGTGCACGGGGTCGGCAACCGCAACCTGCCTAACCTGCCGAACTGGTTTCGATTAGGATCACCGGGATGCCGGCTGTGAGGTTTAAAAATCCGGTTGTGGGCTGCTGATTTGCGGGTTCGCGGGATCTGTCAGGCGGCCGGGTGGTACTCGTTGATCAGTCCGTGGACGACCGTTCGGCGTCTGAACCGCTCGGTCGCGAGGTCGGCTGGCGGCGGTTGGGGTGGCCGACGGTGCAGGGTCCGGTGGGGCCGGTGCTGGTTGTAGTGCGCGAGGTAGTCAGTGAGCACTTCTCGCAGGTGGCGTTCGTGGTAGATGAGTAGCCGGTCGGTGCATTCGCGGCTCAGGGTGCCGATCCAGCGTTCGCAGATCGCGTTCGCTCGGGGTGCCTGGATTGGAGTCCTGACGATCTGGATGCCCTCTGTATCGAAGACGGCATCGAAGCTGGCGGTGTACTTGGCATCCCGGTCTCCGAGCAGGAACCGGAAGGCATTGATGCCTGTGGGTGCCGAATGAGTCATCACCTCAGGCGACCTGGGCATATTCGTGTATCAGACCACCAAGTCGGTCGCGGCGTCTGAGGCGAAGGTCGGGCTGTGACGTGGGCGGGGGGGTGGCTTGAGTGGTGCTGCTTGGTGCAGTGCACGGTGAGGGCGATGGTGGTTGAAGTGGGTTAGGTACTCGGCCAACACGTGTTCGAGGTGACGGTGGTTGAGGATCAGTATCCGGTCGAGCAGTTCGCAGCGGACGGTGCCGATCCATCGTTCGGCGATCGCGTTCGCCCGCGGCGCCCGCACCGGCGTGCGCAGAATGCGGATGCCCTCACTGGCGAACACAGCATCGAAGACGCCGGTGAACTTGCAGTCGCGATCCCGGATTAAGAGCGTGAAGCTTGCCACGCGGTCGCCGAGGTCCATCAGCAGGTTCCGCGCCTGCTGAGCCACCCAGGCTCCGCTGGGGTTGGCCGTGATGCCCAGGAGGTGGACGCGACGGGTGGCGTGCTCCACCATGAACAGGACGTACAACCGCTGGAGCAGCAGGGTGTCGACGCTGAAGAAGTCGGTGGCGAGAATGCCCTGTGCTTGGGCGGCCAGGAACTGTCGCCAGGTGGGGCCGCTGCGGCGAGGCGCGGGGTCGATGCCGGCTCGCTTCAGGATCGACCATACGGTACTGGGTGCAAGCTGGTAGCCGAGTCCGGCGAGTTCGCCGTGGATCCTTCGGTATCCCCAGGCCGAGTTCTCCGCGGCCAGACGCAGCGCCAGCTGGCGCAGCTCGGTCGCCGTGGAACGGCCGCCGGTGCGGCGGCGTCGAGGCTGAGTTCAGCGCCGCGCCACCAGGTCCCGGTGCCACCGCAAAAGCGTGGCAGGGGTAGCGATCCGATGCAGTCGACAGGCCTGGGACAGCAGCGGGGTTAGCGCCGTGAACACCGCCTGATCCGCCCAGGACAGTCGTGGCCGCCGGACCTGGGCGACGTAACACGGCGAGTTCATGGCGCAGCACCAGAATCTCCACGTTTTTCGACCTGGAGCTGCGGGCCAGCAGTCCGAGCCAGGCCATGAGCTGCCGGAAGATGAGATAAAGCAGTCGCATCGTCACGGCCAGCAATCATGCCTGATCGCCATCATCCGGTGATGCCGCAGGTCACCGCTGTGGATGATCGGTCCGGCACCCACAGGTCGTAATGTCGGTTCCCAGATAACCTCGATCACCGACGGTGTTCTCCTCGCCGAGCAGTTCGCGCAAGCCCGTGTCGTGCATGGCTTTGGCGTCGTGAGTCTTGCCGGGCAGCGGGTCGGAGATATGCAATAGATCTCCGGTGAGATCGCAGACGAACTGGTGAGCATGGCCGGTGGTCTTGTGCTTGCCGGAGTACAACTCGGGTGCATCGGCCCAGGACCAGCAGGGACACAACGCTCCGTCGACCACGGCGACACGGCCCTGCAGCTCCTCGGGTAACTCGGGGACGAACTCGTCGAGCGCCTCAGCGATAAGCTCTTCCAGATCGCTGATCGCCCGACAGATCGTGGACTGGTCCACGAACAGTAATTCGGCGATGAAGTTCTCGGTAACATTGGTACGGAAGTACATCACCACTGCTTTCACCGCCTGACGCAGCGTCAGCGCTTTTGGTCTGCCGCGTCCGCTATCCCAGGCGACACGTTGTTCCACGCGATCGACAAGCTCCTCGAATTGCTCGGACGTGAGTCCCGTAGTATCCTGGCCGGGCAATGGTCCCTCCTGGGGCGGGAAGAATATTGGCGTAGCCTTCTTATTCTCCCTGAGGATCATTGCCCTATCGGTTACGACACGCCAAAACTTCAACATTCATAAAAGACTTCTGCATAAGCCTCATGAGCCCTCTTGTGCACCAGCTCCGTGGACGTGGCCTGCATGCGCTGTCCTGATCATGAAGACTTGAGGTCACGTTCCGCTGCTTCTGCGATCAGTCTGAGACGTTCAGCCTTCGACACCCCTTCAAGTCTGAGCACCACGTCCCAGGCGCAGACGCGAAGGATCCGGCCAACGGTGCGGGCTGTGTGGGTGCGCGCCATGATCCAGACAGCAGGTGGCAATGGTGCTAACCAGACATAGTCCAGGACTGCTTGAGCGCCCTGACCCGCTAAAGCCGCGCAAACCAGAGAAGTCACCATTGGGTGGCTGCTCCCTGGTCGCGCGGCTCTTGACTTACTACTGTAACATGTGGATCGACGCCAGTGCGATCAGCGCCTCTACCGAGTCACGATAAGCAGACCGCTCCTCAGCACAGCGGCGCAGGCTCGATGCAGCGCGGCGCTCGGCAGCATGCCCCAGGCCGAGCCGGCCATACTATAAGGGATGCGGTGAAGTCCGGGTCTCAAGGTACATTGGCGAACCGCATCGGTTGATGACCACAGGGCTGAGGCCGGGTCATCGGCTACGAGAGTGGGTTAGTCATACATCAACCGAGCTGGCGCCGATTGAGGCGAGTGCTCTAAGAGCGCCGATGAGGGTTGTTCATGCTGGGTTGGTGCGGTCTTGAGCCGGGCGTCGAGGTCTGCGGTGAGTTGGGTGGCGGTGGCAGGGCGTATTCGGGAGGCGATGTGGCCGTCGGGTCGGATCACGAAGCTGGTGGGCTGGTCTGCGCCGTAGACGCGGTGCAGGATGCTCTGGGGATCGTGGAGAAGCCGCGGTTGGCTCGTCGCTGGGAGGTCGATGCAGACGACTCGGGCCATGACGAGACCCGGGTAGCGCTGCTCAAGGTGCATGGCGTGCTGGAGCAGTCTGTGGGGGTTGGAGCCGGCGGCGAAGAGCAGCACGGTGTAGTGGGTGCCGCGAAGCACCTCAAAGATCCGGGTCACCTCAGCGCCGATCACCTTGCCCTCGCGGGCTCGATCCCCCGGTCGCGGCCCGTGGCGCCAGCCGTGACCGTACTCGGCGTTGAGGGGGCTGTCCGGGTAGGCGATGCGCAGTTGGGAAATCAGCCCCACCGCCAGCCGCCGGATGGCCGGGATGGTCAACACGCGGGGAGCTAGGTGCGGCAACAGATGGCCGCGAATGAAACGAGGGAAGACACGGGGAGAGGCAGCGAGGCTAAACGCCCGGTCGGTGGTGCGCAGCAGGGCCTGCCCCACCGGGTGTCGTTCGCGGTGGTAGGAGTCGAGCAGGGTGGGGTCGGCGTGGCCGTGCTCGACCGCGGCAAGTTTCCAGGCCAGGTTGTAGGCATCCTGGATGCCGGTATTCATGCCCTGGGCTCCCACCGGGCTGTGCACATGCGCGGCATCGCCGGCCAGAAACACCCGGCCTTGCCGATAACGTGGCACACCACGCCGATGCAGTCGGTACCGCGCGGTCCAGGTGGTAGTGACGATCCGCGCCGGAAGGGGCAGGCGCGCGTCGAGCAGGGCCTGTATCTCGGCCAGGCTCGGCTCGGCCGCATCGTCGCTTCGGGGGCCGGGTGAGATGTTGCTGATGATCCGGAATCGGCTGGGGCCAGGCATGGTCCAGACCGCGAGGAAACCGTCTGGCCCGGGGAAGACATACAGCTGATCGTCGGGTAGCTCCCAGTCAAGCCGGGCATCGGCTTGGATGAACTCCTCGGCGTAGGTGGCACCGGGAAACGGGATACCCGCGGCCTGGCGCACGCGGCTGTGCACACCGTCGGCGCCGATGAGCCAGCGCGTTGCCACGCTCTCCTGGCGACCGTCGCGGTGGCACAACTCAGCCTCAACCGCGTCCTGCCGCTGCACGAACCCCTCCAAGGTGACGCCGTGCTCGATCACCACGCCCAACCCGGACAGGTGATCGGTGAGGATCTGTTCGGTCTGGTCCTGCGGCAGCATCAGCAGCCGGGGGTAGGTGGTGTGCAGCTTGGGCACACAGACCAGCTGCGCGCGGAAGTCAAGCTGAACCAGTCGGCGGCCCCGCAGCACTTGGGTGAACCCCTCGACCGGTCGCCCGGCCGCCAACGCCGCATCGATCACGCCCATGTCGTCGAACAGCTCTAGCGTTCTGGGTTGGATCAGCAACGCCCGCGAGGTGGGCGGCGGCTTGGCCAGCTGCTCGATGAGGCGGACCACCACACCACGACGGGCCAGCTCAATGGCCATGGTCAGCCCGGTCGGACCGGCCCCCACGACGAGCACCGGAATCTGCCGAGGAACCATCACCAGCCTCCACTCCTCACACCACCACTGCGTGTTGCGTAGGAGATGGCGACCAAGACCGGTGATACATCCGCCACCTGGCCCAGGCGACCGAAGCAGGGTGTGGCCTTACGGGTGCCAACAAGCTCGGCTCAAAAAATCTGGTCAACAACCTGCAGGAAGTTCTTGCACGGTACACCGCAATCCGGACGCCACAGGACGCACATGAAGGAACGCGCACTTATCAGCAGATGAGGGCATTGCAGTGATCAAATGCGCCCGAGCTGACCCAAGACGCGATCAAGCTCTACGCCTGCGGCCTCTGGGTACATAGATAAACCCCATGGCACCCGTGGAGTGGCGGCGTGGGGGTGCTTCACGTCGATGAGACCCCCGGTCGCGCTGGCGGGGGCCTGGAATATGTGCATGTCGCAGCCACACCGTTTCTGACCGCGATGCACACTGGCGGCCGCAGCGGCGCCGGGGCGATCCTGCCTGGATATGCCGGCACCATGGTGCGCGATGGTTACGCCGGCTACGCCCACCTGATCGACGCGCACCACGCCTGGTGCGGCGCACACCTACTTCGTGATCTTCGTGCGGTCCACACCGCCGACTCCGAAACACAGCTGTGGGCCGCCGCGATGGCCGCTACCCTGACCGACGCGAACACCGCCGCAGCGGCCGCTCGCGCCGCCGGACAAACCACTCTGGACCCCCAGCTACTGGCCACTATCCGCAACCACTACCGCGGCGCGCTCGCCCTGGGCATCAGCGCCAACAGCGCCCGCGCTGGGCCGCTGGCCGCCAACGCGCTGACGCTGGTCCGGCGCTTTCAGACCCACGAAGACATGATCCTGCGCTTCGTGGTCGACCTTGCCGTGCCTGTTGAGCGCCACTCCCCATGCAGACGTCGCGTCACTGACCATGGCGACGAACTGTGGATAACTCCCGGCGCCGATTTCCTGATCGGCGTCGCCACCGTGACGGTGTTGCGGGCCGCGTGCTGTGCGTGCTGTCCGGGTATCCCGGTGGCAAGCCGACCCGCACCGCAGGCGCCCCCAGGGCGCCGAGGAGCGGAAGCGGCGCGGCAGCACTCGATCCATGAGCGGTGACCTGCCGGCCGGTGCCGCCGACCTTGCCGAGAAGGGTCACTGAGCGCGGGCTCGGATCCTTGATACGACGGCCGGGCCGATCACGTTGTCCAGGGCGCGTTCAGCCCAACGAATGATTGATCTCATCAACACAGCGTCGCCCCACTCAGGAC
>JALZHU010000044.1:0-11459 GCA_030860695.1 Actinomycetota bacterium
TCTTCCACACCGACTACCGACGCCCACATCACACCTACCGCGACGCCTACGACGCCGCCCGCGGACTGTTCTTCTTCTCAATCACATGGGGTTTTGAATAATATTCAATCTCGCGTCTCCCCTTCCTGGTGATGGTTTGGTGAACACTAATCTCACATCCAAGACAACATTGGGAGAAGTCCGCGGTAAGATCATTTTGCTGCGTAGATTCGAAGCGGGCCAGGGTGTCGGATTCGGCCTTACCTATTGGCCGGAAAATATGCGCTTTAGAAGCGCGACAAGTCCGATCTACGCTGTCGAGGATCACTGGCGGGACCCTGGAGAAGACGACAAGTACAACTTCATCATAACCCACATAGAGGAAGCAAGACGCCGTGATCCCAGAGATCTTTACATTACTTTTTCCAGTGCTGTCAACCGGACGGGCCGTGGCTATTCAAAAATGATAAATCCACGTCTCAACGACTACCTTGCAGGATTTTCACAAGGGCGCGTCGGAATCATTGTGATGGACTACTTCGAAGAGCCTCGAGAATTGGTTTCCAACGTGATCAAAATGAACTTCACGGCTGAAGCGACCGGCGGTCACGGCGGTGGGCACGGCAGCCATGGTCGAGGTCCCGCTTGGTGACCACGTTGCTCCGTTGCCGGCAGCCGTCAATCGCAAGCCGAGACCACCGCCCAAGCCTTGGCCGGGTAAGGAGCCGTGGGGATGACCTTGCAAGGTCAGGAGCGTGATTCACTACTGGGACACTAAGCCGAAGCTAGGGCAGTGCCAGTGATCGAAGTGACCACGGAGTGACAAGCAGTGACTGTCGGCAGTCGCCGATGGCCTTCAGGCAAGCGCAGCGTGGGCGTGTCCGAACACCGGCTTGGACGCTTGCCCTAGGCAGCCGGAGTTGCCGGTAGGCAGTGACAGTGACGGCTGACGGTGCCATGATCGCTGATGCGAACTTGGTTGTGGCCGAGCTTGGTGGTGTCGCCGTTCGCACAATGGAGGGGGTTTCGGTGGTTTTGCGAAAGAACGTCGCGACGCTGGATGCAACGGATCTGGCGGACCTGAGGACCGCATTCACCGCCGCCTACGGGTTGAGCGACGACCGAGGATATGCCTTCCACGCCGGGCTGCACGGGTTGCCGCTGCCGATCTATTGCCAGCACGGCACCTCGCTGTTTTTGCCCTGGCATCGCGCCTACCTGTATTTCTTCGAGCGGGCACTCACTGACGCGTTGGGCCGGCAGCGCGAGGACCCCTCGCTGGTTGTGGGCCTGCCATGGTGGGACTGGACTTCGGCCGCCTCCCACACCAACGGCCTGCCGGATGCCTACCTCCCCACCCAGAACGGTGCAAATAACCCGCTTGCGGCCGGGCCGGTCACCCTGAGCGCCTCGGACCTAGACTTGGTCCGGTCCAACCTGCCCGGAGCGATCAGCGACGGACCGGATCCAGTCACGGTGCGCGATCCGGATATCCCCGATGAGCTGCCCAGACCACAGACCGTGGCGCGGGCCATGCGCGCCAATACCTTCGCCGACTTCACCACGCTGCTGGAAGGCATCCACAACGGTGTGCACGTGTGGGTCGGCGGGGCCATGTCGGCAGTACCGGTCTCCGCCTACGACCCGGTGTTCTGGGGGCACCACGCCATGATTGACCGGTTGTGGTACCTCTGGCAGATCAGCCCGCGCGGGATGGACCCGCCGGCCACCCTCCTCGGCCGGGCCCTGGCTCCCTGGCCGATGACGGTGCGCGAGACCCTGGACATTTCTAGGCTGGGCTATGAGTACGCCGCTCAGGTCGTCGGCTAAGGAGGACCCACGATGGTCGCAGCCACCGCAGCCCGCCCGGGTGAAGCCGAACAAACCCTCATCGTCGACCTAGCCTTTCCCACCGAGGCCGGTCAGGCCGAGTTCAGCCGCGCCGACGTGGTAATCCAGGGACTGGACCACTCGCAGAGCTCCTACGAGGTGCGCCTGTTCCTGAATAACCCTTCCGCCACCGCAGACACCCCGCGCACAGTCGAGCACGGCTACGCGGGACGACTTACCGTGTTTGGGCACGGCGGCTGCTACGGCGAGCCCGGCCACTGTGAGGTGCCGGCGCCGTCGAGCGACCCCACAGACCTGCGTCCCCCACACCCGCTGACCCCCCTCGACACCTACGTCACCGTCACCAAGGCGCTGCGGAGCATCCTAGAGCGGGACGGTGCCCTGCGCACCCTCACGCTGGTCCCCGTGTCGACCCCACCCCTGCGCTCCGAGCACAAGCCCGCACCCGAGCTGCTGCGATTCGACGACGTGTCGCTACACACCTACCTCGCGACCCCCGACGCCGACTAAGCCACGACAGGAAAACAATTCTGCACGAGGACGGCGAGCAGCGGGCGTAGCAGCCGGGCCGTGCGTGCATCTCCGGCTTACAGGTCAGCTCGTTTCTCGTGCATCCAGTCGGCCACTATGGCATAGAAACTGCCTACTTTGTTTCGACTGCGTAGTCATTGGCGACGACGCTGGCTGCGCTTGCAAGGGGGAATAAGCTGTTCAGCATCACCGTAGACGCTCCTGAGTTGACGTTTTTGCGCGGGTATGGGCGGAATATGGGTCCGCGCGGCTTCGCCGTGGACGGCTTACCAGCGAACAAGGTTATCCGGTTGGTGATGAGGTGGGCACAGTGTGTGATCGGGGTAACCATATCTATCGATATCACGATAATCTTCCACAACCACGCAGCTCAAACTGTGACTCACCAATCAATTGAGAGACCGCGGTACGCGAGGAGCCGACCATGTACTGCACGAACTGTGGAAATAAGATGGGAGCAGGGGATCGGTTCTGCGCGAATTGCGGGACTGCGCGCCATGGAGGTGGCGTAGAAAACCTGGTCACTCGGCAGATCGAGACTTGCATCGTTGAGAGAGACAAGACGAGCACAGACGCGGCGAGCAAGGCGACATTCCAGGCTACCGCAACGGGACCGAAAGGTACAAACATCGCGGCTGCCACCCCTGAGCTCGAGGCCAAGCAAGTGATTGACCAGCAGAGCTATGTGATCCCTGACGTAATACAGATACTTGAATCTGTAGCGTCACTCAATCCTAAGCGGCACATATGGATGCTGGGATCAGGGCTAGTGGCAATTGTCACTAGCTTCTTTTTATTTGGCTCTATACCAACTCTCGGCTTCCTTTTCCTGGTGACGGGAATTGCGGCAGTTGCGGTGACAAAGTTTAGAATAGAGTGGGGCGAGTTGCCGTCGCAGAAGAAAGCGATCGCCGCTCCCGGAGTGCTCCTGGTGATTAGCGTGCTCATTGTAGGATACTTGTTGGGCTTGCTCATATGAACAGCCACCAATGCGGCCTCATATGAACAGCCACCAATGCGGCGTTCTGCACGTAGTGAGGATGGCCGCGAGTGGAGTCCGCTAGCCCTTTTTGAGGGCATCGTCCGAAGCAACACCATCGCCTGTCGCCGTCAACCTCGCCATCTCTTCTACCATCGTGATCGTGTGGCAAAATGTATCGATCGAGACCTCTTTATCGCCTAATAGGCTCTTGAGCCACTCGACCGTCACCGGATCCCGCTCGGAAACACCCAGTTCCTCGGCCCAACTCATTGCCGATCTGGAATCGGTCATGCTGGCCATCATCTGGGTCCGCTCGTCTTCCGTCCGAGTCGCTTTCACCGACTCCCGGACGGTTCGAATTTGGGTTGGTAAGCGGATGTCATCAACGATGCGAAGCGCTTCAGGATCAGTCTTAAGCCACCGAGCAAGGGCGTCCCGGATACTCTCTCGAGCCTCAGCCAGGCTAGGGCACTGGCTGTGGAGGTGAGGCTCTTCGGCGATCTCTGCCACCCAAGCTTCGCCGTCTCGTTCGTATACCGCGGTGTAGGTCTCGCTCACTCCAACCAGTCCCTCCCGATCAGTCCCTCCCGATGCACGGCGCTAGAACCAAGCTGCCGAGAGCTAGCCCAGCCGATGTCAGAAGAGACTAGTCGCTTGCCACCACCTACCCAAGCCACCGCACCACCGCGTCCGGGCAACCTCATACCGCCCGACGCATGTCGGGCAGGACTGCGCCAAACGGGCGGTTCACCGGACGTGATCCATCCGTGGCATGGCGCGTCACCGACGGGGGCACAGGCCCCGGTAAGGCCCCGGTTGGTCCGGTGGTGACGCAGAGCGTGCAGACCTGGAGGTGCCACGGGGACTGCCCTCATACTCCTTCGGCTATCTGAGTGACCACTGGGCGTGGCGAGCCGGGTACTTTCAGACAACCCTGGCATGGTCTACTCACTACCCGCCGGGCGGCCGCTCGGCGCTTAGCCGTGATCAAACCCCCAGGGGGTTGCGATGACTGCGTTAACCGTGGTGGCCCAAGCCGAGTTAAACACGAACAACCTGCGCACCTGGATGTTGGACAACATCGTGCCGTTGCTCTTGCTGGCGGTGGCGGTCCTGCTGCTGTGGCTGGGCGGCGGCAAGGGGGACAACGCCGGGGTCATGCGACGCGTCGGAGGTGTGATCATCGCGTTGGGGGTCATCGGGCTGGCGGTGTCCGGCGCAGGAGTGAACCTCGGAACGTGGATCGCCGGCCTGTTCAGCGGATGAGCGGGGAGTGACGCGACGTTGCGGATCCGCACTGATGACGACGTCTACCGGGTAGACGCGGTCTGGCTCGGTCCACCGAAGGCGACGTTTCCCTGGCGTGCGCGGTACGTGGCCTGGGGCGTCGGGACGGTGATGTTCCTCGTCGTGCTCGGTGTCGAGCGCCAGCTGGGCATCGGCTTCAGCTTCTTCTCGACCGCCTGGGCGCTTCTTATCACCATCCTGCTCACCAGGCTGATCGGCTCCCGGATCAACCACGAACGTCCGCTGACCGCGGTGGCCACGATGTGGGTCCACGAGCTCACCGCCCCCCGGAAGACGACCGCAACGCGGGGAGGTGCCGCCAGCGCGGCGCGGATTCGGGTCCAACGCGACCGCCCTCGACCCGGCCAGCGGGCCGTCCGTGGCTGGGGCCGTCGCAGGAAGGAGCGCACAGGTGTTCGGGCTCCGACGCCCTTCCGGCAGAGGTGACCGCGACCAGCAGCCCGCGCAGGACTATCACCACTCGCTGGCCGTCACGCCTGTTGCGCGGGGTGGATCCAGCCGGCGCGGCCACAAGCTCCCCGGCGAAGCTGTGGGCCCTTCCTACGCACCGTCCATCGCGGTGCGCTCCATCGACGGTCACCTCGTGCGCAACGGGCAGGAGGTTTACGCCTGGTACCGGCTCGCCACGCAACGCTGGTCGTTCCGCTCGGACTCGCAACGTCAGGACCTGATCCACGCCATCGCCGGCCAGTACGCGGAGTTGCAAGGCCGATGGATGCACCTGCGAGTCACCGCCCGCCCTTACCCGATCCGGATGTGGGCCGAGGCGCATGTGCGCAACGCGGTGGGCCGGCTGCCCGACACCCCTGGCGCGCTGTCCTTTGACGACTACATGGTCGGTGAGCAGCAGCAGCTGCTCGGGCACTCGATGGCCGAGAAGGAGGTCTATCTCGGCGTGCAGGTGCAGACCCGCTCCATGGTGGACCGGGTCGTGGAGCGGGCCGCGCCGGTGCTGCGGCGGGTGTTCCCCACCGCCGTCGACGCCGAGCTGGTCGCCCTGGACGCCGAGGTCGAGCACCTCGATGCGGTGATTGGCGTCACTGGGCTGGAGGGCAGACCGGTCACCGCCGAGGAAATGTCGTGGCTGATGCACCGGTCGTGCTCGCTGGGACTGCCCGCCCCACGCAACCTACCCGCCGTGCCGGGCACTACCTGGGAGCCCGAGGATCTGGCCAGTTTCACCGACGCCGCGGACTTCCACACCGAGCCCTACGCGCCCACCCTCACCGTCTGCGGTCGCACCGGCTCCAACGCCGGGACCATCCGGCATGTCGTGGTGCTCACCGTCGGGCAGATGCACGGGTTACGGATCCCGGAGATCGACGATCCCTGGGTGCAACGTTCGGACCGCCTACCGGCTGCCGTTGAATGGTCGGCGCGCATCTATGTGCGCCGACCGGAGGAGGTAGCCGGCGAGCTGCAGCGGCAGATGAACAAGGTGCGCTCCCAGGTTAGGCACTACACCGACGAGCACGACCTCGAGCCGCCGCAGAGCCTGGTCCGGCAAGCCACCCGGGTGCTGGAAATCGACGACGAGATGACGTCGGGCTTCACCGCGCTAGCTACCCGGGTGCGGTCGTGGTGGCGGGTAGCGGTCTCGGGGCCCACCGATCGGGATGCGCTGCGGTTGGCGCAGCAGCTACTGGACTTGTACAAGCCCAAGATTGCTATCGAGCATCCGGAGGCGCAGTACGCGCTGGCCCGCGAGTTCATCCCAGGCGAGCCGCTGTCCTCGGGTGCCTACCTGCGTCGCGGTTCGGTGATCTGGGCCGCGTCCGCGGTACCCACCGCCACCGCGGACGTAGGGGATCGGCGCGGCATCCTGCTGGGCGAGACGTGCACCGCCACTCGGCGCCCGGTCGCCTGGGACCCGTGGATGGCCCAGGAGATCCGGGATTCCTCCGGGTTGACCGCGTTGGTTGCTGGGCTCGGCGGTGGCAAGTCCTTCCTCGGCGGCGGCATCGTGTACAAGACGCTGCGTTCTGGCGCGTACTGGACGCTGCTGGACCCCTCCGGCCCGCTGGCCAAGCTGTGTGACCTGCCTGAGCTGCGGCCCTACGCCCGGCCGATCAACCTGCTCAACGCCCAGCCCGGCATCCTCAACCCATACCGGGTGGTCGCCGAGCCCGAGCTGGCGCATTTCCTCGATGAGGAAGACCCGGAGCGGGCCTGGCGGCGGGAGAAGGCGCTGACTGCCGCCACCCGGCGCCGGCTGGTGCTGGACGTGCTCACCGGTGTGCTGCCCTTCGAGGTCGCCCGGATGGCCAAGACCCGCATCGTGCTGCTCCGTGCGGTCCGTGCGGTCGGTGGGCGGCCAGACGCGCACCCGGGGCAGGTCTTCGAGATGCTTCGGCGTGATCCCTCCGAACACCACGAACACGCCATCGTGGTCGCCGACTTCCTCGATGAAATGCGTGAGCGCATGTCGCTGCTCATTCCGGAGCAGGGCGCCGACCCCTACACCGAGGTACGTGATGACCGGCTCACCGTGCTCACCATGTCCGGCCTGACTCTGCCGAAGGACAACGTTGGCCGGGAGCACTGGACCGACGCTGAGTCGCTCGGTGTGGAATTGCTCAACCTCGCGGCCTGGCTGACCCAGCGGTCGATCTACGAGCGTCCGCGTGATCAGCGTAAAGGGGTCTGGATCGATGAGGCGTTCTTCCTCTCCGAGGTTCCCACCGGCCGGGTCCTGATGAACCGCTTTGCCCGGGACTCCCGCAAGTGGAACGTGCGGGTGCTGCTGTCGTCGCAGATCCCGGCTGACTTCCTCAAGATTCAGGGCTTCGTGTCGCTGCTGGACTCGGTGTTCGTCGGGCGGCTGGATGACGGGCCGGCGCAGTCCGATGCGCTGCGACTGCTCAAGGTGCCCATCGACGTGGGATATGAGCAGGTCGTGGCGTCGCTGGGACGTCGCCCAGGGGCTGACCGGGTGGCCACCGAACGGGACCGAGCACCTCGGCAGTTCATCTTCGGCGACGGCGCCGGTGGGGTAGAGCGGATCCGGGTGGACTTCTCCGGCCCGCACCTGGAGCATCTGTGCGCCGCGCTGGACACCACTCCGGATGCCCTGCGCGGCGACACCTTGGGTGTTGAGCTGCCCGGCGGGGCCGACGTTGACACTCCGGAGCGCAACGGCTCAGTACGCAACGATCCTGGGCGCGACGGTTCTGAGCACAACGGGATTGGCCCGGCGGCCGCAGTCAGGGCGAGGGCATGACAATCCGGGTGCGGCGCGGCAGGAGGATCGCGGCGCTGCTCGCGCTCGTCGGGCTGGCAATGGCCATCGGACTGCTCGGACCGTCAACCGCCTTGGGATCGCCAGCGCTGGCGCAGGTGCCTGGAGGGGACGACTGTAAGCAGGCGCCTAACCCGGAACGACCTGGGTCCGGCCTGGTCGGCGCCATCGACCCCACGCCGCTGCAGGTCGGCGCGCCAGACAGCGTGTACCAGGAAGTCGGCTACGCCGGGCTGGTGTGGCACACCTACGACCTGGGCTGTGGTCCTTCGGGCCTGCGCAATCCCAATGCGGTGATCGACACCTGGACTGGCAACCTGCTGTTCGACGTCGGCAAGGCGATCGTCGGGGCCACAAACGGGCTGCATTACGCGCTGGCGGAGGGGGGTTTGCTAGGCCCCCTGAACGACCTGATCGTCTCCGGCACGGTCGCACTGTACGACAGCGTGTTTGCGCCCTGGTTCGGGTTGATCGCGGTGCTGCTGGCGATTGTGCTGTTCCGGTCAATCTGGCGCGGCGACCTCGCCACAGTCAGCAAGCGGGCAGCGTGGGCGCTGGCCGGCATCTGGCTGGCGGCCGCGACCTACCTCACCCCGTTGCTGTATACCCAGGTGCTCGATGGGGTCCTGGTCGACGGCAGTAACCAGGTGCGCACGGGGTTCCTGCAGGAAGTCGGTATCGAGCAGCGTGATGCACTGCCGACCCTGCTGCATGAACAGATCATCTACCGTAATTGGCTACGCGGGGAATTCGGTTCCCCGGACGGGCCGCAGGCCGCCCAGCTCGGCCGTGACCTGGTCCGCGCGCAGGCCTACACCAAGCAGGAGATTGCCGACGGCGCCGACGATCCGAATTCCGGCGTCGCCGATCGCAAGAAGCAGGAATACAAGGCCATCGCCGACCGGACGGGCAGTGCCTACGGCCACTTCCAGGGTGTCGACGGCAACCGGATCGGTGTCGGGTTCCTCGCTGCCCTGCAGGCGGTGATGTTCGGGCTGTTCCAGCTACTCGCCCAGGCAGCATTGCTTCTGGCCCAGGTGCTGCTGCGGGTGGTGATCCTGCTCGGCCCGATCATCGGCCTGGTCGCGATCCTGTACCACGACCTACTGCGCGGCGTCGGTCGCGCCGTCGGTGCCGCGCTGCTGAACATCGTTGTGCTCTCGGCGCTGGCTGCCGTGCACACGCTCGTGATGGTGTGGGTATTCGACCCGTCCCGCAACATCTCCGTGCTCGCGCAGATGCTGCTCGCCGGGATGATCACGCTGGTGATGTTGTTGGTGGCCCGCCCGGTCCGGCGGATGTGGCAAATGACGGAGCTCGCAGTCGGTGCGGTGGGTGGCGCGCTACCCACCGCACCACCGAGCGTGCTGGCCCGGCTGCGGCGGCGCAAACCAGGTGTCGAGGCGACCCCATCGGAGCGGTTCTGGGAAGAGGCTCGGGACACCGAGGATGATCCAGGCGCCCCGACCAAGGAACCGGTACCTGGCAACCCGGTACGTCCGGAGGCTGGCGTACCGGCGGTGGTCGCCACCTCCCGTTTGGACCGCCGCGGGGATGGTCCGGCGCCGACCGCGGTGCTCGGTCCTGCCGGTCCCGGCGGTCCTCCTCCTGTTCCGGGCCGCGGCAGCGAGGCAGCCCTGACCGGATCCAACGAGGCCGCGCTCCGGCCGGATCGGTTGGCTGCGTTGCCGACCGGGTTCAGCGCGACCGCAATCAGCCGCGCCCGGACCCGGGCCGTCGAGGACCCGGTGTACGTGCCGTCGGCGGTCAGCGATGCGCGCGGCACACCACGGCAAGCGGAGCTGGAAGAGGTGGCTGGACGCCCGGTGTGGGTGGTGTACCGGCCCTCGGCTGGTCTGGAAGTGGGCTTGGAAGGCACTGACGGTGACAGCGCCCGGACCACGGACTGACCTGGGACAGCGCAGTGCCGATCCGAACCCACCGCGGGCGCGCAGCCGTCTACCGCAGGTTCTGGGGCTGGCCGGTGCGTTCCCCCAAGCATCTCGCCGGCACCGTGCTGGCACTGATCGCGATTGCCATCGGGGGTGGGCTGGCGCTGCCTGACAGCCGGGGTGGCACCACCCCCGCAGTGCCGTCGAACAGTCCGCAAGCTAACCAGTTCGCCCCGCCCTCACGGTCGGCGGTGGCCGAAGCTGGCATTGCCCCGCAGCCCCGGGCGCCCTCCCCAAGCACCCCGGCCCCGGCCTCCGCGCTCACCGTTGCGCGCTCCTGGGTCCGTGCATTTCTCACCGTCCCGAATGGCATCACCTCGGAGCGGTGGGTCGAGCAGCTACGGCCTTACACCACCGACGAGTTGTTGCCTGAACTGCGGTCGATTGACCCGGCGAATGTGCCTGCAGCACAGATCAACGGCGAGCCGCGAACGGTCAGCTCGAGTCCGAGTTCGGTCGAGGTCGACGTGCCCACCACTGCAGTGGTGGTGCGGCTGCTGCTGGTCTCCACCCCTACCGGCTGGCGAGTGGCCGGCTACCAGCGGGTGGGGTGAGCCGTGCAGCGGTGGCTAGTCGGGCTTCTGATCGTCGGCTTGCTCGGCGGCTTCATCGCGGTGGCCGCAATCTCTGCGCTGCTCGGGCTCGTCGGTTCGGGCGACTGGGTGGTCGGAGTGCCGTGCGGCTCTGTCCTCACTTCTACTGATCCGCGGGAAGCGCCGCGGGTGGCCGTCCAAGTCAGCGACCTCGACGCGGAGCAGCGGGCCATCGTGGAGCAGATCATCGCGATCGGCAAGCAGCGCCGGCTGCCGCCGCGGGCCTGGCAGATCGCCATCCAGGCCGGGATGACCGAGTCGCGGCTGCACAACCTCAACTACGGTGACCGGGATTCGCTGGGCATCTTCCAGATGCGTCCCTCGCAGGGGTGGGGCAACCCTGCTCAGGTTACCGATCCCGTTTACCAGATCAACAAGTTCTACGACGTGCTGTTGACGGTGCCCCACTGGGAAACCCAACGACCTGGCGATTCCGCGCAGTATGTCGAACGGTCGGCTTTCCCGATGCGCTATCACCAGTGGGAACCGCTTGCCGTCAACGTGATCAACGCCGTGGGCGGCGACGTCGCGGAGTTCGTCCAAGCCGCCTGCACCGCGCCACTCCCGGCACCCTCCGAGGTCGCCGCGCGCGCGATACAGTACGCGCTCGGCGAAGTCGGCAAGCCCTACGTCTGGGGTGCTACCGGTCCCGATGCCTACGACTGCTCGGGGCTGATGTTGCGAGCCTACGAGTCGGCCGGGGTCACACTGCCCCGGGTGTCGCGGCAGCAATACTGGGCCGGTGCGCAGCTGCCTGTGCGTCAAGCGCAGCCTGGGGACCTGCTCTTCTGGGCTTATGACACCTCGAACCCCGATAGCATCCACCACGTTGCGATGTACTTGGGTAACGGCCAGATGGTCGAGGCGGCCAATCAAACGGTGCCGCTGCGGCAGCGGGCCGTGAGCTTCGACGAGCACGAACTGATGCCGCTCGCGGTCCGGCCCGGGGTGCCGGTCGCGAAGGACTGACATCCGGAGGTGACGGTGTACGCATCGGACCCGATCCCGAAGCCCGCCGGTCGGCC
>JALZHU010000044.1:11469-27096 GCA_030860695.1 Actinomycetota bacterium
CGGCTACCCCACTGCGGGACCATCTCGAGCTGGCCAAGTTGGGGATCAACGAAGGCTATATTGTCTTGCCCCGCTCTCTGGTCGAGGAAATGCCCTTGCCCTGGCAGCAGCAGATGGTTTATCTCATCAATGAGCTGCATGAGACCTACGGCGACCTTCCGTGGCCCATTTACCGGGTGGTGCCCAGCCGCGTCGAACGGCTGGTAGATCTGGATGAAAGCCAGCTCGCCGAGGCCGGCTACCTGCTTGAGATCGATGCCAGCGGCGAGCTGGTGTACCGGGATCGAAACGACGTCGTGGTGTCCGACCCGCAGTCCAGGGAGGTCTTGGTGTCCTGCCTGGACCCGATACCCCGCCGTCCGCCGGCCGCCAGCTTGTGACCCAGGCGGACCTATCCCAACTCACGATCGGGGTGCTCGGTGGCACCGGTCCGCAGGGTCGGGGTTTGGCCTACCGCTGGGCGCTACGCGGGCTGTCAGTGGTGATCGGCTCTCGAGAGGCAGGTCGCGCCGAGCAGACTGCGGCCTCGCTACGGGAGCGTGCCGGCTCGCAGTGGGTGCGTGGCACGGACAATGCCGGCTGTGCCGCCGAGTCCGCCCTGGTTGTCGTAGCGGTGCCCTTCGACGGCCACGCCGGGCTGCTCCTGCCGCTGCGCTCGCGGTTGGCCGGGACGATCGTGATCGACTGCGTGAACCCGCTCGGATTCGACGACCGGGGCCCATACCCGCGGGCCGTACCGGAGGGCAGCGCGGCTCAGCAGGCCCAGGCCCTGTTGCCCGAGTCTCGGGTCACCGCCGCATTCCACCACGTCTCCGCCGTGCTGCTAGACGACCCCGGGGTGAGCAGCCTGGACATCGACGTCCTGGTGCTGGGCGACGACCGGGAGGCCACCGATCTGGTGTGCGCCCTAGCCGACGCGCTACCCGGCGCACGCGGGATCTACGGCGGGCGGCTACGCAATGCCGGCCAGGTGGAGGCGCTGACCGCCAACCTCGTCGCCATCAACCGACGATATCATACCCATGCCGGCATCCGGCTCACCGGCGTCTGACCCTCCTGCGTGTCGTGCCCTCATGTCCGGTGTGTCGCGTTCCCTGCCCGGTGTGCCCGCATCTCAAGCACACCGGGGTAGCTCAAAGATTCGGGCGCTCCTACCGTGTCAGCTCGTGATCTCCGAACTGCCCGACGGTGCGCAGCGGTGGAGTGCCGCGGAGCGACATTCCTGCCGCAATCAGATTTTGCGAACCCGTTCGTGAAACAGGCTCGCACCAACCGGAACGCGATGGTACGCCGCTACCGCGAATGGCTCGATGAGCAACCGGAACTGTTGGCCCGGATCAACGACGGGGAGCTAACCGGGCGAGCGCTGGGTTGCTGGTGCGCACCGCAACCGTGCCATGCCGACGTCCTTGCAGCGCGCGTAGAGCACGACGCTCACCAGTAGGCGTCAGCAGGCTGGGCGGGTAGGTAGCGGTGCGTGGTCCAGTGCGGACTATTAGCCGCCTTGATCCATTCCCACGCTGCGAGCAGCCCGATAGGTAGCGCGAGCCAGTTGAACTCCAGACGTCCGAACGAGAAGCTGAGTAGCGCTGCTGCGGCGCACGCCATTCCCGCCGCGACTGCAGTCCATCGCCGTCGCCGTAGCAACGCCAGCAAGCACAACACCAGGGCCATGTTTTGGAGGACGACCATGGCCGTGGTTGCGAGGACCAGCTTGACCAGGCGGAGTCGATGTGTAGCGCGGGGGTCTGGATCCCCGGCACCATACTTAATGATTCGGTAGCGATCATCGGTGCGTTCAGGATGTGAAAGAACCCAGCAACAGCAACAATGAATACAGTTACACCGATTATTGGTCCAATCGCCGTGCTCTCTTCACCGGTGGCAAGGTTGTTATAGAACATATTCATGAAGAAAGCCGCGAAGCTCATCGACAGGAGTGCCGCTACGTAAACCAGGTTAGGCACGTCGGCGAGCCCCCATCGGCGTACGCAGAGAACGAGAGCCACCGGAGCTGCAATGCCAGGGAGCATTAGTAATCCGTTACTCAAGGCGAACGCTTGTGGAAGACTGATGTTGACTACCGCATTCCCGCGTGCATTTGCGAGATCGCCCAGCCCGTCATTACCCGCGCGGAGTGGGACCGTTACTTTCCCGGGTTGAAATACCAGCCACCCTACCCCTGACTAGTTTCATCGGTAAGTATGCTCGTCGCCTGGGTAAGCGCCTGAGCGGACGTCCTCGGCGAAGTGGCTCGCGGCCTCTTGTAGCCCGGCGCCCAGCTTGGCGTAGGCCTTGACGAACCTCGGCACGGGACCACCGGTGACGTGGAAGGCCGCCATGTCGTGCCACACCATGACCTGTGCATCGCACGCCGGTCCGGCACCGATCCCGATGGTGGGCACACTCGTCACCGCGGTGACTCGCGCAGCCAGTTCGGCGGGGATGGTTTCCAGCACGATGGCGAACACCCCGGCGGCCTCGAGAGCCTTTGCGTCCTCCAGCAGGCGCTCGCCCTGCTCACCCCGGCCCTGGACCTGGTAGCCGCCCAGCGCGTGCACCGACTGCGGGGTGAGCCCGAGGTGGGCCATCACCGGCACGCCCGCCGTGACCAGCGCCTCAACCTGGGGCACCACTCGGCGGCCACCCTCCAGCTTCACGGCATGCACGCCGGACTCCTTAAGGAAACGGGCCGCAGTCTCCAGCGCCTGGGTCGGGGAGGACTGGTAGGAGCCGAAGGGCAGGTCGGCGACGACCAGCGCGCGGCGGGCGCCGCGGACCACGCCACGCGCCAGAGGCACCAGTTCGTCGACGGTCACCGGCACCGTCGTGTCATAGCCGTAGATGACGTTGGCCGCCGAGTCGCCGACCAGCAGCACGGGTATTCCGGCGGCATCGAGCAGCGCGGCCGTGGAATAGTCATACGCGGTGAGCATCGCCCACTTCTCGCCGCGGCGCTTGGCCGCCATGAGGTCCAGGACGCGGACTTGCCTAGTCTTCTGGTCGGGCCCCACCGGTCCGCAGTACAGCGCGGATTGATCAGCAGCTGCGGTCATCATTGACCGTCCTCCCTCGAGGCCGGCCGTTGCTCGCCGGTCCCCGGGTCATGCCGGATCGCTTATATGTAAAGCCTGGCACCAACTGTCAGGCCGGGCACTAGCCTGCGACGAGACTCACAGCAACTGCCCAACGGATCTTGGTGCTCTCAGGCTCCCGAACTCGACGGTAGAGCTGTCCAGCTGATCCTGGACAGCTCTACCGTCGAGTTCGGGAGCAGGAGAGCTGTCCGCAAACCGAACGCGGAAGCCGGTTCATCGGCGGCCGGCATCGCGGAGTGCGCGTACGTGGTCGGCAGTGAGTGGCTGACCGCTCGGAGCGATGGCGGGAATCTCCGATGCGCGCTCGCGCCAGCGGTTGGTGATCGGCAGTCGCCGGTCCCGGCCAAAAGCCTTCAAGGTGATCTTCGTGCCGGGCGGGTACTGCCGGCGTTTGTACTCCGCGGCGTCCACCAGCCGCACAATGCGCTCGATCAGTTCGGGTTCGAACCCGGCAGCCACCAGATCGTTGAAACCGCGGTCGCCCTCCACGTAGTCGTCGAGTACGGCGTCGAGCAGCAGATAGTCGGGCAGCGAGTCGGTGTCGATCTGGCCAGGACGGAGCTCGGCCGAGGGCGGCTTGTTAATCGAGCTCGGCGGAATCGGTGGGATTTCACCACGCTGGTCGGCCACCGCGTTGCGCCACCGCGCCAGTGCCCACACCGCAGTCTTGGGCAGATCCTTGATCGGCGCGAACCCGCCAACGGCATCGCCGTAAATGGTCGAATAGCCCACCGCGAGCTCGGATTTGTTCCCGGTAGCCAGCACCAGGTGACCGTGTTGGTTGGACAGCGCCATCAGGGTCACCCCCCGGCAGCGGGCTTGGACATTCTCCTCGGCCACTCCGGTCAGCCCGAGCTGCCTCACGAACACGTCGACCATCGCCCCGATCGGTTGCACCTGGTAGTGCAAGCCGGTGCGCTTGGCGAGATCGGCGGCGTCGGATCGGGAGTGCTCGGAGGAATACGACGAGGGCATTGACACCCCGTACACCGCGTCGGCGCCCAGCGCGTCCACCGCCAGCGCGGCGCACACCGCAGAGTCGATCCCGCCGGACAGCCCGAGCACCACCGAGCGGAATCCGTTCTTGCGCGCGTAGTCACCCAGGCCGGTCACCAGCGCGGCCCACACTTCAGCTTCATCAGGCAGCCGCTCGGCGGTCGGCGTAGCGGGCCCAGGACAGTAGGCCGGCAGCGGGTCCTCGGTGAGAACCACCCGGGCAACGTCCAGCCCGGCGTACCGGCCCACTGCCCTGGTGGACACGCCAGGCAGGTCCACGTCAAGGACCACGAGGTGTTCAGAGAACTGCGGCGCCCGCAGCAGCAGCTCCCCACGCGCGCCGACCACCATTGAATCGCCGTCGAAGACCAATTCGTCCTGACCCCCCACGAGATTGGCGTAGGCCAGTGGCGCGCCCACTTCGATGGCGCGGCGGGCCACCAGCGTCAGGCGAGTGTCGTTTTTCTCGCGCTCGTAGGGGGAGGCGTTGGGCGCCACCACCAGGTCCACCCCGGCCTGCGCCAACGCGGTGATCGGACCGCCCACCTGCCAGATGTCCTCGCAGATCACCATCCCGATTTCCAGACCATGCAGCCGGAACACGGTCAAGGTGGTGCCGGGAATGAAGTATCGGCGCTCGTCGAATACCCCGTAATTGGGCAAGTGGTGCTTGAACTGGCGGGCCACCACCTTCCCACGGTGCAAGACCCCGGCCGCGTTGCGGGAACCGTGGGTGTCGGAGTCCAGGTATCCGACGACGGCTGCCAGCTCCCCGCAGCCGTCCTGGGCAAGCCGCCCCGCCAGCGTCTGGAGGGCCTGCACCGACCCGGCGACGAAGGATTCCCGCAGCGCTAGATCCTCCACTGGGTAGCCGGTCAGGGCCATCTCGCCGAACACCACGATGTGCGCGCCAGCGGCGGTGGCTTCCCGGCAGCGTGCGGCGATCATCGTGGCGTTGCCCGCGATGTCACCTACGCACGGGTTCACTTGGGCTAGAGCCAGACGCAGTTGCGGCATGCCTTCATCATCCGCCCGCCGCACGCCAGCGCCCCCGCTGAGAGCTGTTCGGGCCTGGATAGGATCGGCCGGATGTCGCGCCTGTTGCGCCTGACCGCTGTCCTGGCGATTGTGCTTACCCTCAGTGGTTGCGCTGCCGAGGCCGTGGGCGGGCGCCAGTCCGCCGATGTCGCGAAGTCAAATCCGGGCGTCCAGCCCGACGGCATGCCGCGCCAGCACGGCCCCGCTGGACTGGTGCCGCCGGGACTCGAGCGCTTCTACAGCCAGCGTCTGACCTGGGGCGGTTGTAACGACTTTGCCACCACCGAGCTGGACCGGGGGTCCTTCGCGGATCCCAAGTTTCAGTGCACCAGGGTGGAGGTGCCACTGGACTACGCCAATCCGGAAGGGCGCATCGCAAGACTCGGAGTGCTTCGCCGCCCTGCCGACAATCAGCTAGAGCGGTTGGGTTCCCTGCTGGTCAACCCCGGTGGTCCGGGCGCCTCGGGGATGAGCGCCGTCGCGTCGCTGGCCAGGACGGTGGACGGTACCGATCTGGGTCGCCGGTTCGACCTGGTCGGGTTCGACCCCCGAGGCGTCGGCGCGAGCGAGCCAAAGATCGTCTGCCGGAACACACAGGAGCAGGACGCCGAGCGGCTCGACCTCGACTTGGACACGTCGCCGGCCGGGGTCGCTCAGACCGAGAGCGAGAACCGAGCCTACGCCGCGTTGTGTGCCCAGCGAGTCGGCGAGGACGTGCTCGCCAATGCCGGTACCAGGGACGTCGCCCGGGACATGGACGTGATGCGCTCGGCGCTGGGCGACGAGAGGCTCACCTATTTGGGCTATTCCTACGGCACCCGGATCGGCACCGCCTACGCCGAGCAGTTCCCGGGCAGTGTGCGGGCGATGGTGCTCGACGGCGCGCTGGACCCGAATGAAAACCTGGTGGCGAGCCTGGTGAATCAGGGTGCGGGGTTCCAACAGTCATTCGACGCATTCGTCAAGTGGTGTCTGGCCCAGTCGCAATGCTGGTTAGGCACCATCCCGGCAAGCCAAGCCAACCGGGCGTTCCAGCAATCATTGCTGCCGCTGACCACTGCGGCGCGGCCGGTCGGCGACCGCAAGTTGTCCTACAACGACGCGACCATCGGCACGATTCAGGCGCTGTACAGCGACCGGCTCTGGCCGGCGCTCAATCGGGGCCTCACCGAGCTGGCCAACGGCGACGGTGCCACCCTGTTGACTCTGGCCGATTTCTACTATCAGCGCGACGAGCATGGCTACTCCGGGAGCCAGGACGCCTTTAAAGCAGTCCGCTGCCTCGACGACCCTCCGGTGACGGATCCGGTGGTGGTCCTGGAGGCCGACCGGCGATACCGGGAGGCCGCGCCCTTCCTCGATGACGGGCAGCCGCCGTCGGCGGCCCGGGATGCCTGCGCATTCTGGCCAGTACCGCCTACTGGCGAGCCCGAGGAGCCTCAGGTGGAAGGGCTGCCGCCGGTGCTAGTGATCTCCACGACCGGTGATCCGGCGACCCCGTATCAGGCCGGGGTAGAGCTGGCCCGTCAGCTTCGCGGCAAGTTGCTCAGCTTCGAGGGGAACCGACACACCGTTGCCCTGCAAGGGGTGAAGTGCGTCGATGACACGGTGTCGGACTATCTGGTTCGGCTCACGCTGCCGAAGCGTTCGACATTGTGCGTGGCTTAAGTTGTCGCGACGCGGTGCGGCGCAGAAGTCCTGCTGCCGATCAGTAGGGCGCCAACCGCGCCGAGCACGCATATCGCCGAGGTCAGCAGGAAGATCTCTTTGTACTGAATCCGGAGCGCGGCCTCCAAGGCGAGCTGGTAGCTGGCGAACTGCCGTTGGTACACCTCAGCACTGACCCCGAAGGGCAGCGGGGTGGTCAACTCGGCGGTGAGTTCGCGGAAGCGGTGCAGGCCCCAGGCCGACAGCGCGGCCACGCCCACCAGCATGCCGGTCATCCGAGCCACCACCACCGCGGCGGACGCCACGCCGTGCCGGTCGGGCGGGGTCGCACGCAGCGCCGCCGCGGACAGCGGCGCGATCACCAGGCCGAGTCCCAAGCCGGCCAGCACCAGATCGGTGTCCAGCCGGGGCAGGGTCAGCAGGCCGAGGTCGTGGCGGGCAGCCAAGACATCCGCCGGCCATCCCGCGACGAGCAGGCAACCGGCGGCGGCCAGCACCATCCCGACCAGCGTCACCACGGCATCACCCAGCCGGCTCGCTGCCAGCCCCCCGACCAGCGCCCCGACCGGCAATGCCACCAGGAACCGGACCAGGATCACGGTCGCGGCGGCAGCGTCACGACCCAGCACAGTCTGTGCGTAGAGCTGGACGTCTACCAGGGTCACCATCAGCGCTGCCCCAGCCGCCAGGCTGACCCCCAGCGAACCGAGAAAGACCCGCCAATGCACGCCGGCGGGATCGAGCAGCCGCACCGCTGCCTGCCGCTCCCACAGTGCGAACGCCACCCCGGTCACTGCGGCTGCACCCAGGACCGGCCATCCCCAGGATGGCAGCACTCCACGGCTCGGGTCGGGGTTGTACAGTCCGACCACCAGTAACCCCAGCGTGAGCGCTAGAAGCCCGCCGCCAACGAGATCCAATGGCGCCCGCTGCTGTGATCCCACATCTCCGGATCGAGTCTTAGCCGGAACGGCCAGCTGTACCGCCACCACTGCAGCGAGCGCGATCGGGACGTTCACCCAGAAGACGCCGCGCCAACCGGCCAGCGCGGCCAGCGCCGCGCCGTACAGCGGGCCCAGCACGCTGCCTAACTCCTGAGCAGCACCCAACGCCCCCAAGGCGGTGGACCGGCCACGCCCCGGCCACAGGTCAGCGGCCAGCGCCATGGACACCGGTAATAAGGCGCCACCGGCGACGCCCTGCACAGTCCGTCCCGCCACGAGTACCGGCAGGCTTGCCGCGACCGCGGTGACCGCCGATGCGACCGCGAACGTGACCAGGCAGAACTGCAGCAGCGCCCTACGGCCGAACCGGTCGGACGCTTGACCCAGCAACGGCATCGCCGCGACATAGCCCAACAGGAAGCCGGTGACAATCGGGGTGGCCCGCTCCAGATGGTTCAACGGCACCTGCAGGTCACGGATGATGTCGACCAGCAAGCTGACCACGACATAGGCGTCCAGCGCGGCAAGGAGGGAGACAGACGCGCCAGCGCCCAGCGCCAGCCCACGACGGCGAACCGGAGCGACCGTCGCATTCATCAAAGCAGACCGGTATCAGGCAGGTGGGGTGATCTGAACCGGGGCATCGTAGTCGGAGAAGCGGACGGTGATCGTGCCGTCGGCCACCGGGAATTGGGCCTTGACCAACCGGGAGCCTTGGACGGCGATCCAAACCTGACCGGGGGTGTCCTGCGATATACCGGGCACGAGCGTGCCAAGAGGCTGCGCTGGAAAATTGGCTCGTAACCGGTAGGTGTCCACGCCGTCGACCTGCTCGCGAGCCTCGGTGGTGGCTCCCGTGCCGCTGGCCAGCAGTGCGGCGATCCCCCGGTCCTGATTCAGGATCACCGATGGGTCGTACGGTGCAGAGGACAACGGAAGTTGCTGGATGGGGCCGGTGGGCGGACGCAGATAGAGCGTGTCGCCGACGATCACGAAATCCAATTCGAGGACCTGCCGGCCCAGGTCTGCCCTAGCGATGCCCTGCGCCGAGCCTTCCCGGGTAAGCCGGCCATCGGCCGACGTAAGCGGGATCCCCGGCACGTTGCCTTGGACGTCGAGGGTGAAGTGAGTGGTGTTCACTGTTCGCATCGCCGTGGCTGAGTCGGCGAGCAGCTGGCTGCCGTCGGGAAGGGTGGCTCTTTGTTCGCTGTTCCCAGTACAGGACGTGACCAGCGCGATGATCAGCGACATGATAAGGGCGGCGATCAGGGCGACGAGGCGCATCCTGGCATCGTAGGGGGAGACCACAGCAACGTCACCAACAGTCCTCTACCCTGCGTGCATGGACCGCCAGCAGGAGTTCGTGCTGCGCACGCTGGAAGAACGCGACATCAGGTTCGTTCGGTTGTGGTTCACCGACGTGCTGGGTTACCTCAAGTCGGTGTCCGTGGCGCCGGCCGAGTTGGAGGGAGCCTTCGCCGAGGGCATCGGTTTCGACGGGTCGGCCATCGAGGGTTTTGCCCGGGCATACGAGTCCGACATGATCGCCAAGCCGGACCCCGCCACCTTCCAGGTGTTGCCGTGGGAGAATCCGCGGGGTGAGCATTACTCGGCCCGGATGTTCTGTGACATCGCGATGCCCGACGGTTCGCCGTCGTGGGCCGACCCACGGCACGTGCTGACCCGGGGACTGTCCAGGGCGGCGGAGGCCGGGTTCACCTGCTATGTCCATCCCGAGATCGAGTTCTATCTGCTGCGAGATCTGCCCGATAACGGTTCCGAGCCGGTACCCGCCGACTCCGGGGGGTATTTCGACCAGGCCAGCCACGACGCTGCTCCGCATTTCCGCCGGCAGGCCATCGAGGCGCTGGAGCAGATGGGCATCTCGGTGGAGTTCAGCCATCATGAGGGCGCTCCGGGCCAGCAGGAGATCGACCTGCGCTATGCCGATGCGCTCACCATGGCCGACAACATCATGACCTTCCGGTACGTGGTGAAGGAGGTCGCGATCACTCAGGGGGTGCGTGCCTCGTTCATGCCCAAGCCCTACACCGCCCAACCGGGGTCGGCTATGCACACCCATATGAGCCTGTTCGAAGGCGACCGCAATGCCTTCCACGACGAAAACAATCCCTATGAGCTCTCCGACACCGGCCGGGCTTTTGTTGCCGGGGTGCTGACGCACGCCCGGGAGATCACCGCGGTGACCAACCAGTGGGTGAATTCCTACAAGCGGCTGATCATCGGTGGGGAAGCCCCTACTGCGGTGTGTTGGGGGCACGCGAACCGCTCGGCCTTGGTGCGGGTGCCGATGTACTCGCCGGGCAAAGCGTCCAGCCAGCGAGTGGAGATCCGCACCCCGGACTCGGCGTGCAACCCCTACCTTGCCTTCGCGGTGATCCTCGCCGCGGGGTTGCGTGGCGTGCAACAGGGCTACGAGCTACCGCCCGCCGCCGAGGACGACGTGTGGTCGCTGTCTGAGCGGGAGCGGCGGGCGGCGGGCTATGCGCCACTGCCGCAACACCTCTCCGAGGCGCTCATCGAGATGGAGAACTCCGAGCTGGTCGCCGAGGCCCTCGGGGAGCACGTGTTCGACTTCTTCCTGCGCAACAAGCGCGCCGAGTGGGACACCTACCGGCGTCACGTGACCCCCTACGAGCTACGCACCTACCTCCCCGTCCTGTAACCGATCGACGCGTCGGAGCTGCCCGCACGCATTTCCGTCCAGTACATGACACCGTAGAGCTCGCGTTAATGCGGGCTAGCCTGGGGAGGGTGATGGTGCGACTGCTTGTGGTGCAACCTTCTGATACCGATCCGCCGGAGCGGTTAGGGGACTGGCTCATCAACGCCGGGGCAGACCTCACCGTGTGCCGACCCGCGACCGACGGCGCACCCGACAACCTCGACGGAGTCGACGGGGTGGTCTGCATGGGTGGTGTGATGGGCGCGCATGACGACGCTGACCACCCGTGGCTGGCGGCGCTGCGGTGGTTGCTCGCCGACGCGGTTGCCCGCAGGCTGCCGGTGCTGGGGATTTGCCTTGGTGGCCAGCTGCTGGCGGCGGCCACCGGGGGGGCAGTCCGGCGAGCGGTCGACGGCCCCGAGGCCGGCACCCTGCTCGTCGCCAAGCGGGACGCGGCCGCGCACGACCCGCTGTTTGCGCCGCTGCCGCTGACCCCCGACGTCATCCAGTTCCACCACGATGAGATCCACCGGTTACCGCCGGGAGCTACCCTGCTGGCTTCCTCCCCGCGGCACGCAAACCAGGCCTTCCGGGTCGGCACTGCCGGTTACGGCCTGCAGTTTCATATCGAGACCTCGCCCGCCACGGTGCTGTCCTGGGCCCGCCGTGACACCGCGGGTGCCGCGGCCTTTCCTCCCGGACAGCTCGATCCCGCCCACCTGGAGCAGGTGCACGCCGACATAGCTGAGGCATGGCAGCCGCTAGCGGTCCGGTTCGTGGCCCTAGCTGCCGGCGAGCTGGCCCCGGCCGTTGAATCAGAAGACCGTTCGGTTCTCCCGCTGCTCGGTCCCTAGTTTTTCTACAGTGCCGTGGTGACCGACGGAAGGCGCACTGCACTGTCCCTGGCGCGGCTGGGGTTCATCGAGAGCAGTGCTACAGACACTCTGACGCGGCTCGGTTGGTGGCGTGACGGGCAGGTCCTCCAGGATGCGGAGAACCCGCTGTGGGCGCTGTCCCGGGCACCCGACCCGAACCTGGCGCTGCGCACCCTAGCCCGGCTGGCCGATGCCGCTGGTGACGGGTGGGCCGAGCTGGACGAGTTGCTGCGCCGGGACGCCGGGGTGCGCGGGCGGCTGCTTGGGGTGCTCGGCTCGTCGACCGCGCTTGGCGACCATCTGGTTGCTAAGCCGGCGCGCTGGCGTGGATTAGCCGGCTCAGACGCGGCCAAGCCCGGCTGGGCGGGGGAGGCGGTAGCGCGCCTGCTCGCGGCCGTCGGCGCGGACCCTGGTGGCCCTCCGGCAGGCACCGTGGAGGGGACCGAAGCATCGCCCCGGGCGTCATTGACCGGCATGGCGGCCCAACGGGCGCTGCGGGACGCCTACCGCGACCTGATCGCCGAGCTCGCCGCCGCCGATCTGGCAGCCGTCGTCGAGCCCGAGTTGGCGGTGGTGCCTTTCGAACAGGTCGGGGAGGCGCTCGCTGAGCTCGCAGTCGGGGTACTGCGCGCCGCAATGTCCGTCGCGGTGACCGAGGTGACCGGTCCGGACAAGCGGCCAGCCCGGCTCGCCGTGATCGGGATGGGCAAGTGCGGCGGGGCCGAACTGAACTACGTCTCCGACGTGGATGTGATCTTCGTGGGCGGTTCCGAGGACGAGCTGGGTGCCGCCACCAAGCTGGCCTCGGCGACGATGCGGCTGGCGTCGGCATGCTTTGAGGTGGACGCGGCGCTGCGCCCCGAGGGCAAAGCCGGCGCGCTGGTACGCACGCTGGACGGGTACCTGTCCTACTACCGCCGGTGGGCCAGGACCTGGGAATTCCAGGCGCTGCTCAAAGCTCGTCCGATCGCTGGTGACGCCGAGCTCGGTGCCCGCTACCTGGCGGCCGTTGCGCCCATGGTGTGGACCGCCGCAGATCGGGAGAACTTTGTGCCCGAGGTCCAGGAGATGCGCCGCCGGGTCGCCGACCATGTTCCCACCGAGCTAGTGGACCGGGAGCTCAAGCTGGGCCACGGCGGCCTCCGCGACGTGGAGTTCGCGGTGCAGCTGCTGCAAATGGTGCACGGTCGCACCGACGAATCGCTGCGGGTGGCGTCCACCGTGAAAGCGTTGGCTGCGCTGGGCGCAGGAGGGTACGTCGGCCGGGACGACGCCGCGAACCTCGCGGCGTCCTACCGGTTCCTGCGCCTGCTTGAGCACCGGTTGCAGCTGCAGAAACTTCGCCGCACCCATTTGCTCCCGGCTGACAGCGACACCGCAGCGTGGCGCTGGCTGGCCCGCGCCGCGGGGATGCGCCCGGACGGGCGGCGCGACGCCCTTGGGGTCTTGCGCACGGAGTACACCCGGCAGTCGCACCGAGCCCGCCGGTTGCATCAGAAGCTGTTCTACCGGCCGCTGCTGGAGGCGGTGGCCAAGGTGCCCACCGAGGCCTACCGGCTTTCGGAGTCCTCGGCTAAGGCGCGGTTGGCCGCGCTGGGTTACGCCTCACCGCAGGGGGCGCTGGGCCACCTGCGGGCGCTCACCGACGGGGTTTCCCGGCGCGCGGCGATCCAGTCCACGTTGCTGCCCGTCCTGCTGGAGTTCCTCGCCGACACCCCAGACCCCGACCGTGGGCTGGCCGCCTACCGTCGGGTATCCGAGGCGCTCGACGAGACCCCGTGGTACCTGCGGTTGCTGCGCGACGAGGGTGCCGTGGCGCAGCGGTTGATGGTCTTGCTGGGCACCTCCCGGATGGTGGCCGACTTGCTGGTCCGGGCGCCAGAGGCACTGCAGCTGCTTGCCGACCCGAACGAGATGGCCGGCCGCGATCCGGCGGAGGTGGCGACGTCGCTGCGCTCCACCGCCGGCCGGCACCACGATCCCGGTGCTGCGGTGACGGCCGCCCGAGCGTTGCGCCGCCACGAGTTGTTCCGGATCGCTTGCGCGGACCTGCTTGGACTACTCGACGTCGACGCAGTGTGCGCTGCGCTGTCTTCGGTGTGGACCGCGGTGCTGGCCTCGGCGCTAGACGTCGCGCTGCGCGCTGAGATTGAGCGCAGACAGGACCAACCCGCCAGGATCGCGGTGATCGGGATGGGCCGGTTGGGTGGCGCGGAGCTGGGCTACGGTTCCGACGCCGACGTGCTGTTCGTGTGTGAGCCGTGGCTGGGCGCTGAGGCCGGCAAGGACGCGGAGACTGGCGCGGTACGTTTCGCCTCTTCCGTTGCCGAGTCAGTGCGCAACCTGCTCGGCTCACCCAGCCAGGATCCTCCGCTGGTGGTCGACACCGGACTGCGTCCGGAGGGGCGCTCAGGTCCACTGGTCCGCACCCTGGCGTCCTACCAGGCCTACTACACTCAGTGGGCGCAGACCTGGGAGGCTCAGGCCTTGCTGCGGGCTACCCCGGTGGCCGGCGACGTGGACGTGGCAGAGCGGTTCATCTCGATAATCGACCCGGTGCGCTATCCCGCGGGTGGGCTGACTGCGCGCCAAGCCACCGAGATCCGTCGGATGAAAGCCAGAGTCGATTCCGAGCGGCTACCCCGTGGCGCCGACCCGACCACTCACACCAAACTCGGCCGCGGCGGCTTGGCCGACGTCGAGTGGACCATCCAGTTGCTGCAGTTGCAGCACGCGCATGAGGTGCCGGCGCTGCGAACTCCGTCCACGGCAACCGGCCTGCAAGCCGCCGCTGATGCCGGACTGCTCCCCAGAGCCGACGCGGAAGTCCTCCTGGCTGCCTGGCGGCTCGCCACCAAGACTCGTAATGTGCTCACCCTGGTACGAGGCAAGCAAGTTGACCAACTGCCCAGTTCCGGCCGGGAATTGGCTGCCGTGGCCAGGGCGCTGGGACACTCCGCGGATGACGACCCCGGTCAGGTCGTCGACGAATACCGTCGCATCACCCGCAGAGCCCGTGCGGTCGTGGACCGCTCCTTCGGCACCTGACTACGCCCGCCGAGCTCTCACCGGTCTCACTCGCTGTAGCCGTAGCCGACTGACTGAGCAAGGCGTCGCTGGGCGAACCAGGTTCGCGCGTCAGGACGTAACATCAGCACCACGGCAATGACCATCAGCACGGTGCTGGTCAGCAGTCCAACCTGCGACACCGTCGGCGCGGTGGCGAACACCGCAACGTTGTAAAGCATGCCTAGGAGGGTGAGCAGGACAAGCACGAATCGGGCCCAGCCGCGGCCCGAGTGCATTGTGATTGCGAACGCCAGCTGAACAAGGATGATCGCGACGCCGGCACCCATCAAGGTCGTTACTGTGACGGTCGCTACCTCCTCGCGCGTCGCAGGCGTCTCGTGCGGAAACTGCTGCTCAACCATCAACAGCACGGCGGCCTGCAGCTCGCCGAAGTAGGGCAGTGTCGCCGCCGCGGTGATCACCCCCACCAGGCAAGCCCCAAGCCACAACCAGTACGAGAGCTCGATGACCCGCGGCCGAGGCAGCGCGGCAGTCTCCGAGGGCATCGCTCGGAGCGCGAGGCTCGGACGTGGCGGCGGTGCGGGCGGGTGACGATCGCCCCGATGTGCCTGCATCAGGCAGCAACCTACCCTCGGTACCCGACGCCCATTGGTCCGGGCTACGCAGAGGCCTGGGCTACGCGGACCTGCCGGTTGGGGCGAATCCCCTAATCGGCCCCGGCGAGCATCCACCAGTCCCGGTAGCGGTTCCGCGCACAACCCGGCCGCAACCCCGATGGCGGGCGATCGTCGGAGCCTTAACTTTGTCGCCAGCCGGACACGAAATCCGGGAAGGACCATCCGAGACAGATACCCCCACGATCAAGGAGAGCGATCATGGCTGAATTCAGGCTCGAGAA
Source organism: Actinomycetota bacterium (assembly GCA_030860695.1). GTDB lineage: Bacteria > Actinomycetota > Actinomycetes > Mycobacteriales > Pseudonocardiaceae. Next base: position 26,703 of record JALZHU010000044.1, read on the forward strand.
TGTCGTTGTGCCTGTGCAGGAAATCAACACTGACACCTCGGGCGGTGCCGGCGGCGACGGCGGCGACAGCACCGCGCTCGCCTTCGGGTACAACGTGGCAAGGGCTGGCGACGGCGGCAAGGCCGTTGGTGGCGAGGGTGGCACGGCCACCGGGGGTGCCGGCACCGGCACCGGGACGGGTGGCAGCGTTGACAACACCTCAGCCACTGCTGAGGGCGGTGACGTCAAAGGCGACGTCGACTGCGACGACGACTGTGACGGCGACGGTGACGTCGATGCCGGTGACGCGTTCGCGGCGGCTCTGGGCATCGGTGGCCCGGGCGTGGGCGTGGGTGTCGGTGGCGACGCGGACGCCAGCGGGGGCGACGCGGACGCCTCCACCTCTGCCCAATCT
>JALZHU010000485.1 GCA_030860695.1 Actinomycetota bacterium
AGCCGACTCGACGTCCCCCAACCTGTATCGGCGGCCTCCGCTGTTCGTTCGCTGGAGGGAAGGTAGTGGCGTTCTCCGTCTTCGCGCAGGTGCTGCTGCCGATCCTGGTGGTCGTGGGTTCGGGCTATCTGCTGCAGCGCAGGGTCAAGCTGGAGATCCACTCGGTCAATCGGCTGAGCCTCTACCTATTGAGCCCGGCCCTGATCTTCGCCTCGCTCGTGCGGTCGCAGATTGGGGCCACAGAGACACTTCGCATCGGTGCCTTTATGGTGCTGTTTATACTCTGCATCGGGCTGGTAACGTGGTTTTTGAGCCGAGTGCTGCGGCTGGACACCGTCGACACGGCCGCCCTGATGCTCTGCGTGATGTTCATGAACGCAGGAAACTATGGGCTCCCCGCAGCACAGTTCGCCTTCGGTCGGGAAGGATTCGATCGCGCGGTGCTGTTCTTCGTCGTTCAAGCCATCCTCGCACAGACTCTTGCCATCTATATCGCGGGGGCGAGTCACGGCGATCGGCGAGGAGGGCTCTTACGGCTGCTCAGGATGCCACAGATCTATGCAGTTCTGGCGGCGCTAGCCGTTCGGTGGGCGGGCATCCGACTCGACGCGGCGGGCGAGGGCATCCTCAACGACCTGTTTCGCGGTGTGGCGCTGGTGGGCGACGCCGCCGTGCCACTACTCTTGATCATCCTTGGCCTCCAACTTGCTGAGACCGAGGTGATTGGCGAGGCACCCAAGGTCGCGCTGGCGACGGTGTTGCGACTGGGGCTATCGGTGCCGTTCGCGCTGCTACTTAGCCATCTGCTGGGCTTGGACGGCCTCTCTACTAAGCTGGCCGTGATGCTCTCCAGCATGCCCACGGCCGTTAACATGACTATATTGGCGATCGAGTTCGACGTCCGTCCCCGGTTCGTGAGCAGCGTTGTTGTAGTCTCCACCGTGGCGAGCGTGCTTAGCCTGACATTAATCCTCGTTCTATTGGGCGTGAAGTGATCGTGAGCGTGATGGCCGCGGGCGGTCCGGCGATCAGGATTTCCCCGACATGCGAATTTTGCCTGTACCGCGACACTGACGCTGAGGGCAAATCGTGCGCTGATCACGAACGTTACCGGCAGGACGACACCGGTGGCGGCACACTGACAGTGCAAAACGTGCCGACGATAGAGGACGGATGAAGCAAGACCATGGGCACGCTGTCATGGCGAGTTCTGCGCGCGGGAGATTCCGGCCCACGCCTATCAGTGTCTCCAAGAGGACGCGGACCGTCCTGTTCGTGCTCGGACTCGTCGCGCTGGCGCTGGTGATGCGGGCGGCCCCGACTGTTCCGATCGTGCTATGTGGCGGCTTCGCGCTGGCGATGCCCCTCTCCTTCCCGGTGAGGTAGCTCTCGCGTGTGATGCCGCGGGGGTTCGCGATACTGGTCTCCTTTTCTGGCCTTGATCGGACTGGGAGTCTTGGTGCTGCTCGTGCTCGTGCCGATCCCCATAGAGTAGCTGTCCTCCCTGATAAGAGCCGCTCCCGATGTCCTGCGCGCTCCCAGGGAAACGCTGCTCGGCATGCTCGAGCCTCTCTCGGATCTCGGGCTCTTGCTCATTGGTTGTTTTCCGGAATGCAGCTAGCATCGTCTACTGCTACCCAACTGCCGACACCGATTGACACCACTTCTGACACCACTCAGCGCGAAACACGCAGAAACCTCTGGCAACCACCAGCAAAGAAATCGGCTTGGATAAGCCGATCCTGCAACGATGGGCAACACCTAGAAACAGGCATCGGCGGAATGTGGCTCAAGAGAAGGACGCGGGTTCGATCCCCGTCGGTCACCCTCGCAGATTTGGCTTAAGTAAGCCGAACGCGCGGAAGCAAAGGAAACCCACAGTAAATGCGTCCTCGGCTTTCGGTGTACAGTGATCGCGTGGCCTACGAACGACTCGGCGATTTTGTCCAGGACTACATGATGATGTCCCATGTCTATCAGCTAGTCATGCTCATGACTCAACTTCTGAAGTGGCCGACGACCTGGACGGGGGTCGAATGAAGGCGGGCAGGGCTACTGGGATCATGGCCGTGGTCGTCATTGTGGCGTTTTCGCTTGCCGTGGTGGGGTGCGCGAGCCCGCAGGAGCAGGAGTCACCGGGAGCCGCTGGTGGGGAGAACGGGGCAGAGCTCGCCCGGGAGGCGAGGGCGTCGAGAACGGACGCGGCGATCCCGCCCCTGCCCGCAGACGGCAACTACGACTGCGCTGACTTCGAGACGCGGGCGCAGGCGCAGGTGGTACTGGAACAAGATCCCAGCGACCCGCACTACCTCGACGGCGAAGGAGACGGTATACCCTGCGAAGATCTGCCCGCACGCGACGGCTCATATGCTAATGCGGCTTCACCTTCCGACCTTGCCGCCGTACCCGCA
>JALZHU010000271.1 GCA_030860695.1 Actinomycetota bacterium
CTCGCCCTATCGATCCACCGAGCTAGAACTGTGCTAACCGCACCGCTCACCACTCCGAGGGCAACAGGAGCAGACTCGGCCAGGAACGGATTCGATTCCGGTCGCCCCTCCGCCACCGTCCAGAGGCCTTTCCCGTTCCTCGCACAGAGTTGTGAACCCTCATTCCCCAGTGGGGCCACGCTCAGAGCTGGTCGCCGAGCGGGGCGCGTTTGCCCGCTTCCCGGGCTCGCTCGTCGGCGGCGGACGCCGCGTAGCGGTTGAGCATAGACCGGGATCGCCAGCCGGCCAGCCTCATAATCTCGTCATCGTGGAGCCGACCTTCCAGCCGGCCGTAATGTGCCCAGGTGTGCCGCAACACGTGAGGGTGCAGGCCCGGGATGTCCGCGGCCAGCCCACGGCGCTCCAGCACCTGGTAGACACCCGAGCTGGTCATCGGCCCGTGCCCGGCGCGGCCGGTAGTGGACAACCACAGATCCGGCAGGTCGGCGCGGCGCTGTGCGGCACGGACTCGCAGGTAGCGATCAAGGGCGAGGGTGGCTTTGTGCCCGTAGACCACGACCCGTGTCCGCCGTCCCTTGCCCAGCACGAGCGCTTCCCGGCTGTCCAGGTCAACGTCCTTCACCGCCAGCCCGGACAGCTCGGCCAGCCGGATCCCGGTGTCAAGGAACAGCCGGACGATGGCCATATCTCGGCGGCTGGAGTAATCCTTGCCTTCACAGGCCGTGAACAGGGCGCGGATCTGCGGCACGGTCAGCACCGGGACGGGTTGTTCGGGAACCTGGGGACTGACGGTTCCAGTCAAGGGGTTGCGGGTCATCTCCTCTTCGGCCAGCGCCCATTTGACGAACTGCTGGAGGGCGCGGTAGAGGTTTGAGGCGTAGGCCGCCGAGCGGCCGGCGGCGAGCACATCGCTGGTGAAGCCGTTAAGGTGTGCGGCGCGGAGATCATCCCAGCAGGTCACCTCGGGCGCGTTGCGGGCCAGCCAGTCGATCAACTTGCGCGTGGCGTCGGTGTAGATCGTGACCGTCTTGGGCGAGCGGTTGGCGCCGCGGAGAAACCGGGCAAACGAGGCAACAGCGGGATCCAGCGGGGTACCGACACGTCCACTCACAGCGATAAGTTTATCGCTAACCGAGCGCTGTACTCCACAGCGGGACCGCCATGGGGCAGTATAATGCTTGGTCAGAGCCGACGCGGGGACTCGAACCCCGAACCTACCGCTTACAAGGCGGTTGCTCTGCCAGTTGAGCTACGCCGGCGGGTGCGAGGACATGGTATGCGCACAGGGCTGCGCAACGCCGCGGTACTGGAAGCCGCCGCAGCTGACGATCAGCAGGTGGCGCGCCGCGCCGCTAGTCTCGGTGGGCAAACGGTGCGGACAGGGAGGGCCAACCCGTGACCGATGCCACGAGCAGCGCGAGCACTAGGGCGGACTTCGTGGTGGTAGCCAACCGGCTGCCAGTGGACCTGGAACGCCTGCCCGACGGCACGCAGCGCTGGAAATCCAGCCCAGGCGGACTGGTCACCGCGCTGGAGCCGTTCCTGCGCTCGCGCCGCGGCGCGTGGGTCGGCTGGCCCGGCGAGCCCGACGTCGAGGTGGAGCCAATCGTCGATGGTGACCTCACCTTGCGTCCGGTGGCGCTGTCGAGCGCGGACATCACCGACTACTACGAGGGCTTCTCCAACGCGACGCTGTGGCCGCTATACCACGATGCCGTGGCTTCCCCGGTGTTCCATCGACACTGGTGGAAGACCTATGTCGAGGTCAACGCGCGATTCGCCACGGCCACTGCCAAGATCGCAGGCGACGGGGCCGCCGTATGGGTGCAGGACTACCAGCTGCAGCTGGTGCCCCGGATGCTTCGGGAACTGCGACCGGACCTGAGGATCGGGTTCTTCCTGCATATCCCGTTTCCCCCGGTCGAGTTGTTCATGCAACTGCCCTGGCGCACCGAGCTGATCCGTGGCCTGCTGGGCGCTGACCTGGTGGGGTTCCAACTGCCCGGTGGCGCGCAGAATTTCCTATTCCTGGCACGCCGGCTGGCCGGAGTGTCGGCCACCAAGAGCGCGGTCGGGATGGGTAAACCCGGTCTGGTCGACGTCGGCGACCGGACCGTCTGGGTCGGTGCCTTTCCGATCTCCATCGACTCCTCCGCGTTGGACAAGCTCGCCCGCAGCCGGTCGACCCGCCGGCGCGCCGCAGAGATCCGCGACGAGCTGGGCAACCCGTCGACCATCGTGCTCGGGGTGGACCGGCTGGACTACACCAAGGGCATCGACGTGCGGCTGCGCGCGCTGCGGGAGCTGTATGCGGAAAACCGGATCTCGGCCGACGACGTTGTCATGGTGCAGCTGGCCACACCGTCGCGCGAGCGGGTGGAGCACTACCAGCGCATGCGTAGCGACATCGAGCGGGCCGTCGGCGGGATCAATGGTGAGTTCGGCCGGGTGGGCCACCCTGCGGTGCATTACCTGCACCAGTCGATTGAGCGCAATGAGCTGATCGCATTCTTCGTGGCTGCAGACGTCATGCTGGTCACACCCGTGCGGGACGGCATGAACCTGGTGGCCAAGGAATATGTGGCCTGCCGGAATGACCTGAGCGGCGCGCTGGTGTTGTCCGAATTCGCCGGCGCCGCGGCCGAACTGACCAGCGCATTCCTGGTCAACCCCCATGACCTCGACGGCGTCAAGAATGCCATCGAACAGGCCATCACCGTCGAGCCCGACGAGGGCCGCCGACGGATGCGAGCACTGCGCAGGCAGGTGATGACCCATGACGTGCAACGCTGGGCGCGCTCCTTCCTGATCGCCCTCGGCGGCGTTCGGGCAGACGACGCGGTTCGTCGTCGCCGGTGACAGCGCAGCGCCTCAGTACGAACGGCCGACCCAGGCTAGAAGATCCGGTTCGTCGCCGCTGTCCGGCAGGCCCCCGTCGGGACGGGTGAGGCAGCGCACGGAGACGGCGTACTCGGCGAGCTGCGCCTCGCCTTGCTCCCCGAGCATTATCCAGGGGATACGCGCCCAACCGTGGGTGGCTGCTGCCACGGCGTCGGCGAGGGAGTCAACGTGCGGTGACGCTGCTTCTCGACGGGCTAGCGCCTGGTCGTAGAGGGTCTGCTGGTCGGCGCCGAGGGCAGCCTTGATCTCGGGCACCACGGCGGTCAGCGCTACCGGTTCTTTGGTTCCGGGGATGCGCCTGACAAGTACGGCCTTGCCCGCAGCGACATCGCGGGGTCCGAGCTCCACTCGAACCGGAATCCCTTTGAGTTCGGCATCGATGGCCCGACGCCCGAAGCTGACGTCGGTCTGCTCGTCGAGCACGGCCCGCACGCCAGCGTCACAGAGTTCGCCGACGGCTTGGTGCGCGCGGGCGCGGACGTCGGCGTCGTCCTTCACGACGAGGACGATCGCTTGCACTGGAGCGAGCCGGGGTGGCACCCGTAGCCCGGCATCGTCGCCGTGACACATGATCAGTCCACCGACCATCCGGGTGGACACGCCCCAGGAGGTTTGCCAGACGTATTCCCGCTGTCCGGACGCGGCGAGATACTGCACGTCGAAGGCCCGGGCAAAGTTCTGACCGAGTTCGTGGCTGGTGCCCATCTGCAGCGCCTTGCCGTCTCTCATCATCGCCTCGCAGGTCAGGGTGTTGGTGGCACCCGCGAAGCGTTCCCGAGCGGTCTTGCGCCCCTTGACGACGGGGATCGCCAGCACATCAGTCATGAAAGCGCCATAGACGTCGTCGAGCACCTCCTGTGCGTGAGCCCGTGCCTCTGCTTCGGTGGCGTGGCAGGTATGCCCCTCCTGCCACAGGAACTCCGTGGTGCGCAGGAACACCCGGGGCCGCATCTCCCAGCGCACCACGTTGGACCAGTTGTTCAGCTTCATCGGCAGGTCACGGTAGGACTGCACCCACCGGGAGAAGAAGGAGTTGATGATCGTCTCGCTGGTCGGCCGGACCACCACCGGCTCCTCCAGTAGCTTGCCCCCGCCGTGGGTCACCACCGCCAATTCGGGGCTGAACCCCTGGACATGATCGGCCTCGCGCTTGAGGTACGACTCCGGAATGAACAGCGGAAAGTAGGCGTTCTGCCCACCAACTGCCTTAATGCGGTCATCAACCTCGCGCTGCATCCGCTCCCACAGCGCGTACCCGGTTGGCCTGATCACCATTGTGCCCCGCACCGGGCCGTTGTCAGCTAGCTCAGCGCGGGCGATGACGTCCTGGTACCAGCGCGGGAAGTCGGTGGCCTGCGGGGTGAGCAGGGCTGGCTTGGACATAGCCGGAGCCTAGCCGCTGCTTGGAGTTGGGACGTCTGCTTGCCGGGTATGCCATGATCGGGACCGTCGTGCTCGCAGGCGCGGCAGAAAGCAGCCAGCTCGGGAGTTGACAGGGCCCGGCGTACCTGCGCCACCCTCCTCGTGGACCTGGACGTACACCCGCGGAACGTGAGGCAGATCCTTCGGCACGCGCAGTTCGACGTGACGATGGAGGTGTACGCGTCGGCATCCTCCGAGTGACCCGGGAGGCGCTCAAGCGGCTGGGGGCGAACCTCGATGGCTAAGAGGTGCTGCTGTACTTCGCAGCTGTACCGGCCGATCCGAGGGCAAAAACGCGACGGGACCCCACTAGCATGGGCCTCTGACTTGCGGATTTGGACTGTCAAGGTGGCAAGACGCTATTCGAACCGCCCTGACTTGCTAGAACAGCTCCGCAAGACGGTTGGGATCTTGTCGGGGGACGGCCATGGCGGCAACACGGGTGCGGAGGTGGCCGTGGAGGGCGTGGTCCGCTCGCGGCGGCTGCGTGATCGCTTCCGTCTGAGGATCTTCAAAACATGATCAATTTGTACAGGTGGGGCACCACCACCGCCAGGCAGGTGGCCGAGAAGTACGGTGTCAGCCTGCGTAGCGTCAAACGCCTGCTGCACCAGCACGGCGTACGCCGACACCCTCATCACCTGTAGGGTCAGGCGTTCTTGCTGTGCCGGCCTGGGCGGCGCGGCAAGCGAGGAGACTAGCCAGGTCCGTTAGGGTCGTGGCGCTGTAGAGGACATGTTGCTCTCGTTTGGCAGGCTGATCGTGATGAACGATGCAGAACCGTTGGAGGGAGCCGCGAAGTTCTGTCGCCTGCCAGATGCGGTGCGGTATGACTATGGGGTCGATGCTGGTGAGGAGAACCTGCCCCGGACTTCAAGGCTGTCTAACGTTGCTTGGATTATGGCGGCGCGAGTGTGGAGGTGTGGGGTTTGGCAGAGCCGTTGAGAGATTATTCTTACATCAATTCGCGTCTTGCGGGCTCACTTGCTCGACAACTCGGCTTGGCTATCAACCAGGAGAACACATCAGAGTTTGAAATTGGCGCAGATCTGAAATTGATAACTGGCAAGCGCCGTGTAACTAAGAAAGGTTCCTCGCTGGGCGCGAAACGATCCAAGGCTACTTGGCCCCATCATCGAAGCTCTGCGTAATCGCGGGCAGTTGCACGTTTATAAACCTGAACGAAGTCAGGATTATTTCTGGGATTCACTCAGCGATTCGACAAAGGTGGGGTACTTCGTTCACGAGGAATTTGTTGCGACCCCTGTTCTGGTTCCGAGCGCAGACATTTGTGCCTACCCGCTCTACATTGCTGAGTAGCAGCGTCCACCCCGACCCTGTGCGAGAACGCATGCCTCAGATCAGGATGATTCGCTGGGATTCCCGGAAGCGATGCTGAACCTATCGCTCAAATTGCGGGACTACGGCAACACTTTGAACGGGAAGATTCTACGTGACGAGCGGATCGCTGCACAACAGTCGCTGGCGCCGATAAGCTCAGGAACCTGACTGACACCTGGCTACAAGATAATTTCGGTTTGACCCGTTCGCCGAATACATCCCAGTCGTTCGTGCGGCGGTGGCCGAGGGGACCCACCGCGTCTACGGGTCCTACTGGAACCGGATCGTTGAGCACTGGGGTACTCGGCGGTTGGATGAGCCCACCCCTCAGACGTCGATCAACTAGCCGAGCACACCAAGGCCAACGTTGTTGCTCGCCGAAATGCACGCGGCGGACGCAGCGCGGCAGAGCACCTGATTGCCGCCCCTACGGTGCATCTATCAGCATGCCGAAAACGACGGCCACATTAAGACCGCCGACAATCCCGCATTGAAAGTCGCCAAGCCCCGGCGGCTGCCGTCCACCCGCCGCGCCGTCCCGGACACCCGCCTAGCCGAAATCAACCAGGTCGCCGCGACGACCGGCAACGATCCCGCACTCGACACATTGATACTGCGCCTGCACACTGAAACCGCGTGTAGGCGTGGCGGCGCGTTCGCGCTACAGCCCAACGACCTCGACCCCGAGCAATGCCTAATTCGACTCCGCGAGAAAGGCGAAACCGTCCGCTGGCAGCCCGTTTCCCCGACGCTGATGGCGCATCTAGAGCAGCACGCCGAGCAGCGCCACGCGCCGGTAAACGGTCAGCTATTGCGGTACACCAACGGGCGTCCTATCACCTCGCGGCGATACGACCACCTCTGGGTTCGCATCGGGAACCGTCTCCCGTGGGTTGCAACCAACAAATAAGCACCCACTGGCTCAGGCACACCACGCTCACGTGGGTGGAACGAAACTTCGGCTACGCCATCGCACGCGCCTACGCCGACCACGCCGATGGCGGCAACATCGGCACCACGGCCACCTATGTCCGCGCAAGCCTCCCCGAAGTCGCCGCTGCGCTCGCAGTCCTCACAGGCGAGGCCCACCTACTCGTGTCCGCCGTGGTCACAGTAGACGCGGAACCGGGGAACCCTAGCCGCCGCCACGCACGAGCGCCGGTCCGCTGCCTCGGTCAGGAGAGCCTGACCGAGGCAGCAATCGTTGCGCCCTGTTGACCTGTCGAGCGCCGTACGTCACCATGGAGAATACTCTCGAATATTCTCCAGGAGGCAGGATGCGTGCTAGTGTAGTGTCTCATAATTGGGTTTTCACTTGCTGGAGAGCGACTCGTCCCCTGGCGACCTTGGCGAGGATTTGCTCGGCGGTGGCAGTCCAGATGAATGGTTTCGGG
>JALZHU010000272.1 GCA_030860695.1 Actinomycetota bacterium
CCCCCACTCATCAACCATCCCCCAGAACATCCCCCGGAAAAGGGGACACCTTAGCAGATCAAAATCTGCTACAATAAAGGCCTGTCGCTACGACCATTTGAGCCCAAGGAGGAACAAATCATGACGACGATCACAAAATGCACTCCGCGGTATGTGGATGTATCGTGTCCTCCGTATAGCGTGACCGCGACAATGACGCCTGCACAGCAGCGGGCGGGCATTCAACAGGCGTGGGATGATGTATCAGCGTTGGGCGGCGGGGTTGTCGTGCTGCCCGACATGTACACGGTCGACCGGTCGCCAGGAAGTTTCTTCTGTTTGCGTGCCCGCGACAACGTTGCGACGTGGGGTATCGACCAGTTCTCTTCGGGGCTCCGCATGGCCGACGGCGCTGCTGGCTCGGTGATGCTCGTCGCGACCGGCCCGGTGAACTTGCCGGGCGGCACCGTGAACGTGTCGTTCGCGCGGCTCACCTTGGACGGCAACAAGGCGGGCACCGGTCCCGACCCGCAACGCCATTGCCTGTGGTTGCAGGAGGCCGTCAACGTCTTGTGCGACCAGGTACGGTTCTTGAACGCCCCCGGGGATGGCGTCTATCACCATAACGACACGCGTGAAACGACGTTCCGCGACTGTCTGTTCGTCGGCAGCGGCCGCAACGGGCTTACGATGACTCGCAACAACAGCAACGTGAAGATAAGCCGCTGCCGGTTCCGGGCCATCTCCGTCCAGCACATCGACAGCGAACCGGGCCAGGCGGTCGTCCCCTTCGACATTCTCGTGGAGGGCTGCACGTTCGAGCGGGCGGTCGGCGAATCCGACTTCGTGGTCTCCGTCGCCGGTCACAGCGGCGACGACGAGGATCGCACGCACAACTGGCGGTTCATCGGTAACCGCTTTGGGGGCTCGGTGAACGTCACGTGGGCGCGGGACATCGTATTCTCGGGGAACGAGTGGGTGATATCCGACGAAACGTACGCGAAGCCGTGCCTGTTCCTGAACCGCACTACCGAGCACGTGGCCGTCACGGGCAACACGTTCGAGTCGACAGTCCATTGCATCGAGTTCCAGGCGACCTCGGGCGTCGGTCAGCAGCCACGCCACGTGACGATCGACGGGAACACGTTCGTCCTGCTCCAGCGTACGGGATCGTCTGACATGAGGTTTGGGGTTAACGCCGCAGCCGGCCCAGGCGAGTACGTGTTCTCGACCAACACGGTGCTTGGTCCGAGCGACGGGACGGGGGGCGCCCTATTTCACCGGTCGACTCGCCGCAACAAGAGCGTGAGCATCCGAGGCAACATTGTCCGCCAGTGCATCCTCGGTTTCCGACTGGTGTCGGCGGCCACCAACAGATTCGAGCGGGTTGTGCTGGAGGGGAACACATTTGACCCGGGACTGCTGACCGCTTCGTTCGCTGTCGTCTTGGACCGCGACGCGAACGTGATCGATGATTTCGTGATGGCCAACAACATTTGGACGGGCGTGGGCGTCGTTCCGGTCGCTCGGGACGGCGCGACGATGGTGCCATACGCGGGATCGCAGTTGTGGCGCACCGATGGCAGCGCGGGCATACAAGCCACGTATTCGTGTTTGGGTAGCCCGCTCGGCCAGTTCGACGCGCCGATCGGCTCTCTCGCCGTGCGCCGCGACGGCGGTATTGCCACCACGCTTTATGTGAAGGAAGCGGTTACGTCCGCGGGCTGGACCGCCAAGTAGCCGAGGTCCATTCAGTGGTCACCGAACGCGGGTAGAGTACATCACCGGCAAGATCGACAAGAAGCGGTCGCAGGATGGCGGGAAAAACCTAAGGAGGTAACGAGATGAAGAATCTTGTAGGTGTGGTTTAACGGATAGATACTATGCTTGCCGGTTGATTTCCGAAATGAGCCGCTGTTGGTAAGCTTCTCTTCCATAACCTTCAGCCTATCACCATGGAGGAGAAAGCCCATGATGACCACAGTGACCTACAACGAGCATTATACTGAAACGCACGCAACTGAGCCGGTGTTGTTTCTCGCCTTTGAACTGAGTGAAAAGACTTGGAAGCTCGGTTTCACTCGCCGCGTGGCCTACCCTGCGCTGGATTGCCTGAACCCCAATCTCCGGAAGGTGCAAATGAGCCTGTACCGTGCCAAAACTCGCTACCCGCCGGTGACCTGGTGTTTCGTTGCACCCATGTGATCATGGCATGATCGCGGACCGTGCTGTTTCGACTGCTGTATCTGATCTCTGTCACGGTGTTGGCTGGCATTGTCAGGTTGATGGGCCGGGGGTGTTCGGTCGCTGCGGAGGGTGGGATCATCCTGCGTTCGTGGACGCCGCGCCGTCGTCGTTGTACAAGGGTCACCGCTTCCCGGTGGAGATCATCAGTCACTGTGGCTGTATCACCGGTTCCCGCTAAGCTTGCGCGATGTTGAGCAGATGATGGCCCCACGCGGTGTGACCGTCTCCTACGACACCATCCACTAGTGGTGCCGCAAGTTCGGCCAAACCTACGCCAATGGGCTGCGCCGACGCCGGGCTCGCCCGGGGGACAAGTGGCACCTCGACGAGGTGTTCATCAAAATCAACGGGAAGACCCACTACCTGTGGCGGGCGGTGGACCAGCAAGGCACGGTGCTGGACATCCTGGTCACGTCCCGGCGGGACACCAAGGCCGCCACCAGGTTCTTCCGCAAGCTGCTCACCGGACTGCAGTACGTGCCCCGGGTGCTGGTCACCGACAAGCTGGCCAGCTACGGCGTGGCCCACTGGCGGCTGATCCCCGGGGTGGGAGCATCGCCGGTCGAAGTATCTGAACAACCGGGCTGAGAACTCCCACCAGCCGACCCGGCAGCGGGAACGAGCGATGAAGAAGTTCCGCTCCCCCGGCGGGGCGCAGCGGTTCCTCTCGGCGTTCAGCGGGATATCACCGCACTTCCGGCCCCGCCGCCACCGACTCACCGCAGCCCAGCACCGACACGAGATCAGCACCCGCTTCACCACCTGGAACCAGGTCGTTGGACTGCCTACCGCCGCCTGACCGCGGGCACTGAAATCACACGTCCGAGGCCAGGACACCCAGCCACCCTCGACCGCCAAACAAGCTGACAATGCCCAGCCCGGCCAGATGTACCGGCCGGTGCGGGTGGTCGGTGGGGGTGCCGTCGACCGCGCGCCGCTGTATTTCCACAGCCTCATCGAGGATTGCCGGTTCCCCAGCTTCCCGGTGTAGAGCCTGCAGCGCTGTGCGCAGGTTGGCATGCAGGCAGGGTCGCATTGGATGTTCAGCGGGGCAGACAGCACAGGCATCTCGATGGACTTGGATACTTTCCTCCAACAGCGCCGGGCCACCGGTCAGCCGAAAGCGCGACTTCAACACGTTGCCCAGATTGTTTAAGCAGAAAAGCAGGTCGGGATGGTGTGGCTGAGCGGCCGCGATGGCGGCCTGTTGCCACTCCACCGCCGCGGCCAAGTCCCCCTGATCTCCCGTGCGCTCGTAACGCGACTCGAGAGCCGCTCCGAGGTTGGTTAGGCACCTCGGCCGGTGCCAGTGCTCGGCAGGAGTGACCTCAACGGCCTGCCGCAGCCGGTCAATCGCCTCATTAAGCAGCCCCAACTCGCCGGTACGGCCGTACTTCGAACGCAGCGCCGAACCCAAGCTGTTGTAAACGTTAGCTAAGTGAGCGTGATCGGCGGGGATCGCCTCGACGGCCTGGCGGTGACGGAGGATTGCTTCATCGAGCAGGTGAGGTTCCCCGGTCCGCCGATACCTCATCTGGAGCGCGTTGCCGAGATCGGATAGCCGGTCACCCCGATCAACATGATCAGCCGGCAGCGCCGCGAGAGCCTGCCGCGCGAAGCGGACAACTTCATCCAGCACATCCGCGTCCGCATTATCGTCGTACCGGCTCGACAGCCCGTGACTGAGGATGGCCAACGCCCCCGCCCGGAAGGTGGCCTCAGAGGAGAGGTCCGCTGCTTGCTGTTCCAGGGCAAGGGCCTCATCAAGCAGTGACCGCACTCCAGAGGCTGCGTAGCTTGCTTGCAGGGCGCTGCCGAGATTAATAAGGCATGGTATCCGGTCTGGATCACCAAGGGGGGCGATGGTTACCGCCGTGCGCAGGACTGTGATCGCCTCGGCCAGAAATGACGGGTCACCAGACCGCTCAGACAACAAGACGAGAGCACTGCCGAGACCCAACAGATGACGTGCCCGTTGCGGATGGTCAGCGGGAATTGCGGCGACCGCTTGGTGGCATGCCTCCACGGCGTTGTGGAGCGTCGTCAACTCGTTGGTGTGTCCGGCAAGTCGCCGCAGGGCGCCACCAAGATCGTTAAGCCAGCCAGAGCGTTCGAGTTCCGTGATCGAGGAGAGGGCGACTGCCTGCCGGTACACCGTGACGGACTCCTCCAGCAACGAGCGGTCACTGCTTCGGTCATAGCGGTCACATAGCGTGCGGCCGAGTACACTCAGTCGACGGCCGAGTTCCGGATCCTCGGTGAAAGTGCCTTTAAGCGCCGCGCGGAGCACGTCGATAGCCTCATCTAGCAGCGCGAGGTCGAGGGAGTCGTGGTAGCGCCGGTGCAATGCATCACCGAGCCGGGTCAGGCATATCGGCCGGTCGGGATGGTCTCCCGAGGTGACATCCACGGCCTTGCGTAAAATCTCGATCGCCTCGTCAAGATACTCAGTGCCGCCTCCGCGTGCATGACGAAACAACAGTGCACCACCGAGATTGCGCAGGTGACGCGGCTCGTTATCCAGGCCACCAGCGAGCAGTCGGAGCACCGTTATCATCTCGTCGACGGCGGACAGTTCCCCGGTACGGTTCCCACGAGTTCCCAACGCTTCCACGAAGTCGGACAGGTGCCGCACCCAGTCGTTGAGGTCGGCGAGATCAGCCTGATCTGCGGAACTGGCAGACGGGAAGCCGGCCGCTTCCCGGAGGGTCTCAAGGGTCTCCTCTGCCACCCCCGCGGGACAGTCGGTTGCGACGTCGCGGACGCGTAATACGTTGCTAAGGTTATGTAGCGTGCATCGTCGGTCGGGGTGCTCTGGCGGAATCGCCGCCGCCAGCTCCCGGTGGATACCGATGGCCTCCTCCAGGGAATTCAAATCGCCGAAACGTCCATGGTGCAGCTGTAGCGCGCCTGCCAACTGAGCGGCGTAGTTTGCCCGTACAGGATTGTCGTTCGGTGTGGCGTCGAGCAGCCAACGCTGGGTAGTGATGGCCTCATCCAACAGTTCTACGGGGCTGTCTGGCTGTTCGGCTCGGGCGAGTAACGCGTCTGCGAGTTTGGCCAGGCACGTAAGCCAATGGGGATTGTCGACGGGGGTCATCTTGACTGCGTTGCGGAAGACATCGATCGCCTCCTGCAGGTCAGCCGGGTCCTTGAGCTGCTCGAACTTCCACCTGAGGACACCACCCAGGTTGCAGCGGACCAGTGGCCAGTCTGGGTCGTCGGTGGAAAGAGCGTCGGCGCCCGACCGCAGGACCGTGACAGCCTCCTGCCAGCGAACTTGCCGTTCGGAGGAGTCAGCCCGGGCGGCCTGTTCGGCCAATGCCCCACCAAGGTTGGACAAAACCTTCGGCCGCTGGGGGTTGATGGCGGGCATGACCGTCATAGCTTGCCGGAAGACATCGATGATCGGATCTAGCAGAGCGAGATCCCTGGACCGCTGGAAGCGGTCCCACAGCATTTTGCCAAGATTGGAAAGGTGATGGGGCCGGTCGGGATCATTGCTGGGCAGGGCTGCGGTGAGGTCCTGATGTGCTTTGATGGTCTCCCCGAGCAGTCCGTCGTCGCTGGTCTGCTGGTAGCGATCGAGCAGAAGACGAGAAAAACTGACTAGGTAATTCGGCCGGTCGGGGTCATCAGGGCTGGTGGAGGCCAGCAACAACCGGTAAACATCGATCACCTCATCGAGGACCGCGCCATCCCCGAACTGGCGGTAATAGTAGTGGAGCGCAGTCCCGAGCCGACATAGGTGCAACGCCCGATGTGGATGGTTGGCTGGTGTCGCGTCGACTGCCTGCCTGTGGAGATTGATGATCTCTTCCAGCAGCGCCGGATCTGTGGACTCGCCGAGCTTCTCCTCGAGCATGGCGGCTGCGTTGGATAGCCGGCAGCCTCGTTCAGGATGGCCTTGCGGTGTCGCCGCAGCGACCCTCTGGAAGACATCCAGCAGTTCTTCGCGCAACACGGGCTGTGCGTCATGCTGGTAGTGAGACCGCAGCACGACACTAAGATCTACCAGGCGACTTAGGTATTCCGGTACGGTCTGAGGAGTATTCTCAACGAGCTGGCGCCGCACATGAATCATCTCATTGAGCAGCTGTGGTTCCGCCAGCCGCTTAACCAAGTCCGCGAGCACGGTGGCGCGTCGGGACAGGCGCGTTAGCTGGTGATCATGGCGGTGCAGTGGCGGCTCAGTCGCTACCCGGAAGGCTGCCGCAGCCGCAGTGAGCGAGGAAAGCTCGCCTGAGCGCTGAAATCGTTCCCGGAGCACGTCGCCGAGTTCACACCACCGACATGCCCGATCCGGGTCACCGGCCCAAGCGTCGGCTAGCTGCTGTTGCGCAGCGATGATGTCGTCCAGCGCCGCTACGTCACCGGTTACCTCGAGGCGACGGCGCAGGATCTTTACCAGCAGGGACAGGTGCTGCCGGCGGTGCGCGTGCCTCTCTGGAGTGACCTTAGCTGCCTGCTGATAAGCGTTAACCGCCGCATCGAGGCACCCCAACTCACCTACCTGATCAAACCGCACTTTCAACGCGTAGCCGAGCTTGATCCACCGGCAGCCGTGGTCGGGATGCGCCTCTGGCGTCGCGGCGACCAGCCGACGGTAGGCCGCGATTGCCTCATCCAGTACGGACAACTCCCTGCTGCGCTGGTAGCGATCCCACAGCGCCGCGCTGACCCTTGCCCAATAGACCCCTGTACGACTCTGTTGCTTAATTCTGCGACGCGCTGATCACGTTCGTGAGTGTTGATCTTTGCTGGGTAGAAGATGCCGCTTGCGGCCGTTTTGTCGTCTCCGGTCGCGGAAAGGACGTCTTGAT
>JALZHU010000273.1 GCA_030860695.1 Actinomycetota bacterium
CCCGCACTGACAATGACTCCCTTCCCTCTGCCAACAGGGACAATATGCTATCAATCTCGATGGTGCACTCACCCTATGACACCAAGATGTCAAACCGAGGAAGTCTGGCTCTCCTGACGTTTTCGTGGGTGGGCGATCATGCTTTTCGGCCGGGGAGGGGTGGGCAGAGGCCGCCGCGGGTGAGGTCGGCCATGGCGATTAGTGATTCGGGGCTGTGGTAGCCGTAGGCGCGGCGGGTGAGCAGCCGGAGGTGGGTGTTGGTGGCCTCGGATCTGGCATGGATAGGCGGTGTTCGACTGCGTTGAGGATCAGTGTGCGGTAGCGGGTGATTGTTTTGGCGAGTCGGACGAAAGCCGGAATGCGGCTACGGCGGGCCCAGGAGATCCAACCGGCTAGTAGTGCCTTGGCGTCGGGCGGCTCGACCTGGAAGATCATGCGGAGCTGTTCTTTGAGCAGATAGGCTCGGTAGAGCACTTCATTGTCGGCTTGGATGCCGGCTAGCGTGGTGCGCTGATCGCTGGTCAGGTCGGGTGGGTTTTTCAGCAGTGCCCATCGAGTGCCCTTGATCGTCGTGGCCTGCTCGACGCGTCCGGTGCGGCGCAGACCGGCGGCCAGCCGACGGCGGACTTCGTCGAGGGCTTTGGTGGCCCAGGCCACCACGTGGAAGGCGTCCAGACACAGCACAGCCCCCGGTGCGCGCTCGGCCACCACGGCATGGATCCACTCCGCGCCATCAGCGCTGACATGGGTCAGCGTCCGCGCCCGGTCCGTGCCGAGATCGTCGAAGAACCGGCGCAGCGTCGCGGCGGTGCGGTCTTTACCCGCCCACACCAACCGCCCGGTGTCGTGATCGACCACGACCAGCAGAAACCGCTGGCCCTTGCGATAGGAGACCTCATCGATCCCGATCCGACGCAGGCCCGCTAGCCGGTCGAGCTGCCCAGCGCGCCCGGCCACCACCCGAGTGACGATGTCGTACGTGCTGCGCCAGGCGATCCGCAGCAGGGTGGCCACCACGGTCAGCGTGGCGTGGCACACCAGCCACGCCACGCTGTCCTCAAACGTCGTCGTAAACCGCGATCCCGGCCGCGCCCACGGCACCGCCGCGACCATCACCCCATGCACCGGACAGGCCACTCGATGCGTGCTGGCTTGCAGAAATACCGGTGTGGTGCCCAGGTCCAGGCTCCGCCATCGGCGCGGTGTGGGGCTGGCGTCATAACCCGGGCACCGCTGATCACACCGCGAGCACCGTGATCGATAGGCCACCTTTGGCCTTACCCGCGCCACCAACCGCTCGCCGCCGCGATCATCGGGCTCTAAGTCCACCGACTCGATCACCGTGTGCTCGACCCCGAGCGGCCCTCGCCATACCCTCGTCGTGCGCACGCCACCTCGCCGTCTTGATCGTCTCTGACTGTAGAAGGCCAGAAACCCTAGACGGAGCGCGGCGTGCGCCCTTATCGATCATGAGCCGGTACCCACAGGAACGTCAGTAGCGCCCCGCAGGCTCTCGCAACCGCGTTGAGCTGACCGACCACGGCCCTTGCGCATCAGCCCGCCGACGACTAGCAGCCACCCCCCGACCTGAATGCAAGTAAACAGTGAGATCGGACACACCTCGCAAGTTTTCGGCTCCGGGTTGTACGCCGAGGATGGACCGTCGCTCTGTTTCTGTATGACGTCCAGGATGACCAATCGGTGATCTTGGGGTCAACACCTAAACCTCGGGCCGACCATACCTTGGAGGTGCGTTGTGGCCAGCCTCGTCCCGTTCACTATTGATTTCACTGCACATGAAGGTACCCGCCTGGCCGCGGTCCTGGATGCCCTCGGCCCGCACGGGGACCCCACCCAGATCTTCACCAACGAAGCCGAAGCCCATCGCATCCTCGACACCCTCCTCGACCCCGAGCAGCAAGCCACCTACGACCTGCTCATCGCTGATGGTGTATTACCCGAGACGCCGGAGGCGATCAAATAATGCTCGACGCCCAAGCAGACCCCGGCCGCCGCGCCTGGCTGCCCCGTACCTATGCGGCGACACCCCGCTGTACCTGCTCGGGGTTACGACGTCAACCTGGTCTGGGTGCAGTGCGGCAGCTGTCTACACCGCTGGTGGCACGACACCGGTGTCGGCAGCCGGCGGCACCCCAAGCACCTGCTGTGCGAGCTGTTCGACGCCGCCTGAACCTGACACCTACCTGCCCTGCAACGCCATTGCAGCGCCCCGGGCACCGATTTACCCGCTGACCCTCTATTTTCGCGTCATTCACCACATGAAACCACATGTCTTAAGCAGGCCCCATGAAGGGAGGTGACCTAGATGACCAACATCATGTTTCTAGTAGCAGGCATGCTGTTTATCGTTGGTATATTGATCGGAGCAGGCCTGCAATTCCCATCCATCGACCGAAGGTATCGACAAGTTGCACAACTCATGCAAGAACTCAACGAACGAGAGAAGGCCCTGACGGAGCAACAGAAAACTCTAACGACCCGCTGACGAGGGGAGTATCTGACGCGCTGATAGAGCTATAGGCGACCGCAGAGGGCTCATGATTTTTCGATCAGCGATCCTTCCAACAGATGTAGCAGCCCCCTTGGACTACTTCATCTGATGTAGGGATCTGGAGGCTTATGCAAAACGCAGTTTGAAGAAGTGGAGGGCTCGGACAGCCTCGAAGGCCGTGGCGTAGGTACGGTGTGGTCTGCGGTAGTCGGTATGTATGCAACGCCAGGTCTTGAATGAGAAATTACTTGTTCGACGACGTACCGTATCTTGTTGATCGTCGTGTTGAATTCTTTCTGCCAGTCAATGAGTTCGCCACCGGTGGGTTGCGATACGAGGTCGTAATGTCGGTTCCTAGTGTAGTGTCTCATTATTGATTTTCCACTTGTTGGAGGGTAACTCGTCCGCGGGCGACCTTGGCGAGGATTTACTCGGCGGTAGCAGTCCAGATGAATGGTTTCGGGTTGTCGTGTGGGTGCCGAATAGGTCATCCACGTCATGCGACCTGGGCATATTCGTGGATTAGCCCGCCGAGCCGGTCGTGACGTTGGAGGCGAAGGTCGGGCTGTGACGCGGGCTGGGGAAGTGGTCTGAGGGGTGCTGCTTGATGCAGCGCGCGGTGGGGGCGATGGTCGTTGAAGTGTGCCACGTACTCAGCCAGCACAACCTCGAGGTGGCGGCGGTTGAGAATCAGCATCCGGTCCAGCAGCTCGCGGCGGACAGTGCCGATCCAGCGTTCGGCGATCGCGTTCGCCCGGGGCGCTTGCACCGGGGTGCGCAGGATCCGGATGCCCTCGCTGGCGAACACAGCATCGAAGACGCCAGTGAACTTGCTGTCGCGATCCCGGATTAAGAACGTGAAGCTCGACACACGGTCGCCGAGGTCCATCAGCAGGCTCCGCGCCTGCTGAGCCACCCAGGCACCGGTGGGGTTGGCCGTGATATCCAGGAGGTGGACGCGGCGCGTGGCGTGCTCCACCACGAACAGCACGTACAACCGCTGAAGCAGCAGGGTGTCGACGCAGAAGAAGTCCGTGGCGAGGATGCCGTGGGCTTGGGCAGCCAGGAACTGTCGCCAACTCGGCCCGCTGCGGCGAGGCGCGGGGTCGATGCCGGCTCGCTTCAGAATCGACCACACGGTACTGGGTGCAAGCTGGTAGCCGAGTCCGGCGAGTTCGCCGTGGATCCGTCGGTACCCCCAGGTCGGGTTCTCCGAGGCCAGACGCAGCACCAGCTGGCGCAACTCGGACGCCGTGGACCGGCCGCCGGTGCGGCGCCGGCGGGGTTGGGTCCAGCGTCGGGTCACCAGGTTCCGGTGCCAGCGCAGCACCGTGGCAGGAGTGACGATCCGCTGCAAGCGACAGGCCCGAGACAGCAACCGGGTCAGCGCTGCGAATACCGCCCGATCCGCCCACGACAGTCGCGGCCGCTGGACCTGACGACGTAACACGGCGACTTCATGGCGCAGCACCAGGATCTCGGCATTTTTCGACCTGGAGCTTCGGGCCAGCAGTCCGAGCCAGGCCACGAGCTGCCGGAAGATGAGATAGAGCAGCCGTATCGTCACGGCCAGCGACTATGCTTGATCGCCACCGTCCAGTGATGCCGCAGGTCATCGCTGTGGATGATCAGTTCGGCACCCACAAGCCTAAACCGGTGTCAATAAAATCGGAAACACTCCACATCGCCTGCGGGGCCTATCAGATCATCAGGTCCCCGCTCGAAGTCGAGACATCAGCAGCTTGGCATCCATAGGGCATCAGTGCCCTCTATATTGCCTCAGCCACCACGAGGCTGATGGGCTCTGCTAGGGGCAATTGGTTGACGAAGCGCCAGCCCGTCATGTCGAGCCATCGACACGCCTCTTCCACGCTGTAGACGTCTCCGTTTTTCAACACAACCGCAAACTCGCCCGCCATGAGGGCGGCCATGAGCGGCTGGGTGTGCGTCCGGTCAGTCCAAAAGTCGGCGGCGAGCAGACGGGCATCACCCTCAACAGCGTCACGGACCCGGCGAAGAAGAGCTAGGTTTTGCTCTGGTGAGAAGTAGTGCATTAGGTTAGCAACAAGAACGACATCGTGGGTCTTTGGCAGCGTGTCGGTCATGACGTCACAGCTGGCCACCGTGATCCGCTTACTCAGATTCTGCGCGGCGATGCGTTGACGCGCCAGGTTGGCCACCGCGGGCAGATCGACCACGGTGGCCGCCATGTGCCGGTGTCGACGCACCACCGCAGCAGACCACGAGCCAGTTCCACCGCCGACATCGAGCAGGCGACGGTGCGGGGTGAAGTCGTAGATGGTGGCAAACGCCCGGCTAGCGCCGGCCTGGATGGTCTCCACCCCCGCGGAGAATACTTCCTGCTTCGCCTCGTCCAGTTCCACCGGCGGGTGGCAGCCGCCGCGTAGCACGTCGACCAAAGCCAGCCACGCCGGATAACTGATCTGATCCCAAAAGCGCAAGAAGGGACGCAAATCGGTGGCTGTCCCACCGGCGAGGAAGGCAGCCGCCACCTCGCCATTGCAGTAGACGTCACCTTCTCGCTCGAGGAGGCCAAGCGCGACCATTGCGTCGGCCGAGATGCGGGCCGTGCGGCGGGAGAGCCCGGTCCGCCTCGCTAACTCCTCAAGCGGCGCCGGACCCTCCGCCAAAGTTTCGAACACTCCCAGCTCGCTGGCGGCAAACAGGTGCTTGGCGGCCATAAACCCGGTGGCCAGCTCAAAAATCCGGTCCGGTGCCACAGCGGACGCTGCGACCTCGTTGGGGTGCTCACCGTTGGTCAGGTTGTGGTCCTTGGTCATCTCGTCTCCTACGGTCAGTTGAAGAATTCCTCAAGCGCCTCAGCGACCTTTCCTGGTTCCAGAGACCAGGAATCTTATTCACAAGCCGTGAAGAAGAAAAGCCCGGTGACGGCTTGTCGGATGCTTTGATACTTTTGTATTGGCGCTCGGTACCGGCTGCCTTCCTCGCTGAGCATGCGCCAGGTCTTGAGGTGGGCGATGGCATGTTCGACGGCGGCACAGATTTTTACTGAAAGCGGTGTTAAGCTCTAGACGACCTGCATCCACTCTAAACCGTCCGCGATCGCGCCGTGCACCAGCACAATGTTCGGCCTATGTTCTTGGTCAGTCGGTTCCATGGTTTCCTCTTCTCCAGTCGCTATGTGGGTTGGTCAGCCAGCCAGACCGCCTGCTTAAGATGCGGTGAATAGTCCGGCGTAGAGCAGCAGCCAGCGGGAGTCCCGGAGCCTCAGCAGCGGCGGCCTCCCGCAGCGCGTCACCGACCGCCCCATGCTGCAGATCCACCAAGGTCTCCGCTGGCCAGTAAGGCAGCACCGGGATGTACGTCGCGGTCCCCATGGAATTCTCCGCTTCCGATGACCAGTCATGATCGGTATAGAGTCACGGCGACCAGTGGTTGATACGTTCGGCGCAACAACACCGACGACGCCAGTTGCGTTGCAATGGCACAGGAGCCACCATCCCGTCGTCGTCCTGGCCGTTTCAATGGTCGAGATGACCGGGTGGTAGTGATGCGTTGGCCGAAAGCAGGCAGACTTAAGTGCGGCAGGTGTCGTGATCAGATGGCGAAAGCCAGTTCGGCGAAGGCCGCCGGGAACCGCTGTCTAGGGTGGATGTGGGCGGCGAGTGCGTAGTGGCCGCGGCGGAGGTTTTGTACGAAGGCGAGCGCTCGACACCGCCAGCACCAACGCCGAGGAGCTGGCCGTCGCCGCGATCGAGCGTTTTGACCAGGCACTTAGACGCCACGATCATCACCAGCATGCCCGGACTGGGATCTCTCACCGGCACCCGGGCGCTCGCCGACATCGGCGATGACCGATCCCGCTTCGCCGACGCCCGAGCGCTCAAGGCCTACGCCGCAAGCGCACCCATGACCCGCCAGCGGCAAAAACCTCACCGTGACCCACCGCCGGGTCAAAAACCCACGCCTTGCCGCCACCGGCTACCTGTGGGCCTTCTCCGCCCTAAACGCCTCACCCGGCGCCCGACCCCATTACGACCAGCGCAAAACCGCCGGCGACCGACACGTCACCGCCCAACGCAACCTGTTCAACCGCTTGATCGACATCCTGCACCACTGCCTACAGACGCAACAGACCTACAACAAACACATCGCCCTTCCCGGGTCTGTCAAGCTAACGGTGTAACTGGTTGTTATTGGGTATTCACGATGCGTTGCGGGCGGCGGACAGGCGTCCGTCGAAGGTGATCTCGAAGGCGTTGAGCGCGGCTTTCCAGCGGTTGGACCAGCGTCGCTGTCCCGTGCTGGTGGGGTCCAGGCTCATGATGGCGAGGTAGACGCACTTGAGTGCGGCGGCCTCGGTGTGGAAGTGTCCGCGGGCGTTGACCGCACGCCGGATCCGGGCGTTGATCGACTCGATCGCGTTAGTGGTACAAATGATCGTGCGGATCTCCTGATCGAATTGGAGAAAAGGCACGAACTCGGCCCACGCATTAGTCCAGAGCCGGATGATCGCGGGATACTTTTTCTCCCA
>JALZHU010000274.1 GCA_030860695.1 Actinomycetota bacterium
GGCATCGTCAACTTGTTGGGTCTGTCCGGCGTTGTGAGCATGGTTTGATCGGTCGGGCCGGTCCCCAGATCCGTTTCAGGCCGCCGTGGCCGTGCCGGTAATTTGGTTCCAGGTGGTGAATCGGGTGTGCATCTCGCGCCGGTATTCCTTGGCGGTGAGTTGGTGGCGGCGAGGTCGGAAGTGCGCAGAGATGCCGCTGAAGGTGGAGAGGAACCGTTGCGCGTGCCGGGCTGAGGTGAACCGTTTCATGGCTCGTTCGCGGGCTCGGGTGGGCTGGTGGGAGTTCTCCGCCCGGTTGTTCAGATACTTCGACTGGCGGTGCTCGACTGAGCGCAGAGTCCTGCGGTGTGCTGCTGCGTAGCTACCCAACTTGTCGGTGATCAGCACCCGGGGCACGTACTGCAGTCCGGTGAGCAGCTTGCGGAAGAACCTGGTGGCGGCCTTGGTATTCCGCCGGGAGGTGACCAGGATGTCCAGCACGTTGCCGTGTTGGTCCACCGCCCGCCACAGGTAGTGGATCTTGCCGTTGATCTTGATGAACATTTCGTCGAGGTGCCACTTGTCCCCCGGGCGAGCCCGGCGCCGGCGCAGGGCGTTGGCGTAGATCTGGCCGAACTTCGCCCACCACTGCCGCACCGTCTCGTGAAAGACCACGACCCCGCGCTGGGCCATCATCTCCTGGACCTCGCGGAAGCTGAGCGGGAAGCGGTAGTAAAGCCACACACAATGGCTGATGATCTCTGCCGGGTAGCGAAACCCGCGATACGACGGCACCTCGGCACCCACCAGCCAAGCCCTCCATACCCAAGCGACGCGGCCGATCACCCTACCGACCCGGCAGGCTCACCAAGTTGACGGTGCCAGAAATGGTTCCTGTTCGGCTGGCTGGCCGGCTTCGATGCGTTGGCCCCTGGTCAGTTCGGCGTCAAGTTCCGCGCCCAGCAGGATGGCGATGTTGGAAATCCACAACCACACCAAAAAGCCGATCACTCCACCCAGCGAACCGTAGGTTTTGTTGTAGGAGCCGAAATTGGCCACGTAGAACGCGAACCCGACCGACGCCAGCACCCAGACCACGACAGCCAGCACACCACCGGGGCTCAGCCAGCGAAACCCGGGATGTTTGACGTTGGGCGATGCCCAGTACAGCAACGCGAACACCAGGGCGACCAGCGCGGCGATCAGAGGCCACTTGGCGATGTCCCACACCAGCACTCCGGTAGCGCCGATCCCGAGCATGTGCCCCGCTCGATCAGCCACCGTCCCGGTCGCAACTACCCCGACCGCCGACACTGCCAGCAGCACTACCACCGCCAGGGTCAAACCCACCCGTAGCGGCAGCGTCTTCCACACCGGACGTCCTTCGGGCATGTCATAGATGGCATTGGAGGCTCGCATGAACGCACCGATGTAACCCGAAGCCGCCCACAGCGCACCCCCAAGACCGATGATCGCCAACGGCCCAGCAAGCCCCTGGGACTGCTGCAACTCGGTGATCGCATTGACCAGGACGTCCCGGCCTTCGCCGGGGACCATGGTGTTAATGTTGTCGATCAGCGTCTGAGTCGCCGAGGGCCCCAGCAAATCCAATACTGCGGTCAGTACGATCACTGCGGGGAAGATCGACAGAACACTGTAGTAGGTCAGCGCTGCGGCCCAATCGGTGAGATTGTCCCTGCCGAACTCCCGCACCGTGCGCTTGAGCACCGCCCACCACGAGCGCTTGGGCAGCTCAGTGGGGCCTTCCGGGCCGCTACCCGTAGCACGTCCCGAAGCCGCTTGCTGCTGTCCCACCATTCCCACCGCCCTCTACGCCAGCGTCGGTCGATCCTGCCCGAAAGTACCGAGGCAAGCGTCGGACGCGGCAGCGCGGCAGGAAATCTTCCTGCAGGCAGCCGACAGGCCACCGCGTCCTAGGTCCCAAGTTCCTTACCGGTGATCTTCTTGAAGCCCTTAGCGCCGGCCCGGTCCACCGCGGCCTTCACCCCGGCAAAGATCGCGCCCTGGACCACCGCGGCAACCAGAACCTCCTTGGTGCTGTACTCCGGCGAGGTGGCCTCTGGAGCCTCCTCCTCCCCGGACATCACTGTCCACACCTTCTTGAACACCGCACCAGCGAGGATCCCACCGAGCACGCTGACGAGCAGGCTCAGCGGCCTGTAGAGAATCTTCACGAGTCCTCCTCCCGCCGGCGTCGACGACGGCGCATCAGCAATCCCAGCACGGCTAGCACCCGCGTCCACCGCCAAGTCCGACTTGCCCTGGACCGGTCGCGGACCTGCTGGGCCTTCTTGGCCTTCTCCCGTCGACGTTGGCGGCGGCGGACGATCAGCAATCCCAACACAGCCAGCGCCGCGCCCACTGCTGCACCCGGTTTGTCCTGGACCACCCGCTGGGCCTTCTGCGCCGCCGCTCCCGTCAGCTGCGGGGCCTTCGCGATCGCCTGGGCACGCACTTCCCGGGCCCTCTGGGCGACCTGCGCCTTAAGCTCCTGCGCCCTGTCACCCGGCCCACCCGCCTCACTCATGCCACGGGATACCCAGAACAGATGGGCTATAACACCCCCGCACCTGACTTGGCCAGCAGCCGACACACTGCGTTGTGTTGCCGTGCGATGAGGACCCCGGTCGATCATGGTCAACACCGATCTTCGCTAGTGCCCCTCGCGTGCCCATCCACACGAGGACTCGCGGTAAACCACCGACCATCACCAGCCAATGTAACTGAGCGTCGAACAGAACTCTTTCCACAGCCCACCAGAGTTACAGTCCGCACCTTTGCACGGCAGATACGAGCACGGTGCACCATGCCCGTCGCGTGCCACAAAAAGGACTCAGTAACGGTCAACCGGGGTCACCGTGACCACGGCCAACCGCAGGCCACGACGTGGACCAACGCAGCACTACAGGATTCCCACGCTCATGATTAATGCTGTGCCTCCGGCAGACCTCCGCTCCGGGATGGGCCCCGGGCTGGGCATGAAGGCGGGGGGTCACCAGGGTGGCGCGGTATCCCGTCACGTCGACGCCCGAGGTGCTCCGAGACAACTCGCCGACGTGACGGGATACCCGCTTTGCCCGCTCGTCCTGCGTCAGGCCGACCCCCGACTACATCCATCGCTACAACAACGGCCACGGACGGCGGGGAACGTCCTCGGACCCGGATCGGAGGATGAGGTCACATCCCGGACGACGGTAGACAGTCGTGAGGCATCGCCTATCACTACGGAACAGAAGGTCTTCGTCACCGTCCCCCCGGCCCGAGCGTCACGTCACGTGCGCGAGTCCCGGGTACATCGTGGTCTCATCGTTGGTCTCATCCATCTACGTTCGTGTGCGTTCATCGGCATTCTGATTAATACGCCAATGCAGGCCGCGAACGTGAGCGCTATTCAGCGAACTATTATCCCAACTCCTGAAAATCGGAAGGTCGGCGGTTCGCCCTGTCGATCAGGACCGACGTCATCTTGACAGCTTTATCTGACAGCAACGACAGCGGACAACTGACCCCTGCCCCACATCCTCATGCACACGCACCAGCAGGTGGTGGCCGCGCCGGACTCCTGGGCACCCCTTTGGGAGCCAGGACCCATCAGCCAGCGGCACGGCACCGCCTGTGCAGGACCAGTCACGAGAGCCCCGGGTACACGTACGGTACAACGGCGGTGACCACCACCGACCTACGACGACAGAGGATGAGCATGGTTGGCGCAGCTCAGGCACAGTGTCGGGCGGATGAGCCCTGGTCACTACCAGCCCAGCGCAGTTCACCAACTACCGGTGATTCTCGCCGCTTGTAGTGCCGTGGCCAGGATCAGAAGGTCGCAAAGCGGGTGCGGATACAGGTGGGGTACAAACCCAGCATATGGTTGACAAGTGATGAGTGCGGTCGACCGCGTCCGGCCAGTACCCAACGTGAGGGTGTCGAACTTGGGTAGCGCCGCATTGAACAGCGACGCAGGAATATTTTCACTGACGGCAAGTCGCTCACCTCTGCGGTGCTCGCGGTGCTGGGGTAGCGGTCACTCCGTCGTGACGTTCGCTTTGATCACGTTGGAAACTAATTCTCGGGGTTGTTCGAAGTAGTCCATCGCGATGATTCCAATGCGCCCCGGTGAGGATTCGGCAAGATAGTTGTTGAGACGTGGATTTATTTTCTTTGAATAACCACGCGCGGTCGGTCCCACGGCGCTCGCAAACGTAATATATAACTCGCCTGGGTCGCCGCTTCTTGCTTTCTCTATGTGGTCAACGACGTAGTCGAACTTGTTGTCAACTCCGGGGTTCTTATAACGGTCTTCAATATCATAGAATGGAGGTGCTGTGTTTCTGAAGCACTGATCTTCCGGCCAGCAAGAGAGATCAAATCCGACGTCTTGGCTGCCTTTGAATCGACGCAACAATACGATCTTACCGCGGACGTCTCCTAACCTTGTTTCGGGCGTGAGGGCAGGACTCGTGACCACGGAATTGCTGCCAGGGGGAGCGGCGATGAAATTGTAGAATAATGGAAGGTCCTCGATACACTCCCATGTCTTTGCATTAAACGTATCTTCAAACGAACGGGTGTTTGTACCGGGAGTTGCCTCGTCTACTATGGGTAATTTGCACGCAATTTGAGAAGGGGCGAACTTGCCGAGCACCTCGTCGGCGCGACTCTCGTCGGCTACGGACATCAAAATAGTTTCAGAGGGATACTGTCTAAGGAAATTGAAGCAAATGGTCAGGATATCTACATAGCTTTTTTCCGTGCATATAACATCGTGGTGTACACAAAGATTGTCCTGGTAATGCGTAAACCTGATGTCGAGGAAGCGTATTCCCGCCTTCAACTGGTCGGGCACATCCAGCTCTTGGGCCTTTCCGACTCCCAGTACTCCGTGGACGCAACAAGAATTATGTGTCCCAGGAATGCTCAAATTCGTCACTGAAGTATCATCGGGCACGTAACGCATCCAAGACATGTGAGTAATGAACTCATCCATCATGCCCTCCCCGTCGTTCACCACCGCTCGCACCTCTGCTCGCGCCAGGACATTCAGCACCACCCAACTGCCGACGCGTACCCTAACGCGGTCCTCGCCGGTTCACGATCATTCCCACCGTTGCACCGGCGCTGTCTGCCGGTCAAGAAGACTTACTGGCGGCCGGTCCATGTGGAGTCGGATGGTAGTGGGATCAGGCCACCGATAGAGCTGGTCGCAGAGTTGGTGTGCCATCCACAGGCCCCGGCCGCGGCCCTGGTTCGCCTGGGGTAGTAGCCCAGCCAGCGGTTGGGTGAAGCGACCGTTGTCGCTGATCTGGCAGACCACCGAGGTCGAGGCGGTCCACAAGCACACGGCGGCGGGTGGGGCGCCGTGTTCGAGGGCGTTGCTGGCTACTTCGGTGACGGCCAGCACAAAATCCTCACAGCGGTCGACGGGCAACCCCGCCCTAGCAACGTGACTGCCTACCACCTGGCGCAGTTCGATCAACTGGCAGGGGTCGTCAATGATGCGGACGATGTCGGGCTGACCCAGCTCGCTAGGAGGGGGCAACGGATGATTGGCAAGGAACTGTTCGGGGGGTAGGTGATCCGGGCTGGGGATGACTGCCCCGTTGAGCAAGCTGGGGTGGGCCTGGCGTACTGCAGCAACGGTCGCGGGATCGTTGGCGTAGGCGCAGACCAACGTGAGGTCACACGCACCTAGGGCCTGGTTGGCGAGGGCATCGATGTGCATCCACAACGCCGCGCGATATGAGTCGTCCCCACCGGGATCTGGCGCCGCGACGATCGTGGCCGGCTCGCCGGGGCTGGTTTCGGTGATCCAGCTCAAGTAATGGCCCAGCACTCGCCCGGGATGACGATAAAGGCCGCCCGGGTCAGCAATGTGCAAGCCCGCCAAGATGGGCAGGCGACCTTGGAGCTTCGCCGCGGTCGCGGCAGGCAACACCACGAGCACCGACTGTGCGCAAGCCAGGCGCTCGGCGACCAGCGGAGCGAAAACATCGGCTAGATCCGCAGACGGTGGGTGTAGCAACCCATGATGGACTAGCCCCCGGCCCTCGGCCGAGGTGCACACCAACGCCACCCCCTCTGCCGTTCGCGCAGTCACACTGCCCGCTACCTAACAAACCTTCCCCTGCGCCCTGTACCCGTTTGCGCGACGATCAAACCGTACGACATGTTGCTCTCCGTGATTACTTCGGCGTCGTGATTGCTTCGGCGTGATGGACACCGCCGAACCGGCCAAGTTATGTTCTACGAATGAACGACGCAGCGCCGCGCCGTTCATACAGCGTTCACGCACCACCGGATGGCACCGCCTTGCATGGTGACGCTGCCGTCAACCATGGTGTGCCGGGCGTACGGGGAGGAGCAGGACCCGTGGTGACCGCCAAAGAATCCCTCAGCAAGCACATCGACCCGCCCGCCGCCGACGATCATTCAACCAGCCTGTCTGGCGCAGCCGCCTTGGCTGCTGACGGACCAAGCGAGGATCCCGCCTTCAATGCCGCATCCGAGATGCTGGAACTCACCGTAGAACACCCCGCCAACGGCGTATGCGTGGTTACCGTGGACGGCGAGCTGGACATGTGCACCGCGCCGCTACTCGAAACATGTCTACAAGAACAACTGTGCACCAACCCGCGCCACCTCGTCGTGGACTTACAACCGGTGCGTTTCTTAAGCTCTAGTGGGCTGAACTGCCTGCTGCGCACCCGCGACAATGCCCAGACCACCGCAACACAGCTGCACCTAGCAGGCCTGACCAGCCGAGCCGTAGCACGCCCACTGCAAGTCAGCCAGCTGCTCGGCCAATTCACCACCTACCCCACCGTCACCCACGCCCTCACCACGATAATCGACTGAACATTATATCTGAACCTGACACCATTCTTCTTTGTGAACGATTGGGTTGATGCCCCTATGGATGTCAAGCCGCTGAGGCTGGCGTAGTGCATTGAACTGTGGGCTTGATGAGCTGGTAGATCTCACGAACGACGTAGCGTTTGAGGCAGCGGATCGCTTCAC
>JALZHU010000045.1 GCA_030860695.1 Actinomycetota bacterium
CCACTCGGCAGCGGCGCGCCGTTGGCGGGTGGGGTAACGCCAGCAGCCACATAGTCCGGCGTCACGGTGCGCCCGTCGGACAGCGGAGTGGGGTCGAATGGCAGCCATCCTGCGCCCGGGAACCAGGCCTCCACCCAGGCGTGCGCGTCCTCGGTGGTGATCAACCGCGAGTCACCGGTGACGGTACCGGGGGTAAAGCCGACTGCGACCCGGGCCGGCACCTGCAGCGTCCGCAACATGATCGCCATCGCCGAGGCGTACTGCTCGCAGTAGCCCCGCCGGCCGGTGAACAGGAAATCCACCAGAGCGTCCCCACTGTGGCCTGGGGCGGTCTGCAGGTCATAGCTGAACCCGTTGCTGGGCTGGGTGAACCACTGGTTGAGGGCGACGGTGGCGTCGAATGCCGTGCGGGTCCCTGCGGTGACCTGGGCGGCCAGCTGGGCCACCCGCTGATCCACCCCGCCGGTGTCGAGATACCGCGGATCGACGGTGCTAAACGGTTCCCCGCCTGCGGGACCCGTTGCGCGGAGCAGCTGAAGATCCGGCTGCGGCAGCACTCCGAATTCGCTGTAGGGCTCCGCGCGCTGGCGGCGATCGGAGAAGATAGTGATTGCATCGGGGTCGTAGTTCCAGTCCGGGCCGATGCCCGCTAGGGCCAGCGGGTAACCGAAGGACGGCAGCCAGCTGTCCACATAGTGGATCGGCTCGATCTGCACCTGCAGGGTGGGCCCGGATACCGGTATTGCTACCCCGGCGGGCAGTGGCAAACGCTCGCTCTGGTCGTCGCCCGCCGGTACAGCGCCGTCCAGCTGACCCTGCTGCCAGCCCACCCCAGTGGCGAACCGGCTCAGCGTCAGCGCCCGCAGGTAGGTTCGCCGCTCCAGCCCCCGCACCCGGAACAGCGCCAAGGCATCCGTGGCGGACAGCTGCCCGCGCAGCGAGGTGAAGGGGTCCAGCCCGATCCCGCTGACCGTCTGACTCGCGCCGGTGCTGGCCGATCGGCCGGTGCCTACCGCGGTCACTGTTGCTCCGACGAGCAGCGCCACCACGACGGCGCCGGCAGTCAGTGCAACCGCGGCGGGTGCGGCACCGATGTGCCCGCCTGGGCCCGCGGATTCACCCCACGCCAGCTGCCGGCGCTGGCTGTCGACCGCAAGCAGCAGCGTAAAACCCACGGCACCCAGCGCGAAGCTCCACCACGGCAGCATCCGGTCCGACAGCGCGGCCGGCACGGTGACCACGCACAGCAGCACCAGCCCGGAGGAAGCAGGTGCGGCGGCCGAAATGGCCAAGATATCCACCACGATCGCGATCAGTCCGACGACGATCACCACCAGGCAGAGCAGTTCGGTGCTTTCCGGCACCGGTGGAGCGCTGATCCGAGCCTGCTGGGCAGCCCGTTCCAGTAGCGCGCGAAGCTGTACCGCCGCGGCTGGTCCGGGCAGCACGGCAAGCCAGCCACTGGACGTGAACACCGCCGTCACTAGCCCCACCAGGGCGACGAGCTGACCGCCCGCGACCACGATCGGTGGCATCCGCAGCGAGCGCAGCAGCACCCCGGCCGCGACGACGACGGTGGTAGTCAGCAGCACAAAACCCCACCAGCGCGACCCCGCGAGGATCCCGGTCAACGAGGTCGCGGCGAGCGCGACCGCCAGCCCGGCCGCCGCAGCCGGTAGGGTACGAACGGTGAGACCAGTCACCGCTGCGCCTGCAGCTTGCTACGGGAACTGAGGCACAACTGGTCCCACACCAAGGCTGGCGGCTGTTCCGGCCGAGCCACCGCGACCGACCAGCCCGCTGCGACGAGCAGCCGGGCGGCCTGCGCCGGATCGGATGCGGCGGGGCTGTCCCCCTCGGGAGCCCAGGCCGCGGCGTCCAGCAGCACGGCATAGTTACGCATGCCGCGCGGGCGGTGCGCCAGCAGCTGTTCGACGTCCGCCAGCTCGACGGCCCCGAGCACTGCGACCACCTCCTGCCCGGCGGCCAACGCCGGTCCACTGGCGAGGTCGCGCTGACCGGTCACACCCAGCGCCGCGAGCGCGTCGAGCGCGATGTCAATGGTGGGCTCGGTCCCATCCGTGGCACCGGCTCGCACTATGCCATCCACGGTGAGTAACCGCATCCGTTGTCCGCGTCGCTGCAGATGCACAAACACGCTGGCGGCCAGCGACACCGCGTACTCCAGGCTTGCGGTAGGTCCGCTGCCGCGATGCGCTGAGGCGCGGTGGTCCAGCAGCACGGTGGCACCGCCGCGCTCTGACCATTCCTCAACTCGAACCATCAGCTCGTCTCGCCGGGCCGTCGTGCGCCAGTGCACCTTGCGCAAGTCGTCGCCTTGCCGGTAACTGCGCACCACAACAGAGTCCTGGCCGGGGCCGAGGCCCACTCGCCCCCCGCCCGCCGCGCCGTCCCCCAGCTCACCTCCGGTGGGAAACCCCGTCAGCGAGACCACCGCGGGGGTTACTACCAGGCGGCTGTGTCCGGCGAGGGTGCGACTGTACTCCGCCAGGCCGAGTGGGTCGGTGATACGCGCGATCAGCGGGCCTAGCGAGTGCACCCGGCGCTCTACCGGGTGTAGGGGGTAGATCAGCCGCACCGCGCGGTGCTGCGGCAGCCGCGCCACCACCGCTCGGCGGCTGCCGCCCAATACCTCGGGTGCTACGTCCTCGAGCAGCAGCCGGCCGCTCAGCCGCCCGGTGCAGCTCAGCGTTAGATGCGCCTGGCAATCGCTGCCGACCGGGATCCGAGGTGGCACGAGTTCTCGCTCTGCGCGCAACCTGATCTGCGTGTTCCCGACGACCACGCTGGCTATCAGTGGAAGCACCATCGCCAACGCCGCCGCCCGCAGCAGGTCCCGCTCGTTGACTAGCACCGCGCATAGCGCCGCTGCTAGTCCGGCGGCGAGCAGGCACCGGCCGCGGGTAGTCAGGCCGCCGAGCCGCCCAGGCACCTATGGCACCAGAGGCGAGCGGTGCCAGACCGCAGCAATGCGAGGATCGCTTCGGCCATCGACGTTACGGTCACCGGGGCCGTCGACCCTGACGGGTGGTGGCCCGGTCGGCGCTTGGGGTACCGGCACTCGCGCCAACACTTCCCGCACCAGGTCATCCGGAGAAAGCCGGTCGACGTGCGCTTGCGCGGTGAGCACCAGCCGGTGGGACAGCACCGGCGGCGCCACAGCCTGTACATCGTCGGGTATCACAAAGTCCCGGCCGGCCAGCGCAGCGGTCGCCCGGCTCGCGCGGATTAGCTGCAGTGTGGCGCGCGGCGATGCGCCCAACCGAAGCTGCGGCAACCGGCGGGTAGCGCCGACTACCTCCACGACGTAGCGGCGGACGTCAGCAGCCACGTGGACCAGGCGCACTGCCTGGCAGAGGGCTCTTACTTCGGCTGCGGTGGACACTGCTTCCAGGGTGGCGAACGGGTCGGTAGCTGCGTGCTCATCGACCATCGCGAGCTCCGCAGCAGGGTCTGGATAGCCCAGCGAGATCCGGGCGGTGAACCGATCACGCTGGGCTTCGGGTAACGGGTAGGTGCCTTCCATCTCCACTGGGTTCTGGGTTGCGATCACCATGAATGGTCCGGTCAGTGGGTAGCTGTGCCCGTCGACGGTGACTTGGCGCTCTTCCATGCATTCCAGCAGGGCGGACTGAGTCTTGGGGGAGGCCCGGTTGATCTCGTCACCGACCACCACGTTGGCGAAGACCGGGCCGGGTCGGAAGTCGAAGTCTCCGGTGCTGCGATTGAACACGGACACGCCGGTGATGTCGCTGGGCAGCAGATCCGGGGTGAATTGGATCCGGGTGACGGTGCAATCAATGGATCGGGCCAACGCCTTGGCCAGCGACGTCTTGCCCACTCCTGGCACGTCTTCGACCAGCAGGTGGCCTTCGGCGAGCAGTGTGATCAACGCGGTCCGGACCGCGTCGGGCTTGCCAACCAGCACCCGTTCGACGTTGCCCACGATTCGCTGTGCGACGGCGTGCACGTCCGCCAGTTGCGGCGAACGCGCATCTCGGAGGCTCACGCAATCTCCTGATGTCTTTACGGGTCGCTGGTGTACCGGGGGTCGGTGGGGGATGCCAGCGCTGAGTCGAGTCTGTCAAACCGTGCCGAAAGGGCCACCCTGCGGGGGAGTCTTCCCACGCCAGAACGGCGACAAGCATCCATATGACGGAGCAGGGAAGTCGAAACGTGCCCAAGCGTCGACCTTGGGCAAGGGTGGTGTTCCTCCACTTCCCCCCACCATGTGCCCGGATTGCCGTGGTGACGCGCCTCAAAGCACCCCTAATGCTTCGCCGGGCGTCTCCTGAGCTGCCTGGCAGGCCAAGCGCCGATGGCCCGCCCCACCGCCCGAATACCGTCTTTGAACTGGCCTGATTACTCACTGCAGAGTACTACACAGGGTGTCTGCGCGTTGACAGTGGCGGAAAGTGGGGTACTGTGGTTAGCAGTGGAGCACAAAGGTGCTTCATGGCCGGTCCACGGGGCCTGGCGGGCTCGTCGGGAGGTGGGTGGCGTGTTCCTGGGCACGCACACCCCACGGCTCGACGACAAGGGTCGCTTGACGTTGCCGGCGAAGTTCCGCGATGCCCTTGCAGGGGGATTGATGGTCACTAAGGGACAGGACCACTGCCTCTACATCTTTCCGCGTGCGGAGTTCGAGGAGATGGCTCACAAGGTGGCGCAAGCGCCGTTCACCAACGAGGCGGTACGGGCCTACCAGCGTTACCTGTTCGCCGGCACCGACGAGCAACGCCCGGACGGGCAAGGCCGCATCTCGATCGCGCCCGAGCTGCGGCGTTACGCGGGGCTGAACAAGGACTGTGCGGTCATCGGGGCGATCAACCGTTTGGAGATCTGGGATGCCGCGGCTTGGCAGCGCTACCTGGAGGAGCACGAGGAGTCCTACGCCCAGGCGCAAGACGAGGTGCTGCCTGGCGTGATGTGACCGGTACCGCGAGGCCTCCGTCCGGAGGCGCATCGACTGTGCTCAACCACATCAACTGCGATGCGCAACGGCACGGACCAGCAGAGCCTGACGCACCTTCCCCGGCGCCAGGATCTGGCACCGGGCGGAGACCTGGCGGCACCGGGGGTGGTTTCCGATACCGCGCTGGCGATCCCGAATCGCTCGAGCAAAAAATTCGGCGCAAGGAGGTGGGTGTGAGCGGAGGGAGGCTGGTGGTGGCCGATCATCCGCCCGGTGACCGGGGTTCACATCCTGGATTGCCTCAGCATGCCCCCGTGCTGCTGCGCCGGTGCCTGGAGCTGCTCGGTCCCGCATTAGCGGATCGGCCAGCCGTGGTTCTCGACGCCACGGTGGGTCTCGGTGGGCACGCGGCCGCGCTGCTCGACGCCTATCCAGGGCTCACCCTGATCGGCATCGACCGCGACCCGCAAGCACTGACTGTGGCCGACGGCCGACTGCGCGCGCACTCCGGGCGCACTCATCTAGTGCATGCGGTCTACGACGAGCTGGCCGACGTGCTGCAACGCCTCGGCATCCCGCACCTCGACGGCGTGCTGTTTGACCTGGGAGTGTCCTCACTACAGCTCGATTCCACCGAACGCGGCTTCTCCTATGCCCGGGACGCCGTGCTGGATATGCGAATGGATCCCAGTGCCGGGCCTACCGCGGCCGACGTGCTTAACAGCTACTCGCAGGCTGATCTCACCCGGGTGTTCCGGGAATACGGCGAGGAGCGCTTCGCCAGCCGGATCGCCGCTGCCGTCGTGGCCCAGCGGGCCCGACGACCTCTCCACACCACGGCCCAGCTAGTCGAGATCATCTATCAGAGTGTCCCGGCGGCTACCCGCAGGCACGGTGGCCATCCCGCTAAGCGGACCTTCCAGGCGTTGCGGATCGAGGTCAATGGTGAGCTCGCAGCGTTGCGCTCTGCCATACCCGCTGCCTTGGGTGCGCTGTCCGTCGGCGGTCGGCTGGTGGCGATGTCCTACCACTCGCTGGAGGACCGGATCGTCAAACAGGCGCTGACCCGGCTGACCACCTCTCGCACTCCGGCCGGCCTGCCGGTTGAGCTGCCAGGTCACGGACCCCAGCTGCGCGCGTTGACCCGCGGTGCCGAGCACGCTGGCCCGGCCGAGATCAAGGCCAATCCGCGGGCAGCGTCGGTGCGGTTGCGGGCCGCGCAACGCATCGCGCCGGCTCTGCTGCGTCGATCCGACCGGGGCGGATTGGACTCTCCGGAGTGGACCTCGTGACGGCTCCCACCCGCACTGCGACCTCGACGCGTGGCAGGACTGCGGTGCCGATGCGCGGTAGAACCGCGACACCCAGCCGCCGCCGGGAAACTGTGCCCACCCGCCACCGCGACACTGGAGCGCAGCGGGTGCGCTCCCCGGCCGTCGACCGGGCCTACGCTCGGCGTGCGCAGCGCACCGGGGTGCGCCACGGTGGCTCCAGCAGTGCGGACACTGGCCGGGCGCGCTTCGTGGTGCTGGCGATGGTGCTACTGGCGGTGGCTCTGGTGGCCACCTTGTGGTTGTCCACGGCGGCCGCCGCCGACTCCTATCACTTGCAGAGAGCCCGGAAGGAAGCCAGGAACCTCGCCGAGCGTTCGGAGATCTTGGGCCGTGAGGTGGCCACTCTGGAGACCGCACCTGAGCTGGCTCGCCGAGCCCGCGGGCTGGGCATGGTGCCAGCCGGCGACCCAGCCCGGCTGGTCGTCCGCCCGGACGGCGCCGTCGTCCTGATCGGCCAGCCCCGGCGGGCCACCGCACCAACCCCGCCACCGGCAGTAGTACCTGCCCCGCCAGCACCTGCACCCGCGCCGGCACCCGCAGCAGCACCAGTCCCGCCACCAGCACCCGCAGTAGGACCGGCTCCGCCAGCTCCGCCGCCGGCACCCGCAGTAACACCGGCCCTGCCAGCTCCGCCGCCGGCACCTGAAGAAGTAGAAGTACCCGCCCCGCCGGCTTCTCCGCCGGCACCGGCATCAGGCCGTACCTGATGGGCGAATTCCGGGCCACCAGGGTGTCTCGGCCACGCCGCAAGCCCGACTCGTCGGCAACGGGTTTGCGTAGCCGGTTGGTGCTGGGTCGGGTGGTACTCGTCCTCGCGTTGGTGGCTGCCGGACTGAAACTGGTTGCAGTTCAGGGACTGCAGGCGGCGGAATTCTCGGCGCAGGCCGCAAAGCAGCGCACCACCGTCCAGATGCTGCCAGCGCAGCGCGGCACGATCACTGACCGCAACGGCACGCCGCTGGCATTCAGCGTGGCGGCCCAGGCTTTGTACGCTCAGCCGAAGCGGATAACTGCCGAGCAGCGCGCGGTCCGGGCCGATCCAGACCTGCACAAGCAGGCGATGGCCCGTCGGGTCGCTCAGGTGCTCGGGCCGCTGGTGTCTGAGCAGGAGATCCTGAACCAACTGCGCAGCGACCGCACCACAGTGCTGTTGGCAGCATCCGTGCGGCCGGATCAGGCGAGGCAGATCCAGCAGGACTTCCCGGAGATCAGCGCCGAGTACCGGGAGATCCGGCAGTATCCCGGCGGTGAACTTGCAGCCAACGTCCTGGGAGTGGCGAACTGGCGGGCCGACGAGCGCAAAGTGCGAGGACTGGCCGGCCTGGAGAATTATGCCGACACCCTGCTGGCTGGCCGGGACGGTCGCCGGGTGGTGGACACTGCGGAGGGCTCGGATGCGATCATCCCGGGCAGCGAGCGCGCTGAGCGACCGCCGGTACCTGGCTCGGGGTTAGAGCTCACCTTGGACTCCGACCTGCAGTTCACCGTGGCGCAGATGCTCGGCGACTACGCGCGGAAATACCGCGCCAAAGGGGCCAGCGCGGTAGTGCTTGACGCGCGCACTGCCGAGGTCTACGCGATGGCCAACGACGTCACCTTCGATCCGAACAACCTCGCGGCGGCGACCCCTGAGTTGCTGGGCAACCCGGCGGTCTCGGCACCCTTCGAACCCGGTTCGGTGAATAAGGTCGTTACTGCCGCCGCCGCCATTGAAAGCGGCATTGTGGCGCCGGACACCCCACTGCAAGTCCCTGGCGAACTCCGGGTCGCCGACCGGACGGTCTCCGACGCGTGGCCACACGGCCTGTTGAACCTCACGTTCACTGGGGTGCTGGCCCGCTCCTCCAACGTCGGCACGCTACTCACCGCGCAGCGCCTCGGCGAGGACCGCTATGTGGACATGCTGGCCCGAATGGGTCTGGGCCAGCGGACCGGCGTGGGATTGCCAGGGGAAAGCCCGGGCCAGGTGCTGCCCCGGGACCAGTGGTCAGGGAGCACGTTCGCCAACCTGCCGATCGGGCAAGGACTGTCGATGACCGTGCTACAGATGGCCGGCATGTATCAAGCAATTGCCAACGACGGCCTGCGCATCCCGCCGCGCATCATCCGCGCTGAGATCGCCCCGGACGGCACCCGGACCGCGACTCCACGACCAGCCGGTGTCCGGGTGGTCAGCCCGCAGACCGCCCATACCGTCCGGGACATGCTGCGCGCGGTCGTGCAGAACGACCCGAGGCAGCGCGGCACCGGCCCGGAGGCGGCGCTGGACGGCTACCAGATTTCCGCTAAGACCGGCACCGCGCAGCAGGTTAATCCCAGTTGTGGCTGCTACAGCAACTCGAATTATTGGATCACCTTCGCCGGGATCCTGCCCGCCGACGCTCCGCGCTTCGTGGTCGGGATCATGCTTGATGACCCGGCCGTTGCCAGCGCCGCGCCGCTGTTCCACGACATTGCCTCTTACCTTGCAGGGCGCTACCAGATTCCGTTATCTCCTGGGCCCAGTCCGCTGGCCACCCTCACCCTGCACTAGCGTGCCCGCAGGGCTTGTGCTCCAACCCGCCCCGAACCCCGGACCGTGATAGCTCCTGTGACTCCCTCGTTGGCCGAGAAACCGCTGCGACCGTCGCACACCGCGCCGACCCTGGTGACCGCGCTGGCTGCGCTGGCTGGCGCGAGCGTCTCGGGATCGCATGATCAGGCTTTCGATCAGACCTTAGTCAGGGGTATCACGCTGCGCGCCCAGCGGGTGGTCCCCGGCGACCTGTTCGCGGCACTGCCCAGCCTGACTCCCGGCCGCCCACATGGTGCCGACTTCGCCGGGATCGCGCTGGCCGCCGGAGCCGTCGCGGTGCTCACCGACCCAGCCGGTGCGCACCGCCCGACGTTGGCCGGCGCCTCAGTGCCGGTGCTGGTGCACTCGGACCCCCGGTCGGTACTGGGCATCCTGTCTGCCCACATCTACGGCGATCCTTCCACCCGGCTGGCGGTGCTTGGGATCACCGGTACCGCCGGCAAGACGACCACCGCACACCTCTTGGAGGCGGGATTGCGGGCGGCCGGCGCGGCCACCGGCCTGCTGGGCACAGTGCAGGGCCGGATCGGCAAGACGCTGCTGCCCAGCACGTTCACCACCGCGGAGGCCCCGGACCTGCAGGCGCTGCTGGCGCTGATGGCCGAATGCGGCGTTACTCACGTGCCCATCGAGGTCTCCAGCCATGCACTGGTGCTGGGTCGGGTGACCGGTACCACCTTCGCAGTCGGCGCGTTCACCAACTTGTCCCAGGATCACCTGGACTTCCACGCCGACCTCGAGGACTACTTCGCCGCCAAAGCGATGCTGTTCGACGGGCGGGCAAACGCCGAGGTGGTGTGCATCGACGACGTCTGGGGACGGCGGCTGGTCACGGGTGAGACGACGACGGTCTCGCTGGGCGGCCACGCGACCTGGCAGGCGGCCGACCTCACCGCTAATCCGTCCGGCAGCCAGACGTTTCGCGCCTTGGGTCCGGACGGGTTCGACCAGCACGTACTGGTGGGGTTGCCCGGTGCTTTCAATGTGGTCAACGCGTTACTTGCCTTGGCCGTTGGCCACGCTGCGGGCGCGGACCCCCGGCTGGTACTGCGAGGAATCGCCACCGCCGAAGTTCCCGGCCGGATGCAGCGGGTAGACCGCGGCCAGGATTTCCTCGCTCTGGTCGACTACGCGCACAAGCCCGCCGCGGTGGCCGCGCTGCTCGACGCTGTGCGTGCGCAGGTGCCCGGTCGGGTCCTCGTGGTACTGGGTTGCGGCGGCGACCGGGACAAGGCCAAGCGACCGCTGATGGGTGCCGAAGCGGCTCGCCGAGCCGACCTGCTGGTGGTCACCGACGACAACCCACGCACCGAGGATCCGGCGGGGATCCGGGCGTCGATTCTCGCCGGGGCGCGGGGGGTCGCTGCCACATCGGTCGTAGAGATCGGCGACCGGGCGGAGGCAATAGCCTACGCCGTCACGCGGGCCCGCCCGGGGGATGCCCTGGTTGTCGCGGGCAAGGGCCATGAGACCGGGCAGGAGGTACACGGCGTCAAGCACCCCTTCGTAGACGCGTACGTGCTTGCCGACCTGCTCGACGGGGTGCTCGGAGTGAGCTGGTGATCGCGCTGATCCCGGCCGTCGGGGTGCTCGCCACCGCAGACGGCAGGAGCCGCGGGTGAGCACCATCCTGGTCGCCTCCGGGGTCGCCCTGCTCGCTTCCATCCTGTTCACGCCCTACCTCATCCGGTTGTTCACCCGGCGGGGCTACGGGCAGGAGATCCGGCAGGAGGGACCGAAGAACCATCAGAGCAAGCGGGGCACGCCCACCATGGGTGGGGTAGCCATCCTGCTGGCGATGTGGAGCGGTTATCTGGTGGCGCACCTGACCGTCACCCGGCATGGCATCACTGCGTCGGGCCTGCTGGTGCTGCTGCTGGCCACGGTGCTCGGGGCGGTCGGCTTCCTCGATGACCTGATCAAGATTCGCCGGCAGCGCAACCTGGGCTTGAGCAAGACCGCCAAGCTGGTCGGGCAGCTGGTCGCCGCAGTGGTGTTCGGCATCCTGGCGATCGGTTTCCGGGACGGCGATGGCATCTCCCCAGCCTCGACTCATCTGTCGTTCGTGCGGGATGTCGCCGTGGTGTCCTTCGGCGCCGTTGGATTCGTGATCTTCTGCTACCTGCTGGTGTCCGCGTGGTCGAACGCGGTGAACCTCGCCGATGGCTTGGATGGGCTGGCGGCGGGGGCGGCCGCGATGGTGCTAGCCACTTATGTGATCGTCTCGTTCTGGCAATTCACCCAGGACTGCACCATCCAGCCGGTCCCCGGCTGCTACACCGTGCGTGACCCGCTCGACGTGGCCGTGGTGGCTGCCGCTGCGGTCGGTGGGTGCATCGGGTTTCTGTGGTGGAACGCCCCCCCGGCGAAGATCTTCATGGGTGACACCGGGTCACTGGCCATCGGCGGGCTGCTGGCCGGCCTGTCCGTGGTTACCCGGACTGAACTGCTCCTCGTCGTGATCGGTGGGCTGTTTGTGGTGGAGGCGCTGTCGGTGGTGATCCAGGTGGCGGTGTTCCGGACCACCCAGCGCCGGCCGTTCCGGATGGCACCGTTTCACCACCACTTCGAGCTGGCGGGGTGGGCGGAGACCACTGTCATCATCCGGTTCTGGCTGCTCGCGGCAATCTGCTGTGCTCTCGGCGCCGGGGTGTTCTACAGCGAGTGGCTGACTTCGGCGGGGGGATGACCTGGATGCGTGCCTCGATCAATGGCGTGACTGACCTCGCCGGGGCCCGGGTACTGGTGGCCGGGGCGCGGGTCACGGGAGTTTCGGCAGCCCGAGTGCTGGTCGAACTGGGCGCTGAGGTCACCGTTACTGACTCATCGCCGACCCAGCTGCAGACGCTGGCCGGCACCCCGGTGAAGAGCGCGGTGCGGCTGGCCACCGGCCTAACCGCCCCACCGCTGGGCACGGACCTAGTAGTGACCAGCCCGGGTTTCCGGCCGGACGCACCGCTGATGGTAGCCGCGCACCGAGCCGGCGTGCCGGTGATCGGGGACGTGACGCTGGCCCGCTGGGTCGGCTGTGTTCAATCCAGGCCCGCAGAGTGGTTGGTCGTTACTGGTACCAACGGCAAGACCACCACGGTGGGAATGCTCGAATCGATCCTGCGCGCCGCCGGAGTGGACGCGGTGGCTTGCGGCAACATCGGGCTTCCGGTGCTTGACGCGGTGCGCGCCGGCCACCGGATGCTCGCTGTGGAGCTGTCGTCGTTCCAGTTGCACTGGTCGCGCGAGCTGAGGCCGCGGGCCGCCGCGGTGCTCAACGTCTTCGCCGACCACCTGGACTGGCATGGCTGCCTGGCACGGTATGCCGCAGCCAAGGGCAGCGTGTACGCCGCGGGCACCACGGCAGTGGTCAACGCCGATGATGCATGGTCGATGCGGCTGGCTGCCGGGCGCGGCGGGGTCGAGTTCACCACCGGTGAGCCACGCAACAACCAACTTGGGTTGATGGGGGAGCAGCTGGTGGACCGGGCCTTTAGTGCTGATGCGGGGGGCACCGTGCTAGCCAGCGTCACCGACGTCCGCCTGCCCGGCTCGCATAATGTGGCCAACGCGCTAGCCGCCGCGGCGCTAGCCCGCTGCGTCGGGGTTGCAGCACCGGCCGTTGCCCAGGGACTGCGCGCCTTCACCCCTGGCGGGCACCGTGGCGTGCCGGTCGGTGAGCACGCCGGGGTGTGCTATGTCGATGACTCCAAGGCCACCAACCCGCATGCAGCGCGAGCCGCCCTGCTGGCCCAGCACCGCGTGGTGTGGGTGGCTGGAGGCCTGCTCAAAGGCGTCGACGTGAACGAGCTCATCGTCGACACCCGGGATCGGCTGGTCGGCGCTGTGCTGCTGGGCGCGGACCGCGCGGTGATCGCCGCCGCGCTGGCGCGACACGCACCCAACCTCCCGGTGCGAGTGGTGGATTCGGGAGACGATAGCGCCATGAGCGAAGTGGTGGGAGCAGCGGCCGAGCTGGCCTGCCCAGGTGACGTCGTGCTCCTTGCCCCCGCTGCGGCGTCGATGGACATGTTCACCGATTACGCGCAGCGTGGCCGAGCGTTCGCGGCCGCTGTCGCCGCGCTGGGTGCGGCCCGGTGAGAAGCTCCACAAGGCCGGCTGGTCGGCTGGGAGCGGGTCGGCCGACAGCGCTTCGATGGGTAGCCGCCCGTGACGGACTCACCGCCTGGCTGGCCAGGCCGCTCA
The DNA here is from genome assembly GCA_030860695.1 of Actinomycetota bacterium. Taxonomy (GTDB): domain Bacteria; phylum Actinomycetota; class Actinomycetes; order Mycobacteriales; family Pseudonocardiaceae. The sequence goes on from JALZHU010000045.1 coordinate 13,043, forward strand.
CCTCGCTGCACCTGGTGCTGGCGGTATGCGGTCTGTTGACCCTGTTCGGCCTGGTGATGGTGCTCTCTGCGTCCAATGTGGAGTCCTACACCAGGGCCGGCTCGTCCTATGCGGTGTTTATCCAGCAACTGGTCTACTGCGGAGCCGGGCTGGTGTTGTTCTGGCTGGGGCTGCGGATGCCGGTGCGGATGCTGCGCGGCACCAGTGGGTTGTTCCTGTTGGCATGCGTGCTGCTGCTGATCATCGTGCTCAGCCCACTAGGTGCCAAAATCAACGGCGCGCAGAGTTGGCTGCGGCTGGGCCCGCTGTCCCTGCAACCTTCCGAGCCCGCGAAGCTCGCGCTGGCCCTGTGGGGCGCGCACGTGCTGATCACCAAACGAATGCTGATGCACCAGTGGCGGCACCTGCTGGTGCCGCTGGTACCAATGGCCGTCGCGATCTTCACGCTGGTTATGCTGCAGCCCGATCTAGGAACAACGATCACGCTGGCTATCGTGCTGCTCGCGCTACTGTGGTTTGGCGGTGCGCCGGGCGAGCTCTTTGGCGCGATCACGATCGCCGCGGTCGCCGGGGCAGTCGTCATGGCCGGCATTGCGGGCTACCGATCGGCCAGGATCGAGTCTTTCCTGCACCCAGGCGCCGACCCCGAGGGCGCGGCTTACCAGGCCCGCCAGGCGATATTCTCCCTGGCCGACGGCGGCTGGTGGGGAGTGGGGCTGGGACAGGGCAGCGCCAAATGGGATTATCTCCCTCATGCGCACAATGATTTTATTTTCGCAATCATCGGCGAGGAATTGGGCTTTCTGGGTTGTTTGGTGGTGCTGTTGCTGTTTGGCACTCTGGCCTACGTAGGAATCCGGATCGCCGCGCGCAACACCGACCCGTGGATCAAGCTGGTATCCGCCACCGTGACCGCCTGGCTGGTTGGTCAGGCCACGATCAACATTGGGTACGTGGTCGGATTGCTGCCAGTTACCGGGATCCCGCTGCCGCTGATCTCCTCAGGGGGCACCTCCATTGCAGTCACCATGCTGACCTTCGGGCTGCTGGCGAATTTCGCCCGGCACGAACCGCAGGCGGTGTACGCGCTGCGCTACGAGACCACTGGTTGCGGGCGCCAGGGTGCCGTCTCCCGGGTGCTGCGGTTGCGCCCCCCGGTGCCCTACGCTCCCGCGTCGCGGCCACGTACCGGGGCGTGGCCGATCCCTGCCGGTCGCGGTAGCCGCGGCTGGCGGTGACCACAGGTGGGATGACTGCAGGTGGGATGACTGCAGGTGGGAAGGGTGGAGGTCGGGTGAAGGCGGTGTCCGTGGTGGTCGCCGGGGGTGGCAGCGCAGGGCACGTCGAACCTGCGCTGGCGCTGGCCGACGCGGTGCGTCGCGCAGTACCTGAGGCCCGGATCACTGCGCTGGGCACGCAGCGGGGATTGGAGACCACCCTGGTGCCGCAGCGTGGCTACCCGCTGGAGCTCGTCGCTGCCGTGCCGTTGCCACGAAAGCCGAGTGCAGACCTGCTGCGGCTGCCGTTGCGGGTTCGCGCTGCGGTGCGCCGGGTCCGAGAGGTGCTCGACGCGGTCGCCGCGGACGTGGTGGTCGGGTTCGGCGGCTACGTCGCGCTGCCCGCCTACCTCGCCGCTCGGGGTCGGGTGCCGATCGTCGTGCACGAGGCCAATGCCCGGGCCGGGCTGGCCAATAAGGTCGGGGCGCGGTTCGCTGCCCGGGTGCTCGCTGCGGTGCCCGGCAGTGGACTGCCCGGAGCCGAGGTGATCGGGATCCCGTTGCGGCAGGCGATCTCGTCGCTGGACCGCGCCGCTCTGCGGGAACAGGCCCGGGCGCACTTCGGCCTAGATGCGACGGCGCCGACCCTGCTGGTGACCGGAGGTTCACAGGGAGCCCGTTCGCTGAACACGGCAGTGTCGGGTGTTGCGGCCGAGCTCGGCGCCGCCGGGATCGGGGTACTGCACGCGTACGGTCGGCGCAACACCGTGCAGGTGGCGGCAGTACCGGGCGCACCGCCCTATGTCGCGGTGCCCTACCTGGAGCGGATGGATCTGGCCTTGGCCGCCGCCGATCTCGCGATCTGCCGGGCTGGGGCGATGACCGTCGCCGAGCTGTCCGCCGTCGGCCTTCCCGCGGTGTATGTGCCGCTGCCCCACGGCAATGGGGAGCAGGCGCTCAACGCCCGCCCGGTGGTGCAGGCCGGCGGTGCAGTGCTGGTTCCAGACGCTGACCTGACGCCGGCCAGGGTCGTCAAGGAGGTGGTGGGTATCCTCACCGATCCGCGCCGGCTCGCGGAGATGAGTGCCGCAGCGCGAATAGCTGGTCACCCGGAGGCGGATAGCGTGTTGGCCTCGATCGTCTTAGAGGTCGCTCGGTGACGGCTGGGACTGCTGCAGTACCGCCTGCGTTGCCACCTCAGCTGGCCCGCACCCACTTGATTGGGATCGGCGGTGCCGGGATGAGCGGGGTAGCCCGGATCGTGCTGGCCCGCGGTGGCGCGGTGTCCGGTTCAGATGCCAAGGATTCCCGGGCGCTGCTCACACTGCGGGCGTTGGGCGCCAAGGTGACCGTCGGGCACGCTGCGGCCAACCTTGACCAGCTCGGTGCCAACCCCACTGCGATCATCAGCACCAAGGCGGTGCACCAGACCGATCCGCACAACCCCGAACTCGTCGAGGGCGCCCGCCGCGGTATCCCCGTGATGCACCGCTCCGCGGCGCTGGCGGCCCTGATGGCCGGCTACCGGGTCGCCTGCGTCACCGGGACTGCCGGCAAGACCTCCACCACCTCGATGCTCACCGTTGCGTTGCAGCACTGCGGCGCCGACCCGTCATTCCTCATCGGTGGCGACCTCGCCATCTCCGGCTCCGGTGCCCACCACGGCAGCGGCGACATCTTTGTGGCCGAGGCCGACGAGAGTGACGGCACCTTCCTGGCTTACTCACCTGACATTGCCGTGGTCACCAACATCGAGGCCGACCACCTGGACCATCACGGCACCGTCGAGGCCTACACCGCCACCTTCGACGCCTTCGTCACCCGGCTAGCCCCGGACGGGGTGTTGATCGCCAACGCCGACGATCCCGGCTCGGCAGCACTGGCTGACCGGGCTGCTGCCCGCGGGGTGCGGGTCCGCCGCTACGGCGAGCTCGCCACCGCGGCGCAGGAAGCCCGGCTGCTGGAGTACACCCCCAACGGCGGGCGGGGTGTCGCCACCGTGGTGCTGACCGGGTCGGATGGGGTGGCGCAGCGGGTGCAGCTCGAGGTCGCGGTGCCCGGACAGCACATGGCGTCCAACGCCGTCGCGGCCTTGCTGGCCGGCCTGGAGCTGGGCGCGCCGCTGCCCGGTCTGCTGGCGGGGCTGGCCGGGTTCGGTGGGGTGCGCCGCCGGTTCGAGTTCAAGGGAAGGGCGGCTGGAGCGCGGGTCTACGACGACTATGCCCACCACCCGACGAAGGTAGCCGCCGCGCTGCGCGGCGCCCGCCAGGTGGTGGGAGAGGGGCGGCTGCTGGTGGCGTTCCAGCCGCACCTGTACTCCCGCACCCGGGACTTCGCCGCCGAGTTCGGCACCGCGCTCGCGCTCGCTGACGTAGTGCTCCTGCTGGACGTCTACGGGGCCCGCGAGGAGCCGATACTCGGCGTCACCGGAGCGCTGATCGCGCAGGCGGTGCCGTTGCCGGCTGACTGTGTGCACTACGAGCCGTGCTGGGCCGAGGTGCCTGCGCGACTGGCTGACCTGATCCGGCCCGGTGACGTGGTGATCACTATGGGAGCCGGAGACGTGACAGTGCTCGGCCCGGAACTGATTGCCGAACTGGAACGCCGCTGCACGGTAGGGCAGCGGTGAGGGCTGACGGCCGGGGCGACTCAGGCCGGCGACGCCGGTCGCGGCGTGATATCCCTCGCCCCTCGACTACCACCCGGGAACGCGGTGCCGCCGGCCGCAGCAGCGGCACCGGAAGGCGTCATGATCGCTACTTCGGACGAATCAGCGGTGCCGCGCGCGGCTATCAAGGGTCCCCTGCCGGGATTGCCCACGCCGCGCCGCACCGCTCGCTCAGACCGGCTCGATTCTGGCGTTGGCTGGTCGCTGGGATGGCGATGCTAACCCTGGCCGGCGGCGTGACATGGGCGCTGCTGGCTAGTTCGCTGTTCGACGCCCGCTCGGTGCAGGTGGTGGGCACCAGCGAGGTTCCCATCGACAAGGTGCGGGTGGTGGCGGCCGTGCCGCTGGGCACGTCGATGCTGCGGTTGGATACCAAGGGGATCGAGACCCGGGTGGCCGCAATGCCACAAGTGGCGAGCGTGCAGGTGCGGCGCAGCCTGGATGGCACAGTGCGGATCGAGCTCACCGAGCGGACCCCGGTCGCGGTCGTGCGCCGCGGCAACGTCGTGCACCTGGTGGACGCCACCGGAACCGACTACGCAGCGGTACCCGTTGGGCCGCCTGGCCTGCCGGAGCTGCGGGTAACTCGGGTTGGTCCCCGGGACGCCGCGACGGTGGCCGCACTGACGGTGCTGACCGGGTTGCCCGAGTGGCTGCGGGTCCAGGTGCGCTGGATAGCAGCAAGGTCTCCGGCCGACGTCGTGCTGCGGCTGGGTGATGGCCGGGAGGCGCGCTGGGGCGGTGTGGAGGAGGGTGACCGCAAGGCAGCGGTTCTCGGCCCGCTGCTCACCCAACCCGGCAAAATCTATGACGTCTCCAGTCCCGCCTTGCCGACCATCGCTTGACTAGCGGTTTATCCCAGCCATTCCGTCAGCGTGTCACGGAGCACGATGGCCCCGTTCTGCTGAGCACGCGGCAAAGCAATCCCTGGCTCTTATCAGTCGAACCCACGAGCCGAACCCACCACGGTGTGGATGGCATGCCGTGACGAGGCTGCGCCGCACCGCGTGCTCCACCGACCGGCCTGCAGTCGTGACCGTGCCGTCGCCGAATACACTCGCGTCGCCGGATCGCCGGCCTGACCGGCGTGCCTGCTAGACCCTGCCAGCGGCGGTGCCTACCGTCGCTCAGGAGACAAAGCTGACATCACTCTAATCCTCTAGCTGAGGTTGAGGGTTCTGCCACGCCGAGCGAAGTCGGGGTGCCGGGACGTTGGCGGATGCTGGCAGCGACGAGGGAGACCGCACTGTGTTAGACAGCGAAGGTGCACGCGGATGACGCCCCCGCACAACTACCTCGCCGTGATCAAGGTCGCCGGAATCGGCGGTGGTGGCGTCAACGCGGTTAACCGCATGATCGAAGTCGGGCTCAACGGCGTCGAATTCATCGCGGTGAACACTGACGCCCAGGCGCTGCTGATGTCGGACGCCGACGTCAAGCTCGATATCGGTCGTGAGCTCACCCGCGGGCTCGGTGCGGGGGCGAACCCAGAGGTCGGCCGCAAGGCCGCTGAGGACCACCGCGAGGAGATCGAGGAGGTTCTCAAGGGGGCCGACATGGTGTTCGTCACCGCCGGTGAAGGTGGCGGGACCGGCACCGGTGGGGCTCCGGTGGTGGCCAACATCGCCCGCAAGCTGGGCGCGCTGACCATTGGCGTGGTCACCAGACCGTTCACCTTCGAGGGCAAGCGGCGGTCCAGCCAGGCCGAAGAGGGCATCGCCGAGCTGCGAAATGAGTGCGACACCCTGATCGTGATCCCCAATGATCGGCTGCTGCAGCTCGGTGACGTCAACGTGAGCCTCATGGATGCGTTCCGTTCCGCCGACGAGGTGCTGTTGTCCGGTGTCCAGGGCATCACCGATCTCATCACTACCCCGGGTCTGATCAACCTAGACTTCGCCGACGTGAAGAGTGTCATGTCCGGCGCGGGTAGTGCGCTGATGGGCATTGGGTCAGCCAGGGGAGAGGGCAGGTCGGTGCAAGCCGCCGAGAAGGCCATCAACTCGCCGTTGCTGGAAGCGTCGATGGAGGGGGCACACGGTGTCCTGCTGTCCATCGCGGGTGGCTCGGATCTGGGCCTGTTTGAGATCAACGAGGCCGCTTCGCTGGTGCAGGAGTCCGCGCATCCCGAGGCCAACATCATCTTTGGCACGGTGATCGACGATTCGCTGGGTGACGAGGTGCGGGTCACGGTGATAGCCGCTGGCTTCGATTCCGGGGTGCCTTCGCACAAGAAACTGGACCCGACGCCGGTCGCCGCGCGGACGGTGGCCAGGGCGCAGGCCGGGCAGGTTGGTCAGGGCAGCCGGCCACCACCAGCGCCGATGTCGGTGCCGGCTTCTGGGCCGACAGCAGCAACCCCACCCCGCCGCGCTGTCGCCCAGCCCAATCCAGCCACCTGGCGGCCTGCCACCGGTGGGCGGACGCCAGCCCGGGCGGTACCAGTAACCGAGGATTTCGACGATGATGACGAGGTGGACGTTCCGCCGTTTATGAAGCGGTGAGCACCATCCGCATCCGCCGGGTGGTGACCACCCGGCGCGGCGGGGTGTCCGCGCCGCCGTATGCCTCATTCAATTTAGGGCAGCACGTCGGTGACCGTCCCGAGGCAGTGGCTGCCAACCGAGAGCGGTTGGCGACCGGTATCGGGCTGCCCGCGCAGCGGCTGGTCTGGATGGACCAGGTGCATGGCCGCACCGTCGGCGTGGTCGATGGCCCCCGGCCGCATCCGGTGCCCGCCACCGATGCGCTGGTCACCGCCGAGCCTAGGCTCGCGATGGTGGTGCTGGTGGCCGACTGCGTACCGGTGTTGCTCGCTGATCCCGTCGGAAAGGTCGTCGCCGCCGTGCATGCGGGACGGATGGGGGCCCAGGTCGGCGTGCTGCTCGCCACGCTGGAGGCGATGCGCCGGCTCGGCGCGCGCATCGAGGAGGTGGAAGTGTTGCTCGGACCGTCCGCGTGCGGCCAATGCTACGAGGTACCCGACCAGATACAGGCCGACGTGGAGGCCCGCTTGCCTGGCAGCGCCTGCCGGACCCGCTGGGGCACCACGGGTCTCGACCTGCGGGCCGGGCTGTGGCGGCAGCTTGCTACCGCCGGTGTGGCCCGGATCGGCGTTGATCCACGGTGCACGATCGAGGACCCCGCGCTCTACAGCTACCGCCGCGACGGCGTCACCGGCCGGCTTGCCGCACTAACCTGGTCCGAGGAGTGATGGGGCTGTCAGAGGATCAGGTCGTGGACGGCCGCCGCAATAAGTTCGACGCGGCTCGCCGCGGTGAGTTGGCTGCGGCGCTGGCGCGAGTTCGCGGCCGCATCGCTGCCGCGTGCACCGCCGTGGGGCGGGATCCGGCTGAGGTGCGGTTGCTTCCGGTCACCAAGACCTTCCCGGCGCGGGACGTGGCGCTGCTCGCTGACCTTGGCCTGCGCGACATTGCAGAGGCCCGGGACGCTGAGGCTGTCGCCAAGGTGGCCGAAGTTATCGCGCTACGCCCGGCAGTTGCGGTGCGCTGGCACATGGTTGGTCGATTGCAGCGCAACAAGTGCCGGTCGGTGGCTCGATGGGCGGTGCAGGTGCAGTCGGTGGATTCGGTGCGATTGGCCGAGGCCCTGGATCGAGCCACTCGTGCAGCGCGGGAGGCCGGTCAACGCGACGCCGTCCTCGGTGTGCTGGTCCAGGCCAGCCTGGACGGCGACCCGGCTCGTGGCGGCTGCCCGTTGCCAGAACTCGAGGCGCTGGCCGATCGGGTAGCTGCCGCACCACAGCTGCGGCTGGAAGGAGTGATGGGGGTTGCCCCGCTCGGGGTCGATCCCGGGGTGGCCTTCGCTGACCTCTACACAGCCGCACAGCGGCTGCGCCGTTCCTATCCCAGAGCAGTCGAGCTTTCCGCCGGGATGAGCGGTGACCTCGAGCAGGCCGTCGCACACGGTTCAACCTGCGTGCGTGTCGGAACCGCGCTATTGGGTGATCGGCCGTTAATGTCGCGTTGACCGTGTCTGATGGTCAGCGGGCGTATGCCGGGCCCGGTTCGGCGGGCGGTGCGTCGGGGGGTCGGGACAGGAAGGCGAGACGATGAGTGCGCTGCACAGGCTGAAGGCGTATTTCGGCATGGTTCCCGCGGATGAGTTCGACGCAGCGGAGTATGACGACTATCACTCGGGCTACTCCGACCCGGGCCATGACGCCCGGGGTTACGACTATCGGGTCTATGACAGCTCGGGTTATGACAACTCGGCTCATCGTAGCCCCGGTGACCACGCGGTCGAGCACCCCGGCACGCGCCGTCCCCAGCGGGCGGCTTTCGACGGCTACTACGACGACAATGGCTTCGCCACCCAGGGTGGGCATTCTGCAGCGCCAAGGGTCCATCCCACCCGCGCACCCTTCTGGGCCCCGTCCGGGGCCACAGATTCCTGGGCCGATGAGACTCCAGTGCGCGGTTCGCTAGCCATCGACACGGCAGCCATCAAGACGGCGACCATCAACACCGGGTCAACGGTCCGCAAACCCGCTACGCCAGCGCCGCGAACCGGCCCGCTAGCGGAAGACGAGGCTCATCCGCTGGCCCGCATCGTCACGCTGCACCCGCACAATTACAACGAAGCTCGACCCATCGGGGAACGGTACCGGGAGGGCAACCCGGTGATCATGAATCTGACCGAGATGAAGGACCGAGACGCCAAACGGCTCGTCGACTTCGCGGCCGGGCTGGCCTTCGCCCTGCGCGGCTCGATCGACAAGGTCACCGACAAGGTGTTCCTACTCTCGCCGCCCAACGTCGACGTGTCAGCGGAGGACAGGCGCCGGATTGCCGAAGGTCGCTTTTTCAACTAACGCGAGTCAAGGGGCCCCGGCTCGTCAACGCCTAGCCATCGGTGGCAGAGTGTCTGCGTGGATGTGGTCCGGTACGTCGTGTACTACCTGCTCTTCTTCTTCTGGCTGCTGCTCACAGCACGCATCGTGGTTGAACTGGTTCGCACCTTCGCGCGCAGTTGGCACCCGGTCGGGGGGGTAGCAATCGCCCTGGAATCGGTCTATACCATGACTGACCCGCCAGTCCGGGCGCTTCGCCGGGTGATCAAACCCATCCGGATCGGAGGCGTGGGGCTGGACTTGTCCATTATGGTTCTGCTGCTTGTGGTGTTCATACTGATGCGAGTGGTGGATCCAAGAACTTAGCGGCAACCGGACTCGGAGCCGGTGCCCCAGTGATGTGTGACCCAGTGATGTGCCCAGCATGCGTAGTCGTCGAGGAGTGCGTGAGGTGATCCGATGCCGTTGACCCCCGCCGACGTTCACAACGTCGCGTTCAGTAAGCCGCCGATCGGCAAGCGGGGCTACAACGAGGACGAGGTGGACGCCTTCCTCGACCTTGTTGAGGCCGAGCTGGCGCGGTTAATTGAGGAGAACAACGATCTCCGCAACCAGGTTGAGCAGCTTGATCAGCAGCTGCGCGCTGCGCCGGTCGACACCGGCCGTAACTTGCGCCCGCTGGAGCCACCTCGGCCGGTGATGGCCCCGGTGCCGCCGCCGATGATGGAACAGACCTCGCCAGGCGGTGACCATCACGTCCAAGCCGCCAAGGTGCTGGGTCTGGCTCAGGAGATGGCTGACCGGCTGACCGGCGAGGCTAAGGCCGAAGCGGACGGGATGTTGAGCGAGGCTCGAACCAAGTCCGAGCAGATGCTCTCCGATGCTAGGGCGAAGGCCGACGGCATGGTCAACGAGGCCAGAACCCGGGCCGAGACCATGCTCAATGACGCCCGTACCAGAGCCGAAACCCTGGACCGTCAGTCCCGGGAGAAGGCTGCCTCGCTGGAGCGCGATGCGAGCCGCAAGCACGCCGAGATCCTCGGTTCGATCAGCCAGGAGAAGAACACCCTGGAGAAGAAGATCGACGAGCTACGCACGTTCGAGCGCGAGTACCGGACTCGCCTGAAGACTTACCTGGAATCGCAGCTTCGAGAGCTGGACGGGCGCGGATCCGCCGCACCAGCAGACGCGACGCGCACTCCACAGGGCTTCGTGGCCTCCGGGTTCGGCGCGCGTGCCGAAGCCGGTAGCTAGGCGCGCCGGGGAGCGCCGGTCAGTCCGGCGGACCCACCGTCGTCGAACCCCGGGCGGTAGGGGTGAGCGGTGATGCAGCTTACTGTGATGTTGCTTCTTGCGGCGGTGGGCCTGCTCGTTGCTGCGCTCGGTACTGGTCACATCTCTCTGGCCTGGGGATCTGTCGCGGTTAGCGCAGTGGTCGCCGCGATGATTCTTGTTCGGTGGCGACGGTCCTGGCGTCAAATCCGGGATGCGCCCGAGGCCGAGCCGGTTCTGCTGCCTGAGGACAAGCCAGTCAAGGCCGATCACGGCGACGAGCTGGTGGATTCCGGGCAGGGTATGGCACCGATAGGTGATGATCAGCTAGTCGATCCGGCGCAGGCTGACCCGGTGGCGAGGGTGTCAGCGGGCGCGGATGGGGACGCTGAACTCGCTGACGCCGAGGCTGCCGAGCCCGGTGAGGAGGAAACCGACGCAGCGGACTTGCTGGTGGTCTATGAGCTGACCGACGAGGTCCTCGTGGTTGACGAGCACCCGCGCTACCACCTCCCCCGCTGCCCATGGCCCGACCGGGCACGCACCGAGCGGTTGCCGGTACGAGAGGCCAGAGAACTGGGTTTCACCCCATGTGGCCGATGCCGACCGGATTTCGTGCTCGCCCGTAAGCACCGCGCTGCGGCGGCTGGCTAAGCACCAATCGTGAGGACAGGGCCGACTACGCGCCTGTTCCGGACGGCTTTGCTGGTGTCGTCAGCGATGGCGTCGCAGTGGGAGTTGCCGTGGATACTGTGTGATGGCCATGCCTGAGCACACCATGCCAATTACCAACTCTGGGCCAGCCGCGACACGGTGGCGGGAGCTGCTGGAGGCCCGGGCAATTCCCGCCGAGATCCGGGCCGCCGCCCCGCAGGATCCGAGTCGGCACGACCCCGCTCGCTTCGTACCGCCGGCGACTCCAGAGGACACCCCGTCTCGCCGCGCTGCGCTGCAGCTGCTGGGACCTGCCGGCGGAACCGTGCTCGACGTCGGGTGCGGTGCTGGTGCCGCCGGACTCGCGCTGGTGCCCAAGGTGCTTCACCTGACCGGAGTGGATCACGCCGATGACATGCTGCGCGCATTCGAACGGGCTTGCGAGCAGCGCGGGCTGCCACACCGCAGTGTGCACGGCCCGTGGCCGCAGGCAGCGGTTGAGGCGGGCGTTGCTGATGTCGTTGTCTGCCACCACGTCGGTTACAACACCGTTGAGCTGGGGCCCTTCGTCGCCGCGTTAAATGCCGCCGCACGCCGCGGCGTCGTCGTTGAGCTGCATGCCGTGCACCCAGGGGCCTGGCTGGACCCGTTGTGGGTGCATTTCTACGGGTTACACCGGCCGCCGCCCGCGACCGCGGACGATGCGCTGGCCGTGTTCGCCGAAGTGGGGATACGCCCGAAGGTGCACCGCTGGACCCGGCCGCGCAAACCCCGGGACCCCGAGGAAGAAGTCAACTTTTCGTTGCGCAGGCTGTGCCTTCCCGTCGAGCGCCGGGACGAGGCGGCCAAGGCGGTGCAGGGGCTGGGCCCGCGGCATCGCGATCTGCTCACCATTTTCTGGCCCGGCTGACGTACCACCCTGCGGGACAATCCGGGCGTGAATGGGGTGGAGGTCGCGCTCGGGGCGGCGGCGGCGGTGTTGCTGCTGGCTGTGCTCGCTGTGCGGGTCTCTACCCGGCTCGGGCTGCCGTCGCTGCTGGTCTATCTGGCCATCGGTGTCCTGATCGGCGAGTCTGGCTTGGGGATCCAGTTCTCCGATACGCCGCTGACCGCCGCGTTGGGCATCGCGGGCCTGGTGCTGATCTTGGCCGAGGGCGGCCTCACCACTCGCTGGCCGGTGATCCGCCCAGCGCTAGGCCCGGGGATCGCCCTCGCTACTGTGGCGGTCGCGGTGAACATCGCTGTCACTGGATGGGCATTGCACCTGCTGCTGAGCCTTGACTGGCGCACGGCGCTGCTCTGGGGCGCGGTGCTGTCCTCCACCGACGCGGCGGCGGTGTTCAGCGTGTTGCGGGCGTTGAAGGTGACGCCCCGGCTGGCGGGCACGCTGGAGCTTGAGTCGGGCATCAATGACGCTCCCGTCTACATCGCGGTGGTGCTGCTTGCGGCAGGCGACCCAATGCGCTGGTGGACGCCCCTGCTGGTCGGCTACGAGTTGCTCGTCGGTGCGGTGGTGGGCGTTGCGTTGGGATTGGCGGGAGCGTGGGCACTGCGCCGCGCGGCGCTGCCCGCAACGGGTCTGTACCCGCTGGCGACCATTGCGGTGTGCGTGCTGGCATTCGCTGCCGGGCAGGGTCTGCACGCCTCGGGCTTCCTGGCGACCTACCTGGCTGGGCTGGTGCTTGGCAACTCTCACCTGCCGCACCGCGGCGACACCCTCTCGTTCGCCGAGGGCCTTGGGTGGCTCGCTCAGATCGGCCTGTTCGTGCTGCTGGGCCTCTATGCCTCACCGGCCCGGCTGCCCGATGCGCTGATCCCCGCGCTGGTCGTGGCTGTGGTACTGGTCGTGCTGGCGCGGCCGTTGTCGGTGGTGCTCGCCTTGACACCATTTCGGGTGCCCTGGCGGGAGCAGGCCTTCTTGTCGTGGTCGGGGCTGCGGGGTGCGCTACCTATCGTGCTGGCGCTGATCGCACTCGACATGGGCTTTCCGGGAGCCCAGCGGCTGGTGGATGTGGTCTTCGTCTTGGTTGTGCTGCTCACCATGGTGCAAGGTGTCACGTTGACCTCAGTCGCCCGATGGCTGGGGCTGTTCCACCCGGAGCAAGGGCGGGAAATGGAGGTCGACTCGGCCGCACTGGACGAGATGAACGCCGAACTGCTCCAGGTCAGGATACCCCGAGCCTCGCGGTTGCACGGCGTTTACCTCTGGGAGCTGAGGCTTCCCGCCGGGACAATGGTCAGCCTGGTGGTGCGTGACGGGAAGGGTTTCACCCCGCAGCCGAGCACCCGGCTGGAGGAGGGTGACCAGCTGCTCGTGGTCACCACGGTCGGTAATCGGGACAGGGCCGAGCAGCGGATTCGAGCAGTGCACCGGGCCGGCCGGTTGGCCCGGTGGCGTGGGGAGACCGGCGCCTGAGGACCGGGCCGGTGATTGGCCACAATGGCGACATGAACCCATCGCAGCACGCCGATCCAGCGCCCGCCGGTGACCAGGACATCCCCACAGTGTCGCCAGGACGCCGCCGGACCGGCCTGCTGGCCGCTACCGCCACCGTCACACTCCTGCTGGACGTGCTGAGCAAGATCGTCGCGGTAGCGACCCTGGAGGGCCGTCCGCCGGTAGAGCTGTTGGGTGGTGGGCTGTACCTCGTCGTCTATCGCAACTCGGGTACGGCGTTCTCCATGGCGACCGGATTGACCTGGCTGCTGTCGCTGATCGCCCTGGGCGTCGTGGTGGTGATCGTCCGGCTGGCGACCCGGCTGCACAGCGCCGGCTGGGCCTTCGGGCTCGGGCTGGTGCTGGGCGGTGCGCTGGGCAATCTGGTGGACCGGATGCTGCGCGCTCCTGGTCCACTGCGTGGGCACGTGGTGGACTTCCTATCGCTGCTGGCGCCGGATGGCAGCGTGTGGCCGGTGTTCAACCTAGCGGACTCGGCGATCGTGTGCGGTGGCGTGATGCTGGTGCTGCTCGCTGCCACCGGCCGGGAGTTCGACGGTACCCGCAGCCCGCGACGGTCGGGTGATCGGTGAATCCGGGGGTCCCAGAATGATCGACGCCAATGAGTGACGTCCGTACGCTGCCGGTACCCGACGGGCTGGACGGTATGCGGGTGGATGCCGGGCTAGCTCGGCTGTTGGGGATGTCCCGCACGGTGGTGGCTGGGCTGGCTGAGGCTGGTGCGGTACTGGTCGACGGCAGCCCGGCCGGCAAGTCCGACCGGCTGCCCGCTGGCGCGTGGCTGGAGGTGACCCTGCCCGACCCCCAGC
>JALZHU010000275.1 GCA_030860695.1 Actinomycetota bacterium
CGCGACGAGCGCTGTCCACACTGCCCTCACCCCGGAAAGCGACACGCCCACCGCCTCCTGGACATGATCACCGAACCACTAACTCCGCGGCATTGATCGCAGCGTGACGCCGTCAGGCGCCATTGACCCCGGCGACGCGGTGTGGATGGTCGTTGGTCGACGGAGCGGCGCCCCCTAACCCGCTGATTCTCAGACTGCTGTTTCGGTTGGTTGCTATTAGATGCGATGACCTCGGATTTTCTAGATCAGAACGTTCGACGTCTGCGGTCGTTTTGTGATGGCCAGGCGTCATTAAGTGACCGAAAAGTATCCAAGTGATCCGAGGACGTGCCTCCCTTAAGGCGGGGAGCCTTCATGCTATTCCGTCGACCGGGAGTCGGCTGCGGCGAATCATGGATTGACGTTAGCCGTCCTCCGGAGTCCGTGACGCGGTATGTGCCGACAGCGCAGGTCATCACCGCGCCGCTCCGATCGCCTTCCGGATCCACATCTGCCTGCTGATGTAACACACACGCAAGGCGCGCGCGATCAGGGCCGTCGACGCGTTACTTCAAGATCTTGACCACTTGCGACAAGATCCGGGCTGTCATCCAGAACCCTTACGGCTTCTATCTCGCCAGGTAATCGACCACTTTGTCCAGGACGAAGAACACGTACGGGGTCACCATAATGACGGGCCTCCGCAAATCCGAAGCCAAGCGTCCCGCCGCGGCCTTTTCTCACCCACTAAAGCTCGCTGCGGATCGGCCACATAAGCCCGGCTCAGCGCGGAAATAGGGCAGCTCATCAGGGGCTATGTCGCTTACAACCAAGCGCGGCATCGCGACCACCGACTCATACATGCCGCCTTCGTGGCGATGTGGCCATCGTTGGGAGTACTTGTCACGATGGTACTTGTCTGGTCCGAAGCGGTGAGGATTTTCCTTCCTCGGGTTCGAAGCGGTGAGGATTTTCCTTCCTCGGGTTCAAGTGCGGCCTTCGGCCGCCGCCGCTACTCGCCGGGCCGGTCCGGTCCTCGCTCCGCTGCGGGCGGCCGGCCCGGCAGCGGCACACAACAAAGGCCCGATGACCGCGAGGAGGAAACTCCTCAGGCCATCGGGGGCCTCGTGCGTTCTGATCATATGGTTGGTGTGCGTCCGGGCCGGCCTTCTCCGCGACCGATCCTGGTCACGTTCGATCACCACCGGTCAAGGCCGCTTCGCGTCCCTGCGGGATCACGCTTGCGCGTGAGCCTGGACCGGTGGCACTCGCCCGTAAGGATTGGCCACTACGAAGGCAGGCCCTCAGACTGATCCTCCGAGTTCTCCGGTGGAGTGATCAATGCCAGATACGCATGCTCGGCGGTGACCTCGGTCGTGCACGCCGCCGCGAGCAGCGCGTGGGCCAGCTGGTCTCCGCCGTTGGGGTCGGAGAGCCAGGAGGCGGCCGCGTCGATGAGCGCGATCCGTTGCAGCGCGGAGAGTCCCGACTCCCGATCGGCTAACACCGCTACCGCGTCCAGTCGTTGCCGGCTCGCTACGGTCTGACCCTCCCGCCGCATGGGCGTGACCGGCTCGGGTTCGCCGAGTGCGGAGGCGGCCAGATCCAGCGTCCGGGATAACTCCAATTCGGTCAGGATCGGTCGTGGTGCCCGGTGGAACACCCGGGAGACCACGGACCACTCCTCCAGCACCCGCGCCACCGAGCGCGCCCGCCACGGCGCCAAACGGACCAGCACTGATGGGGATTGTTCCTCGCCGAGGGCGAGGGTGCCGCCGTCCAGTTCCACCTCCTCACCGTTATCCAGAGCCAGCCGCAGGCGGCCAGGATCGGACTGCATAGGGTTCGCCATCGGGTCTCCACCCTCCATCGCAGGGTCGGGGATCAAGGCCGAGGGCAGGTGCGCCAACACCCGTCCTCGGCCGCTTACTAACTCAGCGCGAGTCGAGGACAATCACAGCGGCTCGGCCAGCTCAGGAATAGGTCCTCCGGCTAGTCCGCTCCGGCGCTTCTGGGCTGGTCTCCTGGCTACCACGAGACGGTCTGCGGTACAGCAGGGAAGTACAGCAACGACCCCGACTATCACCGCTCCAGTCTGAACACCAATGGCCTGCGACGTGCGGAAATAACCTCCATCGACCGCTGTGCCGGTCTTTCGCATCGAGAAGGTCAGGGGTTCGATTCCCCTCAGCTCCACCATCGCGGCCTTACTCGCACTCTGACCCGCGAGAGCGGTGGTGAGGAGGTCGCTGAGGTGATTCGTGGTGGCTTCCTCCCCAGCTGTGAAAGTCTGTCGTGTCTTAGTGCCGTCCGTGGTTCGGGTGGCGTGTATGAGGCTGGCGAAGGTTTTTGAGAGTGTGGTCGCTGTCGTGGTCGGTTGGTGGTTAGTGCTGTCGAGGTAGAGCCGGGTGAAGATCGCTTTGTTGAGCATTTTGCGGGCGTCGGTGGCTGTGTCGTAGAGCTCGCGTGGTCGGCTGAGGAGTTTGAGCGCGGTGAGGAGGACGGCGCGGCCGGGTTCGAGGTTGTCGGTGGTGCTTTCGAGTTGGTGGGTGATGCGTTGTTTGCTTTCTCTTATTTTCTGCAGTCGTGCTTTGATTTTGTCTTGTGGCCATTCGGGGTCGCCGATTCGGGTCTGATCACGGGCACCAATCCACGGTCAACTCTGACCACCCTCATTCAACGCAACACCGCGGCTCATCACAGCGGTGACCTGGGGCATCGCTGACGGTGGCCGTCGGGCATGATCGCCGGCCGTGGCGGTACGACTGCTGTATCTCATCTTCTGACAGCTTGTGGCATGGCTTGGACTGCTGGCCCGTAGTTCGAGGTCGAAGAACGTGGAGATCCTGGTGCTGCGTCACGAGGTCGCCGTGCTCCGCCGCCAGATCAGGCGGCCGCGCCTGTCGTGGGCGGATCGGGCGGTATTCGCGGCGCTGACCCGGCTGTTGTCCCAGGCCTGCCCGCTGCCTCGGATCGTCACACCAGGCATGATCTTGCGATGGCACCGGGACCTGGTCAAGCAACGCTGGACCCTGCCCCGTCGCCGCATCGCAGGCCGCCGCACGGCACCCGAGCTGCGCCGGTTGATTCTGCGGCTGGCCTTGGAGAACTCCTCCTGGGGTTTACCGGCGGATCCAGGGCGAACTCGCCGGGCTTGGCTACCCGATTGCGCCCAGCACGGTGTGATCGATCCTAATGAGCCGGCATCGACCCCGCACCTGGCCGCGATGGCCCCGCCTGGCGACCATTCCGGGCCGCCCCAGCACCGGGCATTGTCGCCACCGACTTGTTCTGCGTCGGGCACGCTGCTGCTCCAGCGGCTGTATGTACTGTTGTTCGTGGAGCATGCCACCCGCGGCGTGTACCTTCTCGGAGTCACCGCGAACCCGAGCGGAGCCTGGGTTGCTCAGCAGGCGCGGACTCTGCTGACCGACCTCCGCCAGCGCGTGGCGGCTGTCACGTTCGTGATCCGGGATCGGGATGCCAAGTCCAGCGACGTCTTCGATGCCGTGTTCACCAGCGAAGGCATCCGCATCCTGCGCACACCGGTGCGGGCACCCCGAGTGAACGCGATCGCCGAACGATGGATCGGCACCGTCGCCGAGAGCTGCTCGACCGAATACTGATCCTCATCCGGCGCCGTCTCGAACATGTACTGGCCGAGTACACGACGCACTTTCAACCAGCACCGTCCTCACCGCGCCTTGCAGCACGCAGCACCACTTAGGCCACTCCCACCGCCCTCGTCACAGCCCGACCTTTGCCTTCGACGTCGCGACCGGTTCGGCGGGCTGATCCATGAATGTGCCCAGGTCGCATGACATGGATGACCAATTCGGCACCCACACGATAGGCAGTTGATCAGACATGGCATGCGGCATTGCAAACATCACAGCGGCGCTACTCCAGGGCCGCCTAATGGCCTGATCGTGGTATCAGTTCCAACCGGACCAGGGACGGCGCGACCGAGACCACCCGGACTTCGGCCACACCAAGGTTGTAAGCGATCGCCGAGGCATGTGCGGCGAAGTCGTCGGGCGTCTGGCCAGGCAGCATTTGGATCTCCACGCCCACTGGGGGACCGTCGACCACCGAGACCACCTGCGGAACGCGTAGGCTGCGGCCGCCACCGATACTGTAGTAAGGCTTGGCGAGGCCGCGTCCGACTAGTATGTCTTCCACGTGCCAGGCGAGTCGCTGGCTATGCTCGTGATGCATGTCTTCAAGTTCTCGGGCATGGCGCCGCGCTCGCAGGCCGCGTAATAATGAGAGATAGGGCACGAAATTCTGTACCGCTCTTTCCGAAGAATGAAGTGTTTTTCCTCGTCGACGACCGTTCATGGCCATATATCTCCTTGTTCGTAAGCGGCTCAAGTCGCTGCTGCAGCCCTGCGCTGCTCGGAGCAACGGCCACACACATCACGACAACGATCCGCTCGGTCACTGCTCGGTGAGTTAATGACGTGTGTCAGACCAGCACAGGATGCACTCTCGCGCCTGTCTGGATCTGTTGGTGTTAGGGCTGCTCTACTGTTGCCGAGCCTTGCCCCCGTTCAGTGCGCGCCGAGCGCACGCCGCGGTTCATTTGGGTGAGTCATACGACCTCCCGCGCACCTACGTAGGCAACACTTCTTACTTATCTAGCGATTATACCTAGTACCGGACGGATCGTCTAGTCATACCACCGTAACTTTGCCTAGTATCTACCTAGGTTACGCAGGTCTTGCGTCGAGCAGTCACGGATGTACTACGGACTGTATAGATGATCACGTATCGGAGACATGGTGCGCGGGTGTCGCGGCGTTCATGGTCGGTTCGCGAGCCGATTTAGTCGGTGAGGGGCGGCGTCAGATGATCGTTACCTGGAGAGGCTACTCAGCGAATCGGGGCGAAAGAAATAGATGGACCGTAGCCAAGTCGGGGGTGAGGTCCGCAGGGGCATGCAGCGGATGCCAGCGACTTGTACAACTACACGCCCGTAAACATCGGGCAACGGGCACTCGTTGCCCACCGTGTCCATGCAGTCCTGCCACGACTAGATCAAACTGCCGCTGCAGTAGCAGTACAAGGTCGAGGTTACTTCCGTGATGATACCTACGTATCATGGAGCCGCCAGCGGAGGATGAGGCGGAGGAGCGAGCCTGTGGCGAGGATCCATCTGACTGATCGCGAGGATGAGGTGTGCCGTCTTGCCATACGAGGGTTAAGCAACGATGAGATTGCTACTCGCCTCGCCGTTTCGCACCGGACGGTGGAGGCGCATATGCGCACGCTGTTCCGGAAGTTGGGGGTAACCAGGCGTTCCCAGCTTGCGGCGTTGTGTCGCGAGAGCGAGGCCGGTGAGCTGTCCGTACCGCAATTACTGGACGCCTCCGACGGTTCGCGTTCACTGTTACCCCCTCAACGTGTTAATCTATTGAATTATGAGCAGCTGCTGCGCCACTACGCCGACGCTGTACATGGGCTGGTTGATCGACAAATTCCCCTGTTCCAGGAGCGCGTCGAAATCAGTCTCATAGTCGGCGAGCAAGACGGGAATGATATCGTCGTTGAGCGGCGCTGGACCACGCCAATACCCTACCTCGTCTATCGGATCCTGGGTCCGGTTGTGGCCAAATCGGAAGAATCGTTCGCGCTGCAATATCTGGACATGGCCTGCAATGTGTACGGGCAGGATACTAAGGTAAACATTCACTCTGTATGGGATATTGACGGTAGGCCGTTGGTAATGATTTTGTTCCAGCCGGGACTGCGGGGCGATACCGAATGGGTGCTACGGTACCGTTCACCGAAATTGTGGAGCCCGCTTCGCAGCTCAGGCATGGACTCCCTCACATGGGCCACCGCCACCTTCGATCAACGGCATCCAACAACTACTAGTGAGCTCACCTTAAAAGTCATTTTTCCGGCTTCCTGGGTGGGAGAGCAACTTACCGAGGAAAGTAACCTCGGCACGATCCACACTGAGCGTCTGCCGACTGGTCAAGTCCAGGTAACATGGCACCACGACAGCCCACAGGCTGGGGCTTACCATTGGGTTTTACAAGGATCGCGCCCGGTGAAGAAGGTTGTCGGTGGCCCTCTGACCCGATTCCGCGACTAGGCCGATGAGTTGATCTATGACCGGTCGTGTTGATCGTTTCGGGTTGGTTTTTGGGTTGTGGGCAGTTCGGTGGCCCGAGTGTCGCCTCGGGTGGGCGGGGTTCCGGGGTGGTCGGGGCTGGTATGGCCTGATCAGGGTGTTGCGGGAAGGGTGCGGAGGCGGGCGAGGACTTTTTGAGCAGGTGATGTCCTGGGGGTAGGCGCAGGTCGAGCGCGCCGGCGTGGTGGATGAGGCGGGCGGGTATGCGGATCAGTCGCTGCCGCAGGGTGGCGATCATGGCTTGGCCGTCGCGGACGCCGTGGCCGACCAGCAGGCCGTCGGGGCCGGGGGTCGCGGTGAGCTGGTGTAGCCAGCCTGCGATGCTGGCCGCGAGCAGCGCTGCCCACATCCACGCGGTGTTGACTTGCGGGTATCCGGAGGGCAGATGCCGCAGCGCGGCACCGAGCTTGGCGTCCCGAAACACGTTTTCGATCGCGGTCCGGTGCCGATACCAGTGTTCGACCGCGGCCGCCTTAGCTGGGGTACTGACCTTGAGGTTGGTCACGATGAACGAGTAGCCATACACCGTGTCGGCTTCGGCGAGCTTGGCCAGGGGCAGCGCCCGCTGGTCGGGGTGCAGGGTGCGGCGGCGCCGCGACCGGGGATCAGCGCTGATCTGCTCGGGTGTCAGGGCGACCCGGCGGATCAGCAGCCGGGTGCTGGTCGGCCACCAGGCAGGGCAGTACTCGGCAACGGCGACCTGCGCACCGGTCATGTCGAGCGCGTCGGTCCAGTCATCCTCAGTGAGGCCATCGAGGATCGGCCACAACGGGGCGATCCGTTTGGCGCCGAGGGCGAACTGGACCTGCGCGACCAGCGCCGCCCGGGCC
>JALZHU010000276.1 GCA_030860695.1 Actinomycetota bacterium
TGTGGGCTGGCTGGTGTTGCTCGGTCGTTCGTCGGCAGTCAAGAACATCGAGTTGCTCGTCCTGCGCCACGAGGTCGCCGTGCTCCGGAAAACGACCCTGAAGCCGCACCTGGACTGGGCCGACCGGGCAGTGCTTGCCGCACTCATCCGACTGCTGCCCAACGCGCTGCGTGGACACCGCCTGGTCACTCCGGGCACCATCATGCGCTGGCACCGTCGCCTGGTCACCAAGAAATGGGCCTATCCGCACCGGCCCGGACGCCCATCCATCAACGACGCCCTCGTCGCGCTGATCGAACGAATGGCCAAGGAGAACGAGACCTGGGGTTATCAGAGAATCCTGCGAGGTTCCAAAAGTCGGCCACGGTGGTGACCTGTGGCGATCGAGGCTCCCGTCGCTGGGAGATGATCGCGCGTCGTGTCCCTACGCCTGATCTACCTGATCTTCATCCAGCTTCTCAGCTGGCTATTGCTCCTCGCTCGTTCATCGGCAGCCAAGGACGTGGAGTTGCTCGTCTTGCGCCATGAGGTCGCCGTGCTTCGCAGAACGACCCGGAAACCGCGGCTGGACTGGGCCGACCGGACAATCCTGTCCGCACTCATCCGACTGCTGCCCCAGACACTGCGCCGACACCGCCTGATTACACCAAGCACCATCTTGCGCTGGCACCGTCGCCTGGTCGCCAAAAAGTGGACCTATCCGCACCGATCCGGGCGCCCACCCATCAACGACACCGCCGCCGCACTGATCGAGAAAATGGCCAAGGAGAACGCAAACTGGGTTACCAAAGAATCCAGGGAGAACTCCTCAAACTTGGCCACCGCGTCAGCGCTTCGACGATCCGCAGGATCCTCACTCAGCGACAGATACCGCCAGCACCATCCCGACACACCGACACAACATGGCGGCAGTTCTTACGCACACAGGCCTCCACCATGCTGGCCGTGGACTTCTTCCCTGTGGACTGCGCTGTGACACTCAAACGGATCTACGTGTTGTTCGCCTTGGAAGTCAGCAGCCGCTACGTGCACATCCTTGGCCTGACGACGAACCCGGACGGCTCGTGGACCACTCAGCAGGCCCGTAATCTTCTGATGGATCTTGGTGACCGGGCCGCCGAATTCAGGTTTCTCGTCCGCGACAGAGCCGGTCAGTTCACGGCATCGTTCGACGCCGTACTGGCAGACGTGGGTATCCACGTTGTGAAGATTCCGCCGCGCTGTCCCCGAGCGAACTGCTTCGCCGAGAGATTTGTGCTCACCGCCAGAACTGAACTCACCAACCGTATGCTGGTCTTCGGCGAACGACACCTGCGAACCATCCTGATGACCTACTCCCGACACTACAACGGTCGGCGACCCCACCGGAGTCGCCAGCTCCGCCCTCCCCGGCCAGACCACCCTGTCTCCGACCGCAACGACAAACGGATCACACGCCGACCCATCCTGGGCGGCTTGATCAACGAATACGAAAACGCCGCATAACCCTGGCTCAGCCCCATGACCGAGTTTTGAAACCCCACAGCCTCGCCTGCTAAGTACCGGACGGCGCGGGCCAGGAACGCCCGTGAGGCGCGCGCAACATCAACGATGCTCCGCAGGATGGCGCCGAACTGGTCACCAGCCTCGCGACCGACCGGGTAGTCGTCCTTACTGTCTAGCCAGTAGTTCCAGACCCGAGCCGAAGGCGACACGCTGGTGTCGACACCGGGCGGCGGTGTCTGGCCGGAGGCGCCTCTGAGCTGTTCGTCCTGAGCAGGACCTCTTTGCGGGGGGTCGCTGTGGCTGGTCAACCATGGCGGAAGCGGAGGGATTCGAACCCCCGGTGCCTTTCGGCACGCTCGCTTTCAAGGTCGGCGACGCGCCGACCAGCGGTGACCGCCGGAGCAGTATGGCCAGGTCGCGCGCCTGGCGTGGTCGCCTGCGACCGTCGCCGACCACGAGCGAACGCAACCACAAATGCAACCACCTCCCCTCCCGGCTCAGCCCCCGCTCTGCGGCGTGTCGAGCCGCCTACACGGACTACACCGCTACGGAGGATCCAGCAGTGTCCTCGCGTCGGTCGGGGGTGCAGCCGGCAACCGGGGCGAGGAGGTACCCATCGGCGTGTTGGCGACCCATTGCCGCGTCTGTCGGTCAGTACGACTTGTAGGCTCGGGGTACGAACGGCGAAGCCGAGAATCAGGCTCTGCACTGTAAAAACGGGAGTCGTTTCGGCGCCCATTCAAGGCGATGAACGGTGCTGAAGACGTTCCCGTACGGCCCCGAACGGGCATTGGGCAGGACGAGCTGTTGTGGCTGATCGTGCAGATCACGGACAGGGCGGGCGATAGGGCAGGTCCGGCGAAACGTACTGTTTCCACTTCGCTGGGGTGAGGGTGTTCGTAGTGGTGGCACAGATCCGCTGGATTGCTTGGTCGACATTCATCTCCCATAACCGCACGGTCTGGTCGCCGCTGGCGGTGGCCACGGTGCGCCCATCGGGGCTGAACACCAGAGAATAAATGTCGTCGGTGTGGCCGGTCAGAGGTTGGCCCAGGGACGTGGGGTGGGCTGGGTCGGTGACGTTCCACAACCGCACGGTTTGGTCGCCGCCAGCGGTGGCCAGGGTGTGCCCATCCGGGCTAAACGCCACCGCCCTGAGAGTGTTGGTGTGGCCGGTCAGGAGTTGGCCCAGGAACGTGGGGTGGGCGGGGTCAGTGACGTTCCACAACCGCACGGTCTGGTCATCGTTGACGGTGGCCAGGGTGCGCCCATCCGGGCTAAACGCCACCGCCCTGAGAATGTTGGTGTGGCCGGTCAGGAGTTGGCCCAGGGAGGTGGGATGGGCTGGATCGGTGACGTTCCACAACCGCACGGTCTGGTGGTCGCCGACGGTGGCCAGGGTGCGCCCATCCGGACTGAACACCACCGCTCTGACGCGGTCGGTGTGGCCGGTCAGGGGTTGGCCCAGGGAGGTGGGATGGGCTGGATCAATGACGTTCCACAATCGCACGGTCTCCTCGCCGCCGCTGGCCAGGGTGCGCCCATCCGGACTGAACACCACCGTGCTGACGAAGTCGGTGTGGCCGGTCAGGGGTTGGCCCAGGGAGGTGGGATGGGCTGGATCGGTGACATTCCACAACCGCACGGTCCGGTCGTAGCTAGCGGTGGCCAAGATGCGTCCGTCGGGGCTGAACACCACCGAGAAGATGGAGTCGGTGTGGCCGATCAGGGGTTGGCCCAGGAACGTGGGATGGGCTGGATCGGTGACATTCCACAACCGCACGGTTCGGTCGCCACCACCGCTGGCCAGGGTGCGCCCATCCGGCTGAACGCCACCGCGTAGGCAATGCCAGTATGGCCAGTCAGTAGGCCATAGGGGATACTCCACAGCCGGGCTGTGTGGTCGTTGCTTCCACTGGCCAGGGTGCGCCCATCCGGGCTAAACGCCACCCCTCTGACGAAGTCAGTGTGACCAGCGAGGGGTTGGTCCAGAGACGTGGGATGAGCTGGGTCGGTGACGTTCCACAACCGCACGGTCCGGTCGTAGCTGGCGGTGGCCCGGATGTGCCCATCCGGACTGAACACCAGCGCTCTGATGAGGTTGGTGTGGCCGATCAGGGGTTGCCCCAGGGACGTGGGGTGGGCTGGGTCGGTGACATCCCACAACCGCACGGCCGCCTCGCCGCCGGCAGTGGCCAAAGTGTGTCCATCGGGGCTGAACACCACCGCTCTGACGGTTTGGGTGTGACTCAGGGGTTGGCCCAGGGACGCGGGATGGGCTGGATCGGTGACATTCCACAACCGCACGGTGTAATCATCGCTGCCGGTGGCCAAGATGTGCCCATCCGGACTCAACGCCACCGCTCTGATGAACCGGACTCAACGCCACCGCTCTGATGAAGTCGGTGTGACCAGTCAGGGGTTGGCCTAGGGAGGTGGGATGGGATGGGTCGGCGACGTTCCACAACCGCACAGTGCGGTCGTCACTGACGGTGGCCAGCATGTACCCATCCGGGCTGAACACCATCGCTCTGATGGCGTTGGTGTGACCGGTCAGGGGTTGGCCTAGGGAGGTGGGATGGGCTGGATCGGTGACATTCCACAACCGCACGGTCTGGTCGTCACTGGCGGTGGCCAGGGTGTGTCCATCCGGGCTGAACACGACCGCGTTGACAAAGCCGGTGTGGCCGGTCAAGGGTCGGGCTAGGGACGTGGGATGAGTTGGGTCGGTGACGTTCCACAACCGCACGGTCTGGTCGTCACTGGCGGTGGCCAGGGTGTGTCCATCCGGGCTGAACACCGCCGTTCTGATGGCGTTGGTGTGGCCAGTCAGCGGGGTGGATAAGGCGCCGTTCCCCATGGTGAGCAGTGCCGTGTAGAGGTCCGGGGTCGGTCGCAGGCGGTAGGCGGTGAGGTCGAGTTGAGCCGCAAGCGAGATGTCAGTGCTGCGCAGCCGGTCAGCTTGTGCGGTGATCTGGTTGAAGATGGCGGTGTCGCGTTGGGCCTGGGCGGTGCTGCGTTGTTGGAAGGCGAGTATCGACGCGGCTGTCACGAGCAATAGCAGGGTCGACAGCACGGCGATGGTGCGGGTGCGACGACGCCGTTCACGCTCCTTGACGGCGTGGACGCGCCGGGCGGCGGCGTCGAGGAACGCCCGGGCCTGGTCGTCGAGTTCGATGATGGGCGGCGTAGCAGGGTTGTGGCTGCCGTCGTCGTCGGTCATTCCCAGCGTGGCGAGGGCGGTGGTGAGCCGCTTGTCGTCCCAGAGATAGTGCTCGGATCGGTCCGCGCTGGTCCACTCCACGGTCGCTTGCTCTACTGCCCGCGCGGTGCGCAGGGCGGTGGTGATGTCGGCGGTGGCGGTGTCCAGGGGTCGCCACCCGGTGAGCAGGGCCTCATGCGCCACGGTGAGCCACACCTGGCCGGTGTCGTCGGTGTCGCTGAGCAGCAGGCGGCGCTCGACGAAGACCTGCAACGCGACACGCAGCGGCTCGGCCAGGCCGGTGAGCCTGATCCGTCGCCGACCGCGTCGGCCAGTGTCGTCGATGGTGACCAGGCGGGTCAGTCCGGCCAGGATGTCGCGCTCGGTCAGGCCGCTGGTCTGAACCGCTTCGGTGAGTGCCGCATCGGCATGCCGGGCCAGCGCGCCTTGGACGCCGCCGAGGTCGCGGTAGCGGGACAGGCTTAACGTGCCTCCAGCGGGCAGCCCGTCTGCTAACTGGCGCAGGGTGAAGGCGAGCAGCGGCAGGGCCTCACCGCTGTCGGTGTCGGCGACCAACGCAGCTGCCAGTCCTGCATCAAGGCGCAGCCGGGCCACCTTGGCGGGCCCTTCGATGACGTCGCGCAGCATCTCCCGGTCCAGCGGGGCCAGCACGTAGGCTTCGATCGGCATGCCGGCCAGCGCGGGCAGCGCGCGGAGGTCATCAAGGAACTCCGACCGCATCACCGCAACCACTCCAACCGGGCCAGCGACCGCGTCGCGCAGCAGCTGTGCGAATCCCTCCAAGGCAGGCGGCGTTGTCCTGGTGAACAACTCCTCGGCCTGGTCGATCATCACCAGCAGCCGCCGTTGCTGAGTGCCCGGGCGGGCAGCTAGCAGGTCATCAGCCACGCGGCGCAGGCCATCGGTGCCGGCTTCCAGCCTGCCTCGGACCTCGTTGGCCGACCAGCCCAACTCCAGACGGTGGCCGGTGGCCGCCAGTGCCCGGGCCAGCTCAGGGAGCGGATCGGTTCCCGGCACCAGCGTCGGCACTGTCAGCCAAGCCGGATCACTGTCGAGCAGCGGCGCTACCGCAGCATGGAGCAGGGACGACTTCCCACAGCCGGAGGGTCCGACGATGGCCAGCAGGCCGCTGGTGCCGCTCATGGTGCGCAGCCGGTTGCCCACCTCGCGGGCCTCGGCAGCACGACCGAAAAACACCTGGCTGCGCGCCGCGGTGAACGGCTCCAGCCCCGGGAAGGGATTGTCGCCCTCCCGCCAGGTATCGCCACCGTCATCCAACAGCCGCACCGTCTGCAGCGTCCGGGTGCGAGCTTGCTGCGGGTCGGCGTGATAGTCCACGTACTGCAGACCCTGCATCAGCGGGTGCACTACGCCAGCCTCAGCTCGCAACGGTATGAGCCGGCACCCCCGCGCATCCGCGATTCCCAACTCGGCAAAACACCATTCCGACGCCACAAAAGATTTCGTCACCACCCCGATCACCGCGTCCACCCGGCGCAGCTCGCGGTACAGACGCTGCTTCCAGTCCTCGCCGGGACTGATTCCGTCGCGCAGATCATGATCGAGGAACGGCTCGTGACCGGCTGCCCGAAGCCAGCTCGCCACTTCGTCAGCGATCGCCCGATCCAGGGTGGCATAGCTGATGAAGATGTGCGCCACGATCACCCCAGCCCACCGCCTCGTAGACAATGGTCGATATGTCCGTATTGTCAGACGATCCCGGATCGGATAGGCCCGTCCACCCGCAGAGAATCTACCAACAGCCAGACTGTCGGATACGGGCAGACGGCACCTGCCCCAGCGAACTGGCTTATGCGCAGGACTGGGATGAGTCCCGCCTGTGCATACGCTTAAGAGGCCCGCGCCGCGCCGACCAGAGGCGATCACCGGAGCAGTGTGGGCAGGTCACCCGCCCGGCGCAGCCGTCGCAGACCAGGAGCGAATGCAACCGGCACCGTCGCGTTGCCTAAGGATACGTAGCCTTGATCGCGTGTTCGGTTGGCCTTAGATTCGTGTTGCGGCGATCTTTCGGGCTAGCCGGGCCAGTTCCTGGGTGTCGGTGCCGGGTCGGGCTTCCGGATCTGGCCCACTTTCCGTGATCGAGTTGGCCCCGTGATGTGTGTCGTTGCGGACTTCTTGATCACATCAGCGTGATCATGATCGGCTGTGTGGTGATCACGATGGTGTTGAGGTTCTTCTTCCGCACTTGGCGGATGTGGTGGTTGAGCGGGTCG
>JALZHU010000277.1 GCA_030860695.1 Actinomycetota bacterium
CATCTGGACTGCCACCGCCGAGCAAATCCTCGCCAAGGTCGCCAGGGGACGAGTCGCTCTCCAGCAAGTGAAAACTCAATTATGAGACACTACACTAGCGTGCCAACGCCAGCCACCCGCTGGAGAGCGTGAATCCCCGCAATCACCACTAGGTAGGACTACTCAACCCCGGTGGCGCGGCGCCCTCCTCCTACGGATGTAACCCGAATCTGGCCGTGGGTTGGTCTTCCTGCCAGCGCCGACCTGCCAGTCCGGGCTGCTCCCACCGCCGAGGTGTACCCGAGCCATCGGATTCGCCAGCATCCTGCGCCGGTTCCAGCAGAGGTGAGTCATCCGACGGCTCGGCCTGCTCGGCCTGCTCGGTGGCGGTGGGCTGATCGGCCACCTCGACCGCTTCGGCCAGCAGGTGGTGCACTTCCGACAGCTGGCTGGTGACTTCGGCCCGCAGCTGTCTGAGCGCGGTGACCTGCCGCTTGGCCTTGGCCACCCGGTTACTCAGCCGCTCGCCCGCCATCTGCATGATCAGATATAGGGAGGCGAGGTTGCGGGCTTGATAATCGCGGATCCAGGCTTCCGTAGCGGCCTGCCGGCGTGCGATGTCCTGCTCGGACTGCCGCTCCGCCTGCTGGCGTCGGGCAGCGGATTCGGCCTCCGCCGTCTGACGCCGGCTTTCCGACTCAGCCTCCAGGCGCTCGCATCGCTGGGTGGTCTCAGCCAACAGCCGATCGGCCTCGGCGCGGGCGCTCTCGCGCAGTGAGGTGGTCTCCTGCTCCGTGCTGATCTGCAGCTCGGCGACCTCATCCTCGGCCATCTGCAGCATGCGCTGGATCCGGTCGCTCGCTGCGGTCAGTGGGGACCGCTGCAGCCGATCGACCTGGGTGGCCGCTTCTGCGGCTTCGCGACGCAGACGATCACTTTCTCTGCTCGCCTCCGCCGCTTCACGGCGCAGATCTTCGACCTGCTCATTGAGATCGGCGGCCCGCTGCAGCGCAGCGTCGCGTTCAGCGCCAAGGGTTGCAACGCGAGCTTTGAGCGCGTTGACGTGTTCGGTGACCTGTTGCCGGTCGAACCCACGCAACACGATCTCGAACGGCGGGCGTAGGGGGACGGCCTCGTCCCGGGTTCCGTGCATGTGGCGGATGGTAGCCGGGCGCTCACCGGGCGGCGTTGAGTACCGCACGCTCGATCCGCTCGCGTGCCTCAGGCGGCAGTGTCCTGTGACTACTGGGGGCACTGTCACCACCCGGGCCAGTCAAGCAAAACGAGTCCACGACCGAGCTGCCCAGCGTGACGACCCGAGCCCAGCGGACGGTGACCGCATTGCTTTCCAACGCCGCCGCAACCCGGTGCAGCAACCCGATCCGGTCGGTGGTGCGCAGTTCGAGGACCACTGCTCCGGTCGCCTCGTCGTCAAACCACAACACCTTGGTCTCAACGTCAGCGAAACCCGCGTCAGACGCCGAGGTTTCCCCGTAGTCACGCTCCTTGGCCCCCAACGCATCCGCCAGTTGCAGCGAACCGTCCAGCGCCCGCATCAAATCCTGGCGCAGCAGCGCGACGTCGGGGGGACGACCGAAGCGTGGCGACACGGTGAAGCTGTTCACCGCTGCGGACCCTCCGGGGACTTCGACGACCCGGATGTCCGCGGAGTGGACCTGCAGCGAATGCAGGGCAAGCACCCCGGCGGCCAGTGCGAGCACCCCAGGCCGGCCAGGGGTCACGACGATGATTGTGGTGGTCGCACCTGCCCCCGCAGCGGTATCCGCCGCCACGTGCAGCGAGCCGCTCGCGACTGACCGCTGCGCCAACGCACGGTGTTCTTCGGTGAGTGGCTCCGGTGCCGGCACGGGCCGGCCGGCCAGCACCGCACGGCAGCGTTCGGCTAGGTCGGAGATCAGAGCGGCGCGCCATTCGGTCCAGACACCAGGGCCGGTGGCCAGACCGTCAGCCTCGGCTAACGCGACCAGCAGATCAAGCAGGAGGGGATCCCTCCCGAGGGTGTCGACCACCCGCTGCACGGTGGCGGGGTCGTCGAGATCCCGACGGGTCGCGGTATGGGGTAACAGCAGGTGATGTCGCACCATCGCGCAGAGCGTCGCAACGTCCGAGGGCCACAGCCCCAGCCGGTGCCCGATCTGCTCGGCGAGGGCCGCGCCGACCACGGAGTGGTCAGCGCCGCGACCCTTACCCAGGTCGTGCAGCAGCGCACCAAGCAGCAGCAGGTCTGGGCGGGCGACCGTGGTAGTCAGCCGAGCCGCCTGCGCCGCCGCTTCCACCAAATGACGGTCTACGGTCCACACGTGCGCCCGATCCCGCGGGGGCAGGTCACGTACCGCACCCCATTCCGGGAACAGCCGGCCCCACAGCCCGGTGCGGTCCATGGCCTCGATCACATCCACCGCCGGCGGGCCTGCACCCAGCAGCGACAGTAGTTCCTCCAGCGCTGGCCGCGGCCAGGGTTGGCGCAGCTCCGGCGCGGTGTCGGCAAGGGTGGCCAGCGTGCCGGTGCCAACCGGCATCCCGGTTCGCGCCGCCGTTGCCGCGACCCGCAGCGCCAGCGCCGGGTCCCGCGCCGGGTTGGCGTCGCGGGCCAGCGCCACCTGGCCGCCATGCTCGACCACCCCTTCGTTCAACGGGCGGCGCAGCGGTCTTCGCCTGAGGCTGCGCAACCCGGTCAGCCGGGCGCGCCCGCGGGCGGGCAGCGCGGCGCGCGCGGTGCGCAATCCGACATCCACCGTGTAGACAACAGTCCTCGCCGCTCCAGAAAGGTGCCTGGCCAGGTCAAACCGGTCCCCAAGCGCCAGCGTGGTGGCGACCTCGTCGGCGTCCTGGGCCCGGAGCACGTCGCGGCCCCTACCGGCGAGCCGGTGTAGCTCGGTGCGCACGTCCAGCAGCAGGTCGCGGGCCGCGCGCACCTCCGGCCCGGCCCGATCCACAAGTTGGCCTGCCGACAGCGCGTCAAGCAGCTGTACGTCCCGCAACCCGCCGTGGCCGTTCTTGAGGTCCGGTTCCACGCGGTGGGCGATGTCGCCGCTGCGCTGCCACCGCTGCTGGGTTGACTCGGCGAGCTCCTCCAGCCGGCTGCGGATGCTACTGCGCCAGGCTTGGCGCACCGCGGTGTCCATCACGGTGAACAGCGCACCGTCCCCGGCAATCAGACGGGCATCCAGCAACCCCAGCGCGGCGCGCAGGTCGGTAACCGCCACCTGCACCGCCTGCCCGACGGTTCGCACGCTGTGGTCAAGGTCAATGCGGGCGTCCCACAGCGGGTACCACAGTGAGTTCGCGAGCTCGGCGACGTCGCGCTTGCCGTCATGCAAGAGCAGCAGGTCCAGGTCGGAGTACGGCACGACCTCGCGGCGGCCCAGTGCACCGACCGCGACCAGCGCGGTGCCGCGGCCTACACCCACCGCCGCGCACCGGGAGGTGAGCCACAGCTCGTAAAGGTCTGCCAGCGCTGCCCGCAGCGCCTCGGCTGTCAGCTGGCGCTGTCGAGGGGTCACGCCCAGGAGCGCGGCGCGGGCCCTGACGAGGTCGTCTGAGGGGTTGTCCGAGCCCCCGGCGTGGGGCAGCACCCCAGGCCGCTTCATTGCCTTCCCCTTCCGCGCCGGCGGTCACCGGTTCATACCATTCATGCCTGACCAGCCGCCGGTCGCCCTCGCCGCCCAGCGACGTCCTCGACCTGAGGGTTCGCGCAGCTTGTAACGCTGCGACCACCGCCGCGTTACAAGCAGGTTTCCAGCGAATTCAACCGCTTGGCGGGGTACCAGCGACGTGCACTGATGCCCCGCCAAGCTCACCACATCACGGCGTCAGACCTCACAAGGCGTCGAGACCGCGCTCCCCGGTTCGCACCCGGACCACGGTCTCCACTGGGGTGACCCAGACCTTACCGTCCCCGATCTTGCCGGTTCGGGCCGCCTCGACCACCGCCTCAATGGTCTTGTCCACCTGGGTGTCGTCTACCACGACCTCAACCCGGAGCTTGGGCACGAAGTCCACCGCGTACTCCGCTCCCCGATAGACCTCGGTGTGTCCTTTTTGGCGGCCGTAACCCTGCACCTCGCTGACTGTCATCCCGAGCACCCCGATCTGCTCCAAGGCACTCTTGACATCCTCCAGCGTGAACGGCTTGACGATCGCGGTTACCAGCCTCATCGCCACTCACCTTCCTGACCGGCCGAGGCCGGGATTTTGCTCGGCGAGGCTGCATGGGCGGCCCGGCCATCCCCGCTTCCGGTCGGGATCGCGCTGAGCTCATAGCCGGCTTCGGCATGCTCGGTCTCGTCGATACCGGTCAGCTCGGCTTCGTTGTCGACCCGTAGACCGATGGTGTACTTCAGCACCAGCGCGATGATCGAAGCTCCGACGAACGAGTAGATCATCACAGCACCTGAGGCCACGGCCTGGCGCCACAGCTGGTCAATGCCTCCACCATAGAACAGGCCGTTCACCCCGGCGGGTGCCGCGGAGGTGGCGAGGAAACCAATCGCCAGCGTGCCCACCAGACCGCCGACGAGGTGTACGGCGACCACGTCGAGCGAGTCGTCGAAGCCGAGCCGGAACTTGATGCTGACCGCGAGCGCACACAATGCGCCAGCGATGGCTCCCACCGCGATCGCCCCCACCGGGGAGACCGACGAGCAGGACGGGGTGATGGCGACCAAGCCGGCCACCACGCCGGAGGCGGCACCGAGGCTGGTGGGCCGCCCATCCCGGACCCGCTCAACCAGCAGCCAGCCCAGCATCGCCGCACACGTGGCTGCCAGGGTGTTGACGAAGGCGAAACCCGCAATGCCGTTTGCGCCGACGGCCGATCCGGCATTGAAGCCGAACCACCCAAACCACAGCAGGCCCGCACCGAGCATCACGAAAGGTAGGTTGTGCGGGCGCATCGCCTCCCGCGGCCAGCCACGGCGCCTGCCGAGCACCAGGCATAGCGCCAGGGCCGCAGCACCCGCGTTGATGTGCACCGCCGTCCCGCCAGCGAAGTCGATCGCTGCGAGGTCGTTGGCGATCCAGCCACCGACCGGGGCGGTGACCTCGTCGAAGGAGAACACCCAGTGCGCCACTGGGAAGTACACCACGGTCGCCCACAGCGCGGCGAACAATAACCATGGCGCGAACCGCATCCGGTCAGCAACAGCCCCCGAGATCAGGGCGACCGTGATGATCGCGAACATCGCCTGGAACGCAACGAATACTGTCGCGGGGATGGTCCCCACCAGCGGGGTTGAGACCTGGGAGCCCTCGCTTGCGACGTAGGTCCCCCCAAAGAGACCGTTCAGCCCGGCGAACTCCGCCGGGTTGCCGAGCAGGCCCAGGCCGACGTCGTTGCCGAATGCCTCGGAGTAGCCGTAGAGCACCCAGAGAAGGCCCACGAGCCCCATCGCGGACACGCTCATCATTATCATGTTCAGGACGCTCTTCGAGCGGACCATGCCGCCGTAGAAGAACGCCAGGCCTGGAGTCATCAGCAGCACCAGGGCCGAGCTGGCGAGCATCCAAGCAGTGTCACCGGTGTCTAGCACGGGCTTCACTCCTCTGTGTAGAGCGCCGCACCACGATCGTGTTGCGCATGTGAAAAGAGTGAGCAGCAGGTGTTTCGCCCGGAAGCACAGTATGTTGCGCCCACGTTAACTGTCGCGATCGTACCGTTACGTCCGGGTTGCGGGAGCCGTACGGGTCCCCGCGCCTGCCGCGCCCGCCCGCCAGAAACTAGTCCAACAGCGCATCCACAAAAGCGGCGGGCTCGAATGGGGCAAGATCGTCAACGCCTTCACCGAGGCCTACCAGCTTGACTGGCACACCGAGTTCGCGCTGCACATGGAAGACGATCCCGCCCTTGGCGGTACCGTCCAGCTTGGTCAGCACGATGCCGGTGACATCAACGACCTCACGGAACACTCTGGCCTGGGTGAGCCCGTTTTGACCGGTCGTGGCATCCAGCACTAGAAGCACCTCGTCTACCTGGGCCTGCTTGGAGACCACTCGTTTGACCTTGCCTAGCTCGTCCATCAAGCCAGTCTTGGTGTGCAGCCGGCCCGCGGTGTCGATCAATATCGTGTCCACCCCATCAGCGCTACCCCGCTTGACTGCCTCAAACGCCACGCTGGCCGGGTCGGCGCCCTCGGCGCCTCGCACGACCTCTGCACCAGCGCGCTCCCCCCAAGTGGCCAGCTGATCCACCGCCGCGGCCCGGAACGTGTCAGCGGCACCGAGCAATACCCGCCGACCGTCTGCAACCAGCACACGGGCCAGCTTGCCGGTGGTGGTCGTCTTGCCGGTGCCGTTCACTCCGGCGATCAGCACCACGCCAGGGGTTTTAGCTCCCTCGGCGCCATTGTGCGGCAATGCCCGCACGGCACGGTCCAGCTCCGGGCGCAGCGCCTCGATCAGCACATCGCGCAGCGCGGCGCGGGCCTGCTCTGCGGTGCGCACGCCGCGCTGCGCAAGTTCCGTACGCAGCTGCTCCACGATCTCGGCGGTAGTAGCTGCGCCGAGGTCGGCAAGCAGCAGGGTGTCCTCCACGTCGGTCCATGAGTCCTCGTCGAGATCTCCCGCGCCGAGTAGGCCTAGCAGGCTCTGCCCGAACGCCGAGCGGGACCGGGACAACCGCCCGCGCAGCCGCACCAGCCGGCCGGCCGGAGCGTCAATTGGCTCGACCGGCGCGGCTGCTG
Organism: Actinomycetota bacterium; assembly: GCA_030860695.1. Taxonomy (GTDB): domain Bacteria; phylum Actinomycetota; class Actinomycetes; order Mycobacteriales; family Pseudonocardiaceae. The sequence continues at coordinate 6,681 of JALZHU010000277.1, forward strand.
GAGGAGCAACCGCCGGTTCAGGAGCTACCGGTTCAGGAGCTGGCGGTGCGACTAGAGCCGGCTCGACGGGGACCGGCGTGGTCGGAGTCGGCGGAGCAACAGCCGTCGGCGGGGCCAGGTCTGCTGGCGGCGCTGGTGCTGGCGCGGTCGATTTCGGCTTCGGCTTCGGCTCGGCTGGCGCAGGTGGCGCCTGCGCCGGCGGTTCCGGCGGGGCCGGAGCGGACGCCCGTGGCGGGGCAGGAGCAGGCGGCACCTGGGC
>JALZHU010000278.1 GCA_030860695.1 Actinomycetota bacterium
GGCTCGAGGAGTGCTCACCCACCGACGGCCACCGGGACGGAGTCTGCCTGGGCCGACCCGGTTAGCTTTCATTAGGCTCGCAGGTCCAGGGCGGCCCGTGGGCCGTCGCGCAGCGATCGCGGTAGCGACCCTGGAGGCCGGAGGAATGGCCCCGTAGCCTTGCGCGCGCGGACCCGTGGAAGCGACCTCCGCCAGGTCTTGACATAAAGGGGAGCCATGAGCGTGTGGTTGTGCGCGATCACATAGCTGACCTCGCCGTCTTGCTCGGGTCCTGGTCCGCATCGAGACGGGTCGACGGTGAGGCCGCCATCGGATCAGGGCGTGCCCGGCCATTGTGCTGGTGGCCGGCGGTGTCGGACGCTGTTGTCGAGGATGCCGTAGCGCTCGTTTAGCTGAGTGGGCTTTCCGACCTTGTGCTGGCCGTGCGGCGGCCTAGCCGAACCGGCTGACGTGGATACGCTGGAGTTTCTGTCCGCGGGTGTCGAAGGCCCGCAAGTGATCAGCTCGGCTTGAGTCAACCTCGCTTGACTTTTGTCAAGCGAGGTTGACACTAGATGGAAAGGTTACTTGACACTGATGGGACAAGCTGGTGATCGCCCGAGCATCGACCGACGGCCAGTCGACCTCCGAGGGCCGCACACCGGGCGCGCCGGTGCTGGCCACGGTGCCCCTGATCCGGTCCGCGCTGATCACGCTCGCGTTCAGCGTGGCGGCGCTGCTGCTATCACCAGGAGCCGTCGTATGAGCGGAATGCAAGACGCACAGCGCCGCTACAACCGACGGCTGGTGACGGCGTTGCTGGCCTACGCCGTGCTGCTAGGCGGCACCATCTTGCTGCTGAACGACTTTCCGGACGCACCGTGGCGCTACCCGGTCGCGCTTGTGCCGATGATCCCGCCGGGCTACCTGGTGTGGGCGGTCGTGCATTACCTACGCGACATCGACGAGCTTCAGCGCCGGATTCAGCTCGAGGGGCTTGGGTTCGCCTTCGCAGCCGGGTCGGTGATCACATTTGGGTACGGGTTCCTCCAGCTCACCGGGCTCCCAGAAGTGTCCTGGTTTTACGTCTGGCCGGTGTATGGCACGATGTGGATGCTCGGTGTGCTGCTCGCCCGGCGCCGTTATGTATCACCGCACACGGAACGGTGAGGAACCGGCTGCGGGCGCTGCGGGCGGAGCGCGACTGGACCCAGGCGCTGCTCGCCGAGCGGCTGGACGTCTCCCGACAGACTGTCAACGCGCTCGAGACCGGCCGGTACGACCCAAGCCTGCCGCTGGCGTTTAAGATCGCCCGAACGTTCGGGATGCCGATCGAGCAAATCTTCCTCGACGACGGTGACAGCTGAGCAGCGCTTAGCCAGCAAGCAACGCCGTCAACACGAACAAGATCCGCTGAGCCGGTTCGTGCGGCAGCGCTTGAGCTTGTTCGCCAGCTGCTTTTCGGGCCTGGAGGTGCCGAATAGGTCATCCGCACCATGCGACCTGAACGTATTGATGGATCATCCCGCCGAGTTGGTCGTGGCGTCGGAGGCAAAGCTAGGACGGCGGCATGGGCGGTGGCAGTGGTCTAAGTGATGCTGTTTGATGCAGTGCGCGGTGGGGACGATGGTGGTTGAAATGCCCCCCGTACTCGGTCAGCACGTGTTCGAGGTGGCGACGGTTGGTGATCAGCATCCGGTCGAGCATCTCGCGGCGAACAGCGCCGACCCAGCGTTGGGCGATCGCGTTCGCCCAAGGTGTTCGCCCCGACGTGCGCAGGATGCAAATGGCCTCGCTGGTGAATACGGCGTCGAAGATGTTGGTGAACGTGCTGTCACGATCCGGATCAAAAACGGGAACACAGCCGCGCGGTCGCCGAGGGTCATCAGCAGAATCCGCGCCTGCTGGGCCACCCAGGCTGCACTCGGGTTCGCCGTGACGCCAAGCAGGTGGACGCGACAGGTGGCGTGGTCCACCACAAACAGCACAGACCACCGCTGGAAGCAGCAGCGTGTCGACACAAACAAGTCCGTGGCCACAATGCCCCGGGCTGGCAGGCGCAGAAATGGCCGCCAAGGCGACCGTTGCGGCAAGGTGCGGGGATTGATGCCGGCTCGCGTCAGGATCAACCACACCGTATTCGCCGCAACCTGGTAGCCGAGCCCGGCGAGTTCGCCCTGGATTTGCCGGTAACCCCAGTAGGAGTTCTCCGACGCCAGCCGCAGCCCCAACTGGCGCAGCTCCAATGCCGTGCAGCGGCCCCTGATTCGGCGCCGGTGGGGCTGGGTCCAGCATCGCGTCACCAGGTCACGGCGCCACCACAGGACACGATCGTGGCGGGGGTGACGATCCGATGCCGTCGGCCAGCCCAGGACACCAACCGAGCCAGCGCTGCGAACACCGCCCGGTCCGCCCAAACAGACGCGGTCTGCTCACTTGGCGGCCTAACACGGCGACCTCGTGTCCGAAGACCAGGATCTTCGCGTTTCTTCGATCGGCAGCTGCGGGCCAGCAGCCCCAGCCAGGCCCTGAGCTGCCGAAAGACCAGATACACCAGTCGCATTGTCACAACCGGCGATCATGTCGGATGCCCCCCTCCAGTGATACCGCAAGTCAGCACCGTGGATAACCAGTTCGGCACCCACAGGGTCAGGGCGGACAGGATGGCTCGGTCCGGCCACGAGGGTCGAGGTCTGTCAACCTGACGGCGCAGCACCGTGACTTCGTGGCGCAGGATCAGGATATCGAGGTCCTTGGCTGCGGCTCTGCGGGCGAGCAACCTGAGCCAGTCGAACACCGTGACAGAGATCAGATACAGCAGTCGAAACAGCACGGCTCGTGATCGTGACTGATCACGAGCATCAAGGAGACTCCAAGTCACCGCACGGTTGCAAGTTTTGGCACGGTACCGGGTCCATTCGAACCCCGACGCAATAAGTATATACGAGTCTGTCGCGGTGGCCGTTCCCAACCTCTCAATTAGCGGCCTGCGGATTCTCCACTTGGCGCAGTCGCAGTGCAGCCGCCCAGAGCCCCTGCGGCCCATCGATTAATACCGGTGGCTCGGCCTCCAGGCCAGCCAGCGCAGGAACGCGATCCGCCGAGACCAGCAATAGCCGGGCACCTGCCTCGGCGGCGACTGCCACGATGTCGGGCGCTGATAGTAGCGGATTCACCGGCAGTGGCACTGCGACCTGTTGCATCGCCCCGGCGAAGGCCTCGGTGAAGTGGGGACCGTCGGGAAGCATGATCAGCACCCGATCGTGGGGTCGCACGTTGAACTCGCCCAGCGCGGCGGCGACTGCGACCGCTTGGTCGCTTAGCTTGCGGTGACTCATCGAATGATTTCCTGGCGCAGGACCGGTTTGCCCGTTTGCGCAGTTCTGGCTTGACGGGATGGGACCGACAAGCGCCCCACCGGCTGCGGAGCGACTTCGGCTCGGAAACCCTATCCAGGATTTGGATGCTGATCATCATTCCCGCAGGCCATTTCACACATACCTCAGCTGATGCAGTCTCCCTACATCACCTGATGTAGCCCAAAGATTTTGTACGCCCGTGGGATGACTATAACGAGGCGAATCGCTCAAGGCTGGCTAAATGGGATCCATTCCGTTAGAGACGACGGGGCCTCACAGGGAGCCTGCTATTCAGGTGAACGCATCTGCTGGACTGCAACGATGTCAGCGCGCACGGTGACGATCAGGCTAACAAAGGCGTCCATGAGGGTTTCACTGCGACTGCGGGGGACACATCCGGCGTCACCAGATAGCAGGCGAACATGACCCAAGGTGACCATAGGCGCTTCTCATGCGGTGTGGGGACCGAATAGAGCACTGATGCCCCTATGGATGTCAAGCCATAGGGCGCCCGGGCGGGTTGTTCGTGGCCGGCACGATCTCCTGCGCCGACTCACCGGAGCTGGCGCGCCGATCTGGCGACCAGCATCGACCCCGTTCGACACAGAAGACGCGCCCGGGATGGTTGCAGCCATCTTTGGATCAGCCGACACCAAGCCCTGGGACGCCCACTGATCACGCTGCCTGACCAAGACGCCATACGCGACCTTGCGCGCCCGTTTGCGCCACCCGAGCAGGCCGAATTGCTCGCCAACACGCTCGCCAACCGCGGCCCACTGCCCTTGCCGCTCACCAAACGCGGCGCCCTAGTGCTCACCCGCGCCTAGGAATACAACCTCGACCCAGATGATGGCAGCGACCGCCAGGGCAGCTAGCTTTCCATCCTCCGCGGGTGCTCGCCCTCTGGCGTCGAATAGTGCCAGGCCGATGGCGACCTCCGCTGCAAGCGGACCGATGAGCTCAAATTGGATCCACCCCATACCACAAAGCGATCACCGCGGGCTCATGCAAAGGATCGAAGGCACACGATCAACGAGGCCGGCATGGGAAACCGACGCTCCAACATCTCCAGATCTGACTCAGCAGCGAAACGAACATCCACCAGAACATTGCCGTCATCATCACACACTGAAACCACAGCCACCACGACCACCTAGCCGGGCTTCGCCCCATCCCGACGGGCATGTTCTGTGGTCGGGTTGGGTTGGGGGCTCCGGTCGGCGGGATCTAGACCGTGACCGGCATGCCGGTCCGTGTATGAACCGCTGGTAGCGGTTGGTTGGCCAACTGGCCGCCCGTCCGACCGGAGCCGTAATGACCGTAGCGCGCAGTGTCGCCGATGTCCTTGACGATCATGTGGTGTTCGAGGTGGAGTCCATCGACCGGATGTATCTCAATGTGTGGCAGCCGCGGTTGGCCTACGGGGGCGGGGTCCAGGGCTTTTTCGTCGGCCACCGCGGGTACCACTATGCGTCCACGGCGTTGATGGACCCGATGACCAAGGCGTTCGTGGCTGACATCCACGGCTTTGTCGCCGCGCGGGGTCTGGAGCTGGTGGGCTTCGCCAAGGGTCAGCGCAAGGACGAGCTCACCGCGCAGTTCCTGGCCGGGTTCACCGATGACGAGGGCGTGCTGTTCGTGGGGCGGGCTCAGGAGAAGGCGGGGGTGTGGCGAACCCAGCGGCGTTACAACCCGGTGACCGGGGGCAGTTATGCCTGGCTGGTGCGCTCGTCAGCGTTTATCAACTTCTTCTACTTCTACTGTGTGGATGCCGATTTCGGGCCGTTCTTCCTCAAGTTCAGCACCTATTTTCCCTACACCGCCAAGTTGTGCATCAACGGCAACGAGTGGGCTAAGCGTCAGGCCTCTAAGGCGGGGATTGGTTTTCAGCCGCTGGACAACGGGTTTGCTTCCTGCGATGACGTGCCCGCGTTGCAGGAGATCTGCGACAGCTTCGGCCCGGCGCACATCGAAGCGCTGCTACGCAAATGGCTGCGGATCCTGCCCAACCCGTTCACCGACGAGGACGAGACCGCCGGCTACCGCTACGAGCTGTCGATCCTGCAGGCAGAGTTCTCGCTGACCCAGATGCTCGACCGCCCGGTGTCCGGGCGGATTTTTTTCGAGCAGGTCTTGCATCACAACCTCGACATCGGCCGCCCCGACCAGATCGGCCTGGTCTTTGACCGGCGCATCATCCGCAAAGGCCGCCATGCCACCCCGGGCCGGTTTCGCACCCGGGTCATCACCGAGGGGGTTGTCCCCTCCCTGCACGTCGACTACAAGAACGCCAAGATCAAACAGTATCACAAACAAGGCCGGGCACTGCGGACTGAGACCACCATCAATGACACCCGCGATTTCGGGGTGTCCAAACGGCTGACAGACCAGAACCTGACCGCTCTGCGGCAGATCGGCTTCACGGCCAACCGGCGCCTTTTGGGCGTCCAACGCATCAGCCACGACCCGATCCGCGGCGCCGAAGCATTCACCGAGCTCACCGCACCAATCCTCACCAACGACGGCACCCGCGTCCCTGGGCTGCGTTTCGGCGACCCCCGCGTCCACGCCCTCCTGCAGGCGCTGCTCACCCACCGGCTGCTACCCCACGGCTTCACCAACCGTGACCTGCCCACCCTGCTCGCGCCCCTCCTCGGCACCACACCCGAGGACATCACCGCCGGGAAAATGACCTACGACCTGCGGCGGCTACGCGCCCACGGGCTCATCCACCGCATCCCCCACACCCGCCGATACCACGTCACCGATACCGGCCTGCAACAAGCCCTGCTCTTCACCCACGCCCACGACCATCTGCTCCGCACCGGGCTTGCCGAGATCACCGACCCGGACCCACCCGCCCCCTCCCGGCTGCGCACCGCCGCCCGCGCATACCAAACCGCCTTCCACGACCTCGCCCAACGCGCCCACCTCGCGGCCTGACACCCAAGGTCCCAATCCCGGAGGCGACCCAGGAATCACACACTTGACTCAATCATGACGGCCGTGCCGTCTAAGCCCAGCTAACCGCAGACCCACATCCCCCCTCACGGCTTGCTCCCACACACGCTCCTCGGGATGAGCGGACGCCATCTCGACTCCAACAGATCCCAGTCACAGGTTGGAGCGTCCAACAACGATTACCATGGGCCCTGGGCGGCTAAAATCTGTAGTGCAACCACTGAAGCGGAAGGTCAATGTCAAGGAGTCGCTTCTCTCGAAGACTCGAACGGGTGGCAGTCAGATCACGATAACTGGCGGCCTCGCTGTTGAGGTCTAAAGTGGAGTCCATGTGGTGTAAGCCAGTGACCAACAACCAACAGCGGGCTCATATCGGGCTCCGCAGTTTCGTGCGAACCCGGCACTGCTCGACACTAGGCGACACTCGGAACCTGCAAGGACGGCCGCTGACGTGCATTTACCGGCCCTAACTGTCATTACCCGGTACTATGCGACATTCGGTGCAGGGGACTTTTAATCCTGAGGTTCTGGGTTCGATCCCCAGGCGGCACACGTTTGCGCTGGTGATGACGCTGCCGGAAGGACCCCAGCGAGATCGAGGGACACTTTTGGGACACTTTACGGCTCATGCGCCGCT
>JALZHU010000046.1 GCA_030860695.1 Actinomycetota bacterium
ACACGACAGACCTTCACAGCTGGGGAGGAAGTCACCACAAATCACCTCGGCGACCTGCTCACCACCGCGCTTGCGGGTCAGAGTGCGAGTAAGGCCGCCATGGTGGAGGTGCCGGGAATCGAACCCGGGTCCTCCGTCGCCTCGTCAGGGCTTCTCCGTGCGCAGTCCGCTACGCCTCTACTTGGATCCACCGGTCACGCGGACCAGCCGGTGTGACGATCCCAGTCGCTGTAGGTGTCCCATTCAGGCCCCGCGACCGGGCCTGATGGTTGAGTCCCCTAGCTGATGCCGGAACCCGGGGCGGGGACTTCCCCGGTCCGACAGATCTGCTCCTCGCTTAGGCAGCGAGAGCAAGATCGCGCTGACTGGTGTCGGCGCTTATTGAGGTGCGACGACGCTTACGGTGGTCTCTCGCCTGCACCGGCACGCTTCCCACTGACTCAACGTCCGGAGTCGAAACCGTTCACCCCCTTGTCGGGCTGGACAACCACTCTACGGTAACGCCCGGACGCTCGGCGCTCATCCCCGATAACCGGGTCACTTCATACCCTTGACCCGCCGTCCCAAGGCCCGCTGCATCTCGCGGTTCGCGTCACGCTTGGCCAGGTCAGCCCGCTTGTCATAGGACCGCTTGCCGCGGGCCAGCGCGATCTCGACCTTCACCTTGCCATCGGAGAAGTACATCGACAGCGGCACCAATGCCAGGCCGCTCTCCCTGGTCTTGCCGATCAGCCGGAGGATCTCCTTGCGGTGTAGCAGCAACTTGCGGGTCCGCCGGGGCTCGTGGTTGGTCCAGCTACCCTGGTCGTACTCGGGAATGTGTACGCCGCGTAGCCACACCTCACCCTCTTCGACGCTGGCATAGGCGTCGGCCAGCGAGGCGCGACCGGCCCGCAGCGACTTGACCTCCGTGCCAGTGAGCGCGATGCCCGCCTCGTAGGTGTCCATGATCTCATAATCGTGCCGGGCCCGCCGGTTCGACACGATCACCTTGCGACCGCGCTCCTTGGTCATGGCTGCCTTCAGTGACAAGCGCGCAGCCATCTACGTGCGGACGTAGAGGCGCAGCGTCACGTATCCGGTCACTGCAGCGACCACAGCGCCCACTACTAGCAGGATCGGCGCCACCGAGAAGATGTCCACGTAGTTCAACCTTGGCACGATCGCCGCCTCGAAAAGGCTGCCAAACACCTTGTCTATGAAGGCAACCTTAGCGATCAGCAAACCCACGATGGCCAGCACGCCACCGACCACGCCGGCGACCATCGCCTCAAGGAGGAAGGGAAGCTGGGTGTACCAGCGAGTAGCACCGGTCAGGCGCATGACGCCAACTTCAGTGCGCCGGGTAAACGCCGAGAGCTGGATCGTATTGGAAATCAGCAGCAGTGCCGCGAGGCCCTGGATCAACGCGATCACAAAGGTGCCGTTGCGCAACCCGTTGAGGGCCCGAAACAGCTCCCTCAAGTCCTCACCCTGGTCTCTGACGCGTTCCACACCGGGACGCCCATTGAGCTGCTTGGCGATGGAGGGGAAGTTTTGCGGATTGGACAGCTGAACACGCAGCGACGCCGGTAGCGCCTCAGGCCTGGCAAGCTGCAACAGCTCAGGCTGGCTCTCGAAGATCCGCTGGAACCGCGCGTAGGCTGCCTGCCTGCTTTCAAATGTGACTGACTGCACCCCTGGAGAGGACTCCAGCTGCCCGCGCAGGGCCGAGCAGGTGCTCGACGTACAAGCGGGATCATTAGCGCTGATATCAGCGCTGAGGTACACCACGGTCTCAACGCGCTGAAAGTAGTCCTGCTGCATCCGGTCGATGGTGCGGACCACGAGCAGACCTCCACCAAGCAAGCCAAGTGAGATCGCCGTAGTCAGAACCATCGCCACGGTCATCGTGACGTTGCGGCGCAGGCCGGTGACGACCTCGCTGAACACGAAGCTGGCACGCATGGGTTCTGGACATTCCTCGGGTCGGTGGTGGGTTCATCTGGAGTTACCTTGCTTCGACTCTGCAAGCAGGTCTCAGCGGCCGACGCCGTATACGCCGCGGCTCTCGTCCCGGACCACTTGCCCGAGGTGGAGTTCCACCACGCGGCGGCGCATAGAGTCGACGATCGAGTGGTCGTGGGTGGCCATCAGGACCGTGGTGCCAGTTCGGTTGATCCGTTCTAACAACAGCATGATCTCGTGACTGATGTCGGGATCCAGGTTTCCCGTGGGCTCGTCGGCCAGCAGCACCAACGGCCGGTTCACGAAGGCTCGGGCGATCGCCACCCGCTGCTGCTCTCCACCGGACAGCTCATGTGGCATCCGGTTCGCCTTGCCTTCCAGACCGACCAGCTCAAGCACCTCAGGCACCACCTTGCGGATGGTGTGCCGGGACTTGCCGATCACCTCAAGGGCGAACGCGACGTTCTCGGAGACGGTCTTGTTGCCCAGTAGCCGGAAATCCTGGAACACGCAGCCGACCCGCTGCCGCAGCTGCGGGATACGGCGCTGGGAGAGCTTGCCAACGTTCAACTCCGCCACGTAGACGTCGCCTTTGGTCGGTACCTCCTCCCGCAGCAACAGGCGCAAAAAAGTGGACTTACCCGATCCGGACGGTCCGATGAGAAACGTGAACTCGCCCTTCCCAATCTCGACTGTGACGTCGTCGAGGGCGGGTCTCGTGGCAGTCCGGTAGGACTTGCTGACGTGGTCGAGCCGGATCACGAGCGGCGAGTCTACGTCATCCGGAGCCGGTAACCGGTGTCGACGTGCCGCCGCAGGCACGAATGGACCTCAGCCGGCGACCCGTGCTTCCTGCTGGCGGCGCCACCGGATACCGGCTTCGAGGAAGGCGTCGATGTCCCCGTCGAGCACCGCGGCCGGGTTGCCGACCTCGTGCTCAGTCCGTAGATCTTTGACCATCTGATAAGGATGCAGCACGTAGGACCGCATCTGATTGCCCCACGAGCTGCCCTCACCCTTGAGAGCATCCAACTCAGCCTGCCGCTCCTGACGCTTGCGCTCCAGCAGCCGGGACTGCAGCACCCGCATCGCCGCCGCCCGGTTCTGGATCTGTGATTTCTCGTTCTGGCAGGACACCACAATCCCGGTGGGCAGATGGGTGATGCGCACTGCGGAGTCGGTGGTGTTGACGCTCTGACCGCCGGGTCCAGAAGATCGGAAAACGTCGATGCGAATCTCGCTTTCCGGGATGTCGACATGGTCGGTGTTCTCGGTCACCGGCAGCACCTCGACGCCAGCGAATGATGTTTGCCGGCGGCCCTGGTTGTCGAACGGTGAAATCCGGACCAGCCGATGGGTGCCCTGCTCGACCGACAGGATGCCGTAGGCGAAGGGTGCCCTGACCAAGAAGGTCGCCGACTTGATGCCGGCTTCTTCGGCGAAGGAGATGTCGTAGACCTCGGTGGGGTAGCCGTGCCGCTCGGCCCAACGCAGGTACATCCGCATCAGCATCTCGGCCCAGTCGGCTGCATCCACGCCACCGGCCTCGGAACGGATCGTCACTAGCGCGTCCCGCTCGTCATACTCGCCGGCCAGCAGGGTACGGATTTCCAGCGACGCGATCTCTGTGCGCAGCTGGTTGCGTTCGACTTCGGCCTCGCTCCGGGCAGCCTCGTCAGCGCCTTCCTCGGCCAACTCGTAGAGGACTTCCACGTCCTCCAGCCGCCGCCGCAGCCCGAGCACCCGCCGCAGGTCGCCCTGCTTGTGGGCGAGCTTGCTGTTGACCTGTTGGGCATGCTCGACGTCATCCCACAGGTCTGGGCGGGCGGCCTGCTCCTGCAGCTCGGCCACCTGCGCCCGCAACCGGTCGATGTCCAACACAGCCTCGATCCCGGCGAGGGTGCTGGCCAGATCCTTAAGATCGGCGGCGACGTCGGCGTTCACGTCGAACCAGCGTAGTCGCCCCGTTGCTCAGTCCGTGGGGATGGCGTCGAGCAACTTGAGCACCGCGCGTCGGTGGGCCACGGTGAAGTCTGCGGCCGCCTTGGTGTAGGGATTGGTGGCGGCTTTCGCGTCGGCCCTGGCCTCGTCAAGATGAACGAGGTAGTCGGCCCGGGCGCTGCTGACCAGGTTGGCACGCTGTTTGGGAGTGAGGTATCCGGCGTGCACCAGGCGCAGGATCAACGGGCTGCGCAGGTGGTCTGGCCCTGAGGTGGAGTTCAACCAGGACTTGAAGGCGCGCTTGCCGGCGGCGGTGAGGACGTACTGCTGGCTGGACCGCGCTCCCTTCTTGCCAAGCCGGAGCAGGCCGGCCTCGGTGAGCACGGGCAGCTCGCGGTAGACCTGACTGCGGGTGACACTGAAGAACGACCCAAACCGCTCACCAGCGGCCGTGACTAGCTGCCCTCCGGTCATCGGGCTCGTGTGCAACAGTCCGAGCAGGGCAGCCGAGGTGGCGTTCAGGTCGCGCATCCATTCACCGTGCCACGCCCGCCAGAACCTGTCCACAATGGTCGCATACCGTCCACTGTGGCAGCAACCGTTCACCAGGATGGCTCAGCGCGGGCGCCTTCGTCGAACAATCTGCCAGCCTGGGGCGGTGGCCGCTGCCACGAGCTACCGATCGCCGGCGAGGTCCCGGATCCGCTCGATGAACCGGACCCGCTCGGCAGCAGATCCGGCCATCGGAGTCACGTTCAACGTGGTGACGCCTGAGGCGCGCAGGGCTTCCAGCCGCTCCCGAACGTAGCCGGCAGGACCGATCAGTGAGCTCCGGCGAAGCAGCTCCTCGGGCACCGCAGCGGCCGCATCGTCTTTCTTGCCCCTCAGGTAGAGATCCTGAACGGCGTCGGCCTCAGTGGTGAATCCGTAACGGCGGGTGAAGTCGTGGTAGAAGTTGCGGCCCTTCGCGCCCATGCCGCCGATGTAGAGCGCCAGCATCGGTCGGATGGCGTCGAGTATCCCAGCGGCGGTGTTCTCGTCGTCGGTGATGGCCAGCGGCGTGGTCACCACAACGTCGAGATCGCCCAGTGCGGGGTCCCGCTTGGCGCGCCCCGCGGCCAATGAATCGCCCCATACCTTGGCGGCCCGCTCGGGCAGATAAAAGCTCGGCTGCCAGCCCTCGGCGATCTCCGCGGCCATCGCTACGTTCTTCGGTCCAATCGCGGCGATGACGATCGGGATCCGATCCCGCACCGGATGGTTGATGAGCTTCAGCGGCTTGCCCAGCCCAGTGCCGCGGTCCGCGGGCAGCGGGATCTGTAGTGCCTGCCCTGGTACTCCAGCCGCTCCCGCCGCCACACCCTGCGGCAAATCTCCACGAGTTCTCGGGTTCGACCCAGCGGAGCGGTATAGGGCACGCCGTGGAAGCCTTCGATTACCTGTGGCCCCGAGGCCCCAATGCCCAGGGTGAACCGACCGCCGGAGACGTAGTCCAGCCCAGCCGCGGTCATCGCCATCAGCGCCGGGGTGCGGGTATAGACCTGCAGGATCCCGGACGCGATCTCCAGCCGTTCGGTGCAAGCAGCGATGAATCCTAGTTGGCTGACCGCGTCGAAACTGTAGGCCTCGGGTACGAACACGACGTCGAGCCCGGCCTTCTCGTAGTCAGCCAGCTCCGCGACGGTCTCGGCGAAGCCACCGCTGTAACTCAAGGACATCCCGATGCGCACTGCGCTTCTCCTCACAGGCGCAGCCGTGGCCGAAGGCTGTCGGCTGTGCCATCCAGTCCGTGCCGCTCAATTCGTTCGGCGAGCCGCCGGGCGTGGCAGACCAGGCCCGCGATGTCCAGACCGTGCGGAGGTTCGACTGCGTAGGGGTCAATCCGATCTGCACCGCGGCGCAGCAGCGTCGCAGCACCTTTCGAATTGCCCCGCTGCACGTGGGTGAGGCCGACTGTGAGCTGCGCCAGACCCTGCCACAGCTCACGATGCTCGCCCGAAGTCGCCTTCCACACGCCCTCGAACACCTCGTGAGCATGAAATGGGTAACCGCTGTCTATGAGCTGCTGGGCTTGCTGCACCGCCTCATCCGGGCTGAGGACGACATCCTCCGGAATCCGCTCGACCCCTCGCGCATCGCGCGGTAGCGGCCGACCCTGGGCGTCGCGGTGGCGGGCGTTGCGGGCCCGTCCGGTGGGATCCCGGTCACGGCTGTTCATCCCTGCATGATGTCCGACATGAGCTCGTCCCAGGGTAAGAATCTCCGTAAGGATCTCCGCTAGACGCAGGCAGGATAGGCGCATGGACCACCACGGCCGTCGCGAGCACACCGACCGGATCCGGCTGGGCGGTGCTGCGCTGCCGGTCGTCAGCCCAGCCCGGCTCTACGTCTGCGGCATCACCCCCTACGACGTAACCCATCTAGGCCACGCCAGCACGTTCGTGTGGGCAGACGCGGCCGCCGCCGTGCTGCGCTTGGCCGGGGCGGAGACCGTAACTTGCCGAAACGTCACCGATGTTGATGACGTGCTGACCCGTGCCGCCGCGCAGCGCGGTCGGCACTACGACGAGTTCGCGCTGGAGCAGGAATACCTGTTCGGGCGGGATATGACCGCGCTGCGGGTGCGCCGGCCCGAATACGAGCCACGAGCCCGGCACCACGTCGGACGTGTCGTGCAGCTGGCCTCGGCGCTGCTTGTCAGAAGCCACGCCTACCAGCGCGACGGTGCGGTGTATTTCCGTGGCGCCGACGTCCCGGCAAAGACTGGGTTGACGCTGGACCGTGCCGCAGAGCTCGCGGCCGAGTTCGGCGATCGGCCCGACGATCTGGTTGGAGATGTCGACCGGGACGACCCGTTTGACGTCCCGGTATGGCGGCCCTCCACTGACGCCGAGCCGGGCTGGCCCAGCCCTTGGGGTCGCGGCAGGCCCGGCTGGCACGCCGAGTGTGCCGCCATTGCACTGGGTGTGCTCGGCCCTGCCGTCGACATCCTGGCCGGTGGGGCCGACCTCAACTTCCCGCACCACGCCTACCAGGCCGCCATGGTGGAGGCAGCGACCGGCGTCGGTCCCTTCGCGCGAGCCGAATTCCCGATCGGGACGGTCACCGTCGATGGTGCGAAGATGGCCAAGTCAGCGGATAACCTCGTGCTGGTCTCAGACCTGCTCAATCACCATCCCGCCGCGGCGGTCCGGCTGCTGCTACTCAACCGACCATGGCACCAGGACTGGGACTTCCGCCTGGCAGACATCGCTGTACAGGAGAATCAGCTTGATCGGCTGTACTCAGCGGCCGGGACAGCGCGGACTTCGCAAGCCGCATCGGACGCCGTCACCACTGCCCTGGTGGATGACTTTGACGTCCCGGCGGCTCTCTCGATCGGGGAGGAGTCCGGTGGTGACGCGGCACGGTTGGTGCTGCGCACCCTCACTCTGGAGTAACCGTGAAACGCACCCTCATCCTGCTCAGGCATGCGAAGTCGGCATGGCCGCAGGAGACTTCCGATGCCACCCGTCCACTGGCCGAACGCGGGCGCCGCGACGCCCCCGCCGTCGGCCGCTGGCTGCGTGAGCAGGCTCCCAGGATCGACCTCGTGGTGTGCTCCTGTGCGATTCGAGCCGTGCAAACCTGGGATCTTGCGGCCGCTCAGTTGGATGCGATACCACCCGTCCGCCACGAGGAACGGCTTTACGGCGCCTCGGCTGAAAACCTTCTACAGGTCACCCAGGAATTACCGCACAAGGCGTCCACAGCGGTCCTGGTGGGCCACAACCCCGGCCTCGAAGATTTCCTAACACTGCTGACCGGTGCTGCCGAGCCCCTCAAGACGTCTGCCATCGCCGTCCTCACGACCCGGAGTACCTGGGCAGCAGCAGGCCCCGGCTCGTGGACGGTGCAAGCGCTGGCGACCCCGCGCGGTCGATGAGCTCCGCTGCGCCACGGCGAATTGAACCGTACTCTCGGCCTCGGGTTGATGCGGCTCCCACCTCGTGGCAGGTGGTTTCGTGGAAGGCAAGCGGTAAATGATCACCGCCAGTAATGGCCGTGTAGCGGCTCGCGAGGCGCAGCATGCGGTCAGACCGCCCGAGATCATGTTCGCCTCGCTCCCCGAGCAGCTCGGCAACATCCGGCGCTGGAACGCGGAGCGACGGTGGGGCTTCACCGCCGGTGATCTCCACTCGGTCGATCTCACACCCCGTGCTGGGAATGATCCACTCGTCGTTGATGTCATCACGGTCTATCTGGATGACAGCACAAAACTCAACGGTGTCCAGCGCACCTGTCATGAACTGTGGACGGTGGCCGCCGAACAGCAGCCCCACAGCTGGTCGTGGGACTGGTACTGGGACAGGTGGGAGCACTGCCCCAAACCGGTACGGCTGATCGACGGCCTGGTCCATCGGCCCGGCATCCGCCGGGTGACTGTCGACCTCGGCGCACACTTCAAACCAGGGCGCTACGTTCGACCCAGCACCTTGCGCAGCACGGACTCGGCGCACGCCGAGATTCTCGCCGCAGCCGCCCACTTTCCCCGGTGGATCCGGGCCATGGACGGAAACGAGATGCCTTATACCTGGCTTGCAGGTTACGAGGTGGTAATCAGGGGACGCCCGGCTCCGGGGCGTCTGCCTGCATTGAGTTGGAGCAACTTGCGCCGCACGATGAGCCTTACCGCGGGTTGGACGGATCACGCATACAGCGGCTGGGCCTCGCCGGTCTGCGTCAGCTGACTGTCGCGTCCGCCACCACCCACGCTGTGATGGACATCTATCCTGGCGAGGTGACAGTCACAGAAAGTATCCGAACGCTGTTGGCCTGTGCTATCGCGCTGGGCCTCCTGCTCACTGTCGGTTGCAGTAGCTCGTCGGATCAAAGCCAACAGGACCGCCAGGGTCTCCCGTCTGACTGCACCCGCACGATCACCCAAGCCGACGACGTGCGCTCGGCCCTGGACGCCGCTTCTCCAGGGAACACATTGTGCTTTACCGGCGATGATCTCACCGACGCTGAGGTGACGATGACCAGGTCGGGCACCACCGGCTCGCCGATCAGGCTCATCGCCGACGGAGCCACCGTCGAGAATGTACGTATCACCGCTGATCACATCATCATCGAGGGCTTCACAGTCACCGGCGGCGATGGGATATGGCTTGAGGGGACCGGGATCACTGCCCAGCACAACACAATCCATGACACCCAGCGGGCCGGGATCGCCTGCATGCCGTGCACCGACTCAACTATCGCGTCCAACACCGTGCAGAGTGCCTCCACGGCCGGTATTTACATCACCGGGCAGCAGATCACGGTGAGCGGCAACACCGTGAGCGAAACGGTAGCCCGCAATGATGGTGACGCCGACGGCATGCGCTTTTTCGGCGCCGGCCACCGGATCACCGGAAACACCATCCGCGATATCTCCGCCCGGGGCTATAGGGCTCCCCCGCATCCCGACTGCTTTCAAACTTTCGACCACAGCCCACCAACCTTTGACGTTG
Organism: Actinomycetota bacterium; assembly: GCA_030860695.1. Taxonomy (GTDB): domain Bacteria; phylum Actinomycetota; class Actinomycetes; order Mycobacteriales; family Pseudonocardiaceae. Next base: position 9,384 of record JALZHU010000046.1, read on the forward strand.
TCATCGCGAACAACATCTGCCAAAACGTGGATGCGCAATGTCTGATCGCCACCGACGACCAACCGGGCAGCAGTGGCGCCCCCAGCAGAATCCCGTCAATCAGGTTCCTCGGCAACACCTGCGAACTCAACGGTGCTCAGGCGATCAACCTGCGCCGGTGGCCCAACGTCGAAATACGGCAGAACAAGTTCTCCGGCCCGAACCTGACGCGCGCGGTATTGATCATTGACGGGTCGACCGGCTGCACCGTGATCGAGAACACCACGGCCGGAGACGTACCGACCGTGGAGATCGACGGCGCATCTCGACCGGGCTTCCGCCAAGGCGGCAACAGTCCAGCCTGATCAACGGGGTCTGATTGCCGGCTCAGCCGGCGGTGGTCTGATTAGGCCTCCAGGCGGCCTCACTCGACGCCTTCGAGGAGATCCGTCGACTGCTTATCGCACGTGGCGGCGAGCGACGAGTTCGTCACCGACTTCGGGCCGATACTCATTGACGGCAATGCCTGCCGCGGAGCGGATCACCTCATAGTGACCGCTTCGGCGCGGCGGCGGGTCACACGCCCTCCCGGAGGACCACTTCCTGGCCTTCCCTCAGACCCGAGATGACCTGGGTGCGGTCGTCCCCGATGAGGCCGGCTTGGAATCTGACTTGTTGTTGCGCGCCGGTGGCATCGATGATGGTGACCGAGCTTTGATCGCCTCGTTTGCGGACGGCCGAGTTGGGCACGGTAAGAACATCCGCGATCTCGTTAGTTATCACGCGTGCTTGTGCGGTTTGGCCATCTTTGAGCCGAGGGTCGGTCTCGTTGAGTACCACCGTGACGTAGTAATTAATGACGCTGGAGATACTGGTGCCCGAGGGGGCCACAGAGACAACGGTGCCGGCGCGGGTGAGGTCGGGGATGGCGTCGAAGGTGACGTTGACCTTTTGATTCGGGGCGACCTTCGCGGCGTCCGTTTCCTCGAACGGGACGACGACCTGGAAGGTGTTGACGTCGCTGAGAACCATGAACTGGGTACCGCCCGGACGCACGGCGCCGGTAGCGGGGCTGGCCAAGGTGTTACTTGTGCTCGACGTGGCTTCGAGCCCGGGGAGGGGGGCGGTGACGCCCGGCGCTAGTGGGGTGGTGCTGTGGCTGGGTTGGACGTACTCGCCCACGATGCCGTTGATGGCCGCCACGGTGCCCCCGACCGGTGCGCGCAGCACAGTGTTGTCCACATCTCGCTGGGCTGCAGCGACCTGAGCCTGTGCGGCGGCCACCAGCGCCACCTGCTCATCAATGTTGAACGGCCGCTCAGTAGCCACGGCCTCGAGATTGTTCTCCGCCGTGACCACACTCTGCTGGGCATTCTCGATCGAGACCCTCCCGGCGGCGCGGTTGACGTTCAACTGCTGCTGAGCGGCCTCCAGCGCGGCCTTGTCCGTCAGCACCTGGCGGCGAGCGTTGGCGACCGCTTCCTGATCCGCCGGAATCCGGTTACACGCCGGGTTGCCATTGCCGTTGCCACCACCCGGACCTGACCCCCCTGCCCCATTGACGCCCGCGCTCACGGGGCCTACGCGGGCGGGGTTATCCACACCCGCGTAGCCCGGCCCCACCCCGACCGATGAGCCAGGCCCGTTGGTGCCGGCTGTGCCGGTACCGGGCGGGGGCGGGGTGTAGGGAATTCCCCCTGTGGCGGCGCAGGATGCCTGATCGGCACGCAACTGTTCCTGAGCCTTATCGAGTAAGAAGTTGTCAAAATTCAGCTGCTTGCGCGCTTGGTCAATCGCTGACGCATCTGATGTCAGTTGCGCGTCGACCGAACGCTCCGTTGCAGTCAGGATCTGACGCGCCTGGCCCAGGGTGTCCTGCGCACCTTCCACCGTCGTGGCATTCATGAGCCGGCCGAACAACGCCTGCTGAGAATTCAGCTGTGCCTGCAGCTGGTTCAAGGTCTGCCGGAGCGCGAAATCATCGAGCCGTGCCAATATCTGACCCGGGTTCACCCGATCCCCGACCCTGACCAGCACCTCCTTAAGTTGCCCCCCTTTCGGGAAGCCCAAATTCTGCTCCTTAATGGCCGACAAAGCACCCGAGGCTGACACCTTCGTCGCCACCGTGCCGCGCTCCACCCGTCCGGTGGGTGGCGGTGGCGGCTCACCACCGCATCCAGCGGCCGCACCCAGTGCGGCGACCAGCCCAAGCGCCATCAAGAACCGGGCACCGGAGAGCCGGACTCGAGATAGCACGAACGGGCTGGTCGGGATGATGGTCACAGTGATGTCCCCCTGTGGTCTTCGGCTCTTCGCTTGTGCAACGCCTCAGGACGCAGGGAGTTACGGGGTGTCGCGCGTTGGTGAGTACGTCTCGTGGAAACGCGTCTCGTGGGTTACTGGTATCTGAGGGCTTCGATGGGTCGTAGCCGCGCGGCGCGGTTGGCCGGGTAACCGCCGGCAAGGAGTCCGATCGCGAGGCTGATCCCGAACGAGAGCGCCACAGACGGAAGGGTCACGGCGGGGGCGAACGACTCGAAGGTGGGGCCAAAGGCGGGCGCGATGCTAGCGCCGAGCAACGACAGTCCGACCCCGACCAGGATCCCGATAACCCCACCCAGACCGGCCAGTACCAGAGACTCGATGAGGAACTGTTCGAGAATCGCGCGGCGAGTAGCACCGATTGCTTTGCGGATGCCGATCTCACGGGTGCGTTCGGTAACCGAAACCAGCATGATGTTCAGGACTCCGATAGCGCCGACAAATAGCGAGATCGCCGCGACGGACGCAGTGAACAGGGTAAGGATGCGCAGGATCTGATTAAAGGTGTCGAGCCGGCTGCGCAGGGATTGCACCTCGAAGTCCCTTTTCGCGGAGTCCTTGATCTTGTGCCGGTCGCTGAGGATGCGAATCACCTCATTCTCGACGGCGGGCACGGCGGCCGCCTCGGCGGCTTGCACGATGATCTGGTTGACCTTGTCGCCGCCACCGAAGATGTAGCGGCGCGCAGTGTCCAGCGGCATGACCACGTTGCTGTCGCCGGGCTCACCGACGGCCTGCATCACGCCGATAACATTGAAGGTCTGGCGGTTGATCCGGACGGTTTTACTCAGCGCGGCCGCAGGGTCATCGCCGAAGAGATAGCTCGCCACGCTGGGACCCAGCACCACCACTCTGGCCGTGGAGCGGACCTGGGCCTCGTCGAAGAACGTCCCCGCCGCCATATCCTGGTTGTTCACCTCGAGCCAGCGGTCGGTGGAGCCGACGACGTTCGCGCGGAACCGGAAGCCGCCGCCTTCGGTCAACGCTTTGCCGGTGACGGCGGGGATCACGGCAGCGATTTGGCGTGCCAGTGGCGAATCCTGCAGCGCTGCGACGTCGCCGTCGATCAGGTCCTTCGGTGCAGCGCCGCCGGGGACGTTACCGACCGTCGGTACGACGGTGATCAGATTGGCCAGCGGTTGAACTTTCTCATTGACCGAGGACTGCACCCCGTTGCCGATGGCGACCAGCAGGATCACCGCCGCGACGCCGATGATGATCCCGAGCATGGTCAGCGCGGAGCGCAGCCGGTTGGCGCGCAATCCGCGCAGCGCGATTCGCAACGCCTCCCGCAGATTCACGCGCTGACCCCTATCTGGCTCCGCTGGAGCTGATCACTCTCGATGCGGCCGTCGCGCATCCGCACGACCCGCTTGGCAAACCGGGCGACTTCCTCCTCGTGAGTGATGATCACGACCGTGCGGCCGGCATCATTCAGTCCAGTGAGCAACTTCAAGATCTCGGCGCTGGCGGCGGTGTCGAGGTTTCCCGTAGGCTCATCGGCAAGCAGGATCGTGGGATCGTTGATCAGCGCCCGCGCGATCGCCACCCGCTGTTGTTGACCCCCAGATAGCTCATTGGGCATGTGCTTCTGGCGATCTCCTAACCCGACCAGCTCCAACGCCCGCCGGGCAGCGTTGCGCCGAGCCCGCACCCCGGCATAGACCAAAGGAAGCTCAACGTTACGGACTGCGCTGGTGCGGGGAACCAGGTTGAACGACTGGAACACAAACCCGATCTTGCGGCTGCGGATCCTGGCCAGCCGGTTGTCGGAGAGACGGCTGACGTCAGTGCCGTCGAGCAGATAGCGCCCGCTAGTAGGGATGTCTAGACACCCCAGGATGTTCATTAGCGTGGTCTTGCCCGATCCGGACGGTCCCATGATCGCAACCAGTTCACCGTCGTCTATGGCCAGGTCGACACCGCAGAGCGCCCGCACCTCGACCTTGCCCATCCGGTAGACTTTGGTAACGTCCTCAAGCTGGATCATTCCACTCCCCCCAATGCCCGATTGCCCATCTGGATCGATCGCACTCAGGTTCGGTCGCCGACGGGCGGCAGCGCACCAACCTTCCGTGCCGGACCTCGGGGCGGGAGGGGACGTCACCCACCGTACGCGGTCCACATTGACGCTACCGCGTTGGGCCCGTCACGGAAAGTACTGGCCCGCACACGAACCCGAGCCGGCCCGCCACCGCGGCAACGACCTGCATTGTTACCGGGGCGGGAAGTGAGCCCGAAGTTTTTCCCGATTGTTCCCGGGGTACCTGAAGATCGTGTTCCTGCTGCGGCCCCCTGGGGTGTACAGAGCGGATAGCGATACCTCCTTACTCATCGAGGTCATGCGCGAAGGCGGATACGCGGCTGGACGTCGCGTCCTGGACATTGGGACCGGCACCGGCGCACTGGCGCTAGCCGCCGCCCATGCCGGCGCCGCCTCGGTTACCGCGGTGGATCTGTCTCTGCGCTCAGTTGTGGCCACCTGGCTTAACAGCCGCCTGAATCGGCTTCCGTGCACCGTGCGCCGCGGCGATCTGTTTGGACCCGTGATCGGCCAGCACTTCGACCTCATCATGGCCAACCCGCCTTACGTGCCCGCTGCCACCGCCGTATTGCCCCGACACCGGATCACCCGCTGCTGGGACGGTGGCGTGGACGGACGTGCTGTATTGGACCGCATCTGCGCCGAAGGGCCTGCGCTGCTCGCGCCCGAGGGGATGATGCTGCTCGTCCACTCCGCTGTCTGCGACGACGACGTCACCCTTAAGCGCTTCACCGATGCAGGCCTGTACGCGGAGGTCCTCACCCGCTGCACAGTGCCCTTCGGTCCCGTTATGCACCTCCGCGCCGCTATGCTTGAAGCGCGCGAGCTCGTCGAACGCGGACAACGTGACGAGGAACTAGTGGTCATCGGAGCCCACCGTGCGTGCTGAGCATGTCCGACGCCAAGTCACTCTGACCGATGATGGGCCCGTGCTGGTGCACGGGCCCATCGAAGTCCTGCTGACCGACGGTCGGAGAGTGACCTCAGACCGGCCAGTCACCGCGCTGTGCACGTGCCGGTGCAGCCGCCGCTATCCATTCTGTGACACCAGCCACCGGCGACGGGCGCGCAACAGCCCCACCCGCGGCAGCGATCACGATCCGACTTCTTGAGAGACACGGATGCTGAGCACCACCGCGCCACGATCCGTTACGGCGCCCGCCCTGCCGGTGCCACGCGGCCCGCTGTCCATCGCCGTGATCGACACGCTGCGCGGCAACACTGCGGCGCCGCCCGCCGCGAAGATCGGATTGGCGACCGTCGAGCAGGCTGATCCGTACGGCGAGGACCTGCAGCTGGCGTTGTACTGCTGCTATGAGCTGCACTACCGGGGCTTCGCCGGAGTGTCCGATGATGTGGAGTGGGACCCGGGGCTGCTCGGGCTGCGCCGGAACCTGGAACAGGTCTTCCTCACCGCGCTGCGGGCCGATGTCCCGGGTGGGACCAACGTCGCCGCCGAGATCGACACGCTGCTGGTGGAGGTGATGGACGCTGGCGGCGTCTCGCACCACCTGCGCCGCACGGGGCAGCTCTGGCAACTGCGCGAGTACGTCGTGCACCGCTCGCTTTACCACCTCAAAGAGGCCGACCCGCAGGCATGGGTCATACCTCGGCTCAGCGGACCGGCCAAGACGGCGCTGGTAACCATCGAGCACGACGAGTACGGCGCGGGGAAGCCGGAACGCATGCATGCCCGGCTGTTCGCCGACATGATGACCGAACTCGGGCTCTGTTCCGAGTACGGCGCCTACCTTGATGCCGCACCAGCCACCACCCTGGCTGAAGTCAACTTCATGTCGCTGTGCGGGTTGCACCGGCGGCTGCGTGGTGCGCTGGTCGGCCAGTTCGCCACCGTGGAGCTGACCTCCTCCCCCGGGTCAGATCGACTGGTCCGGGCCATGGACCGGTTGGGTTGCGGGCCCGCCGCGATCAAGTTCTACGCCGAACACATCGAGGCCGACGCAGTGCATGAGCAACTCGTCCGGCACGGCGTGATCGCGCCACTGCTCGCGACGGAACCTGAGCTCGCAGGTGACGTGGTGTTCGGCATCCAGGCCAGCACCCTGCTGGCCGATCGGCTTGCCAACCTGTTTTTGCAGCGATGGGCCGAGGGCCGACCCACGTTGCGCAAACCCCTCCCCGACGCCCCAGCCTAGGCGCCACGCCGCTGTCCTACACGGTCATGACGCCCCTCGCGGACTCTAGGCACACGCCACGTGAGCGTCCGGCGCCTTCAGTTCCCGCGCGGCTGGTGGGGCGGACGGACAAAGAGGGCGCCGACTAGGGTACCGAGGGCGATGAGCCCTGTCACGGCAGCGAGCACCCCGTAGGCGGTGGCCTTAGCCTCTACGACCGCGCGCTCGATCGTCGGGCGGGGATCTGGGACTCTGAGGCCGAACCCCTGGGCGATCGCCACGTCATTGATCGTCTCCACTTGCGCGTTCAAATCGAGGTAGCGCAGCCCAGCCCGCGACCATCCCGAACAGCAAGGCGACGATTGCCATCGCCGCGGCCAACCGCTTCAGCCACGACGTGATGAGGCGATAGAGCAGGTAGGCACCGTCGGATCCGGACGCATCACCATGAGCGCCACTCATGCACACTATCTTTCCCGCCGGTGGCCTTCTCCAAACGGTGTGTGACTGCGACATTCCGGCGCTATAGCGTGTGGCTTCCATTCAGTCCCGCTGCTCGCGGAACTCCCGCACCGCGTCGGCGATGGCGTCCACCTCAAGCACGTCAACCATCAAACCGACCTGCTCTTCCCACACCTCAGCGGGCACGGCGTCCCGCACCTGTTCTTCGAGGATGTGGTACACGGGGAGGCCCAACTGGACCCCAGCCAACGGTCCCGCCCAGCTCGGATCACCAAGCACCACCGTCTCGGCGGCGATCCCAGCGCTTTCTGCGTCCGGCGCTCCAAGCAGGACCAGCAGCGCGTCAGCGCCATGCTGATCGGCCAGGCGCTTGATCGTTTCCTGGGTGGACAGGTCCATGGCCCCGGCAGCCGTTCAAACGAAGCATTCGGTGGCTACGTAGGCCACCGGGGCACCCGCCGCCTTGGCACAGGCCGCAATCGCCGTCCCCGAAATCCCGTCGCGTTCCCCGATTGCGATGACCTGCTTGCCGTCGAACATTCACGCCTCCTTTGCGGGTAATTGCGGTAACGCCGCCAATGTCGCTGCTAACCACTCATCCACCTGCTCTGGGGTGAGGTTGGGCTCAGAAATCCGGGCTACCTCCTGACCGTCGCGGAGCAGCAGGATGGTGGGAAGTCCACGCACCTGCAGTGACATGCACAGCCGCCGCGCCTTGCTGGCATCCAGCTTGACCACGGTCAGGTCTGGGTTCCCACTCGCGATGCTTTCCATGTGTGGCCCCAGCACCACGCACGGGCGGCAGCTTTCGGCCCACACGTCCACCAGCGCTAAACCTGACCCGACGAGCTCGTCGAAGTTCTCTTTCGTCGCATCGACCACAGCCATGTGTCAGCCTCCGTTGCGTTCCAGCAGCACGCTCATGCCGTCGGACCGTTGGCTCATCCGTCCGAGGAACAAGCTGCCTTTGGCGAGCAGCAAAACCCGGTCGGCCGGTCCCGCCGTCAGCCGGGTCAGGGCATGGGGCAGGTAACATACCGCTGACGCAATGTGACCCTGGGTAGGAGCGTAACCCGGCATGCCACGCTCTGCAACAAACGATTCAATGCCGTCGCGAGCGATCTCCTTACGGCGGGCGGCCAGCGCCGCGATGGTGCGGTAGTTGCGCGCCGCGACATCTCCCGAACCCTGCGGCTCGGTGATCTCCGGGTTGTGCAGCTCAGTGGCGTAGTCATCAACGTCCAGCATGCGCGTGCCGATCGCCTCCAGCGGCCGCACGGCTAGGTCATGCAGGATCTGCGCACCGGCGCCGCCCGAGGAGACCCGGTGGCGCCCCACGGCGTCGAGCCGAATCCGGGGTGAGATGCCGTCGTCAGCGGTCACCAGCATCGCGGTGCCGCCGATCACGTCTTCCAACACGGGCAGACCGTGGCGCAAGTGCCCCTCGAACTTCATTCCGAGTTTGGGTAGTGAACCCCCGGCGAGGACCACGACTTGCTCGAACACCCCTGCCGCCACCAGGCTGGCGGCGATCACCAGCGCGGGGATCGGCGCCGCGCAGAAGTTCTTGACATCCGCACCGGACGATTCGGCCAAGCCGGCGACGGACGCGATGGTCTTACCCATGTTGCCCCCGCCGCGCTGGTATCGGTCGCCGACGGCTTCCTCAGAGCAGGACATCGTGTAGCCGATGGCCGCCGGGTCGAGGCCGTGATCGTGCAGCAGGTGCAGCAGCGCCAGAGTGCCGGTGGCCTTGCAGGCCAGGTTCTCCAGCAGCACGTGCGCGGCCAATGATTCATCCTCGGCGTGCGCCCCGCGCAGCGCGCCGGCGACGCAGTCGGGCGCCAGGTGCACCGGCAGCGCCCCGCTGGCGACTGCGGCGGCGACATCCCCGGTTGCCGCAGGAATCCGGCCCAGGTCCAAGGGCGCCGCCAAGGGGTGCTCGGCCAGCCGCTTGGCTGACCGCTCGGCGACCTCCGGGGTGAGCACCAGCAAGTCAAACTCGTCGACCGCGGCCATCAGTCCGAGGAACTCCTCCTCCGGCATCAGTTCGCCGAACGGCGCGAAGCGGTCCGCGCCGGGCAAGCCAATCCCGACCCACGGGCGGGATGGCAGCTCCCGCGGGTGGCAGGCGCCCAGGAATGCCTGGTGCGGCGGGTAGTTCACAGCATCGTCAAAGCTGCGCAAGTTGGCCAAGAAGCTGGCCGTCAACTCGGCGTCGCCAGCGAGGGTTCGCATCGGCTTGGAGCCGTGCCGGGCCAGGCCCGGAGTGTGGGCGAGCACGAGGCTGGCTGCGCGTACAACTGCATCAGGCATGGGGGAGCTCCGCAACGACCTCGAAGACTCTGGGGCGTTCGACCGCAGTCGCGACCGCGTCCAGCGCACGCTCCACCAGCCGCCGCCGCCACGCTTGCTCGGCCAGCGGTGGCAGGTTCGGGTCTCCCGACGGGTAGGGGATGCCGCGACCGGGCACGATTCGCGGCGCGCCGACCTGCTCGGCGATCGTCACCAGGTTAGTGATCAGAGCCGTGGGAATACCGGCCCGCTCCAGCTCCTTGGCAAGCGCTGACCCGCAACGCGTCCCGGTACCTCAAGTGGCGGTCAGGATCGCCGCCTGCACGCCCGCCTTGCGCAGCTCCGCGGCCCACTCGACGCCAAAGCGACGCGCGGCGGCTATCTGCGTGCCGTTGCCCACCGTGACCAGAAACTCATTGCACAGCCGGCCGATTGCGCCCTCGCGCTCTAGCGTGCGGGCGGTATCCAGGGGCAGGATCCGGTTTGGATCGGCATTGGCAGCGGTCGTGGCGAAGCCGCCGTCCACCGATTCCCACTCACCGGGAGCGAGCGAATCGACCCCCTCGATCGGGTAGCGCAGCCAGCGGGTGGCGCGGGCCGACTCGAGCCGGTCCGGGTTCCCGGCTGGCACCACGGCGCCCTCAGTGACCAGTGCGACGGTCGCGCTGGCCGCCTTGTCCACCGGTGCCGCCGGGTCGACGGCGTCAAAGCCACCAATGGGTATCTCGGTGCTCTGCTGATCGCCGCCGAGCCTGCGCAGCACCAGCTCAACCGCTCGGTGTGCAGCACGATGCTCGACCAGCTGACCGATCCGGGCGGCTCGGGCGACCCGGCCGTCCGCCACCGTCAGCGTCGCGCCGGTGGCCAGCTTCGCGATTGCGGCGGCCACCGTCTGCAATGTCGGGCGCATCTGTCGGCTAGTGGCACCCGCAGCCACAACTGGTGCGGCACCCGCGTCAGAGATGCCGGGGTTGTCCGGGTGCATTGCGGCCAGCGCCGGCAACCCGACGGTGTCGGCGGCGGCGACCAGCCGGGCGCAGGCCAGCCCGTAGCGCCCGCTGCCGAAGGCGGGACCGGCGACCAGCAGCTCGGCACCGGCCGCGCGGGCCATCTCAAGCAGCTCCTGCGCGGCGGTGGTGTTGGAGGCCGCGTAGTCGTCACCACACGCGATCGTGGCCACAATCTGGTGCTCGTCACCAAGTAGCTGGGCCAGCAACCGCCCCGGACCGACCGTGCCGTCAAGTACCCGGGGGCCGATATCCGCTGTTTCCTCGCCACCGAGCCCGGCATAGAACTGATTGACGTAGTGCACGATGCGCATCAGGCCACGCCTCCCAGCTGCTCTTCTCGGCAGGTCAGCCGCCCCGCGCCCAGTGGGCTCAAGGCGCTGAGGATTGCAGCGGTGGGGACCTCGACCGCGGCGGTCGCGTCCGCGTCGGCGATACCCAGACGGGTACCGCCCAACGCCCGCTCGACCGCGGGGAGCTTGACCCGCTGATCGTAGTTACCGGTACTGACCACCGCGCCTCGTCGCGGACCGGCGACCAGGGGTGGACCAGTGCCGTCGGCGCCGGACAGCTCGGCGTACAGCGCCACCGCAGTCAGACCGTCGGTCTCCAGCGCATCAACCTTCAACATCAGGTCGTTGTCGGCGTTGCCGGCGCCTTCCTTGGTCACGATGGCGGCGTCGAAACCAGCGGCGCGGCATAGCCAGGCGGCGTGCGTGGAGACTAACTCCTTGTCCGCTAGCTCTACTGGCTCCGGGCACAGCACCACTCCGGCGAAGCACAGGTCCTGACCGTCGCGGGCGCGCAACTCGGCGATCACCGGGTGGTTTTGATGCAGGTAAGTCGGATTGCGCAGCGCCGGGTGTCCATACTGGCCGCTGACCACGGCCCCGTCCTCGATCTCGGCCGGGTCGAACAGGGTCGGCAGGCTGCCTGCCATGCTGCGCCCATAGACGAAGACGTCCTTGAACGCTCCCTGGGTCTGCAGGTTGGTGATCACGCCGACACGGGGCAGCCCGGCGGTGGGCGTGCCCGGCCGGTGTGGTGGCGCCAACTCCTCTATTGCGTTGGGCGCGACGTCGACGGCAGCGTCGGCGAGGTGCACGGCTAGCCGTAGCAGCCCGCGGCGCACCGCGATCTCGGCATCCTGCCAGGACGCACCGTCAGCACGGTCAAACTCGATCACGATGTTGTTCGTCCGGCCGAATGGGGACAGCTCAGCGGCCGGACCAGACATGTCGATCAGACCCTCCTGATTGCGTGGCAGATGCCCAGCGGCGAGCACCGCAGCCCCGCGCAGCACATGCGTGTCGCCTCCACGTCTGCGGTTGACCGGCGCCATCCAGCCGGGAAACACTCCGCCGCCTGGTCCCTTCGAGCGCGGCTCCACCACGTCGAGCGGCGCGATGATCCGAACCCGGTCTCCCGGTACCGCAACGTGCACGCGCACCGACGCCAAGGCCTGATCGGCGAACAGCGCCTCGACCTGTTCGCAGCCAACTACAAGGTGGTGCTGGTCGTATCGGGTGGCGATACCGATCTCGACGGAGCGGACCTCGTGCACGATGCGCCGCAGTGCCGACACCTCGGTCTCCCCTCAAAGGCGTCCTGCTTAGATCATAACCACGGATCCACAGATATTCGATGAATCAGACCGCTTGGCGCGATCCTCTATTCGCGGGCGGCCCTCAGCTCCCGCGGGCTGGCGGGGTGGACGGACGACGCCCCCGCCACCCACCTCAACCACACACGGCCCGGCTGCCGTGATCCCACTGTCGATATTGTGGCTCTGCGTTCACTTCAAGCCACCCGTGGTCCATCGAGTTGCCGGGTGGTCACGTGGTAATGCGACGACGCCAAGGGGGATCAATGCGCAAACGCCTGCTCGCCGCGCTGCGGAACGGATACGCCGACCGCAGCAGGCGCCGATCGGGAACGCCACCGCGATGACCGGCCAAGCAGTGAACCTACTCTACGACTACCAGCAGACCGGTCGCCTCGACCTGCTCGACGCCGCGATCACGTTGTTCCGCGACTTAGTAGCCAGCACCTCACCCGATCACGCCGACCGCCCCATGCACCTGTTCAACTTGGGGGTCGCGCTGCGGACCCGGTTCGAGCGCACCGGCCAGTTGGCCGACCTAGACGAGGCCATTACCGCCGGGCGCGACGCGGTGAGCGCCACCCCACACAATCACCCCGACCGCTCCATGTACCTGTCCAACCTCGGTCTTGCGCTACAGGTTCGGTTCGAGCGCGTGGGCCAGCAGGCCGATCTGGACGACGTGGTTGCCGATCGTGGCGACACGGTAAACACCACCCTCCCTCACCGCCCCATCCCTCCCGCGTACATGTTCAACCTCCGCCTCGCGCTGCAGCAGCGCGCAGGAACCGGCGAAGCACCATCGCAGCGGTCGGGGGATCGGATGGAACCTCCCACCAAAGACGGCGGTGGCATTCTGTTGATGCTGCGCCTGGTACTGCTGGCGTTGACTATCGTCGTGCTTGGCACTGCCGCCGGGCTGATCAGCGCGCTGGTCTTACCGAAAACCTATGGAGCGCGCGCGGAGATCCTTTACTCCATCAACAAGGGCCAGCAAGACGACGACCCTCTTCGGCAGGATCGCCAGCTCAGCACCCAGCTGGTGTTGCTGAAGAGTCGGGCTGTGCTTGGGCCGGTCGCGCAGAAACAGGGCCGGCAATTCGAGGACCTCGATAAGGACGTCAGTGTAAAGATCCTAGACAAGAGCGAAGTGATCCAGGTAGAGGCCCACGGTTCCACCGAGCTGGCCGCGATGCAGACGTTGCAGGCCGTCATGAGCGGGTATCTGACGCTTGTTGGCCAGCCCAGCGGAGTGTCCCGCATTCTCGAAACCCAGCTCGCTGACGCTCACGCGAACACCGCCCAGCTCCAAACGCAGGTGCAGCAACTCAGGACTGCGGTGTTGGCCGGAAGTGCCACCCAGACTTCCCTCAACGACGCCCGGGCACAGCTAGCCGCATCCTTGGATCGAGAGAAGGCGATCCAGGCCCGGATAGATGAATTCAAACTCACCGGCCGGGCGGAACCGGACGCTCAGTTGCTGACGCCGCCCTACTCGCTGGCCGACGCTGTGTTCCCGCAGCCGCTGATCGCAGCCGGTACCGGTGCGCTGGTCGGCTTAATTGTGGGTGGCGGGGTAGTAGCAGTGGCACTGTTACGTCACAGATGAGCGGCTCGACCTGCATCCCGCCTTACGGCTCATCAGGTGAGCATGAGCCTATCGCCGACGTCAGTTACGTCGTGGCCGAACGCCGCGCAAGCGCGCTGAAAACGGTCTTTGATCCACCGGGCGTCGGCACCGGTGGCTCGCCGGGTATGGCAATAATCCAGCTTGAGCGGCACTCCCTCCAGCCGCCGCAGCCGGCCCTGAGTAATGTCAATGAGGAACAACAGACCTAGGTCATTGCGCAGGACTGGATCGACACGATAGTCGTCGAGGAAGTCCCCGACATCGTACAAGACTGTGCCATGCACACCGTGGAATACGTGCGCCGAGTGGCCGGCAACCAGCGAGGCACCGCAGCGCAACAGCTCGTCGGCGGCAGAACGGATCTCGCTGCTGGGTTCGGTTGTCATGTTCGGGCCCCAGTGCGGGGTAACCAGCACGCAGCCGTGGTTTACCCCGGATATCGCGTCCCTGATCCACGGGTCTAGACCGGTGTGCAGGTCAACGTAGGCTACCCCCGGTCGAGCAGGACCGGCGGCGAACGCTGCCGGATGATCAGTGAATCCGGTGACGGTGAGATCCTCACCGCCCGCGGTTAGCGTGACCGGGAGTCGGGCCCGCGCCAGATCTGGGCCGGCGCCAACCCAGGCGATTCCAGCGTCCTGTAGGTGGTGCAACGTATCGACAAGCGCGACGTCACCGAAATCCAGAGCATGGTTGTTGGCCAAAGTCACACAGTCCACTCCGAGGTGGACCAGTAGCTCCACAGCCCGCGGCGGGGCGCGGAAGAAGAACGGTTTACCCGGCAGCCGCACCGGTGCACCGCGGTCAGAGATGCAGCATTCCAAGTTCAGCACCGTCGCGTCGGCTTCCCGCAGCAACAACGCAAGCTCCGGTTCCACCAGCGACGCCGGTGCTACAGCGGTCAGCGCCTCGGCAACGCCCCGGCCGAGCATCGTGTCGCCGACTATGGCCAGATGCATCACAGACACACTCAGCGACGCAGACCCGTCCAGCCTCGACGCTGCCCAGAAGCTAGCCGGTCGCCAGCAGGGGCATGCTCGAGTCCGGCTGGCACCCGCCACTCACGCGCACCCAGGAACATGGTCATCGTCCTTATACCCTGGCTCAACCTGCTCGCCGTAGGCCAGCCCCTTACGTCAATGACCTCCAGGTGACGCTGCACGGTAAGGTCGAAGGTGCAAACATACGGACTTCGATGCAATCATCCGCTTCGCCCTCGGTGGTGCGAAGCTTCTGGCCATCGTCGAAGCCAAACAGCACACAATCCGATGAACAGCGAGCTGGTGCAGGTGCGGCTTCGGCGCCCGGTCTGCCGCCCACCACGGCGTGGAAAGAATGCTAAAACCTACCATGAGGGGACCCCACAGCATGAGTAACCACGGTGTCGCTAGAGCCGCCGAGTTGAAGGGATGAGAGACAGCCTGCGCGCCATCCTCCGGGCTCAACGGTTGCGCAGGGCGCTGCGGACCAGGCTCCAGCGGGCCGTCCAGGAGGTGGTCGAGCCCCCTCACGCCGAGCAGATGCGCGAGCTGAATAACCTGCGGCGCGAAGTGAGCGAACTCCGCCACCAGCTGGCTCACGGGCTGGGTGACCTGCGGGGCCGGCTCGTCGAGGACATGAGCGAGCTGGTCCGATCGACCGCCGAACGGGTCATCGACCATACGAGGGCCTTCGAGATCCGCAGCCGACGGGACATCCTCTATGCCGGGGAGGCCCAGGCGGCTCGGGAAAGCGCCGAATTCGCCCGGCGCCACCTGGCCGGGGCGCGCCAGTTCGGTCATCCCCACGCCACGCTGGAATACGCCCTGTCCCTGGCTCCCGTAGGCGGTATGGCGCTGGAGTTCGGTGTCTACACCGGCACCACGCTCAAAATCATCGCCGCGGCACGGCAGGGCAGGTGGGTCTACAGATTCGATTCGTTCGAGGGCCTCCCGAAGCACTGGCGGGCCGGTTTCCCCGCCGGGACGTTCGCGGCCGAGACAGTGCCCGACATTCCCGGGGCGGAGTTGGTGGTGGGGTGGTTTGACGAGGTCCTTCCTGGATTTATGGAGACCCATCCCGGCCCGGTCGACTTTCTCCACATCGACGCTGACCTGTACTCCTCAGCCGCAACCGTGCTCAACCTGGTTGGCCCCCGCCTCCGGGAGGGGAGCGTTGTCGTCTTCGACGAGTTCTTCAACTACCCCGGCTGGCAGGAGCACGAATACCGGGCATGGACCGAATACGTGGAGCGCGCCAGGATAGCGTTCCAGTACGAGGCGTTCACCTTCGACAACGAGCAAGTCGTTGTCACCCTCACCTCAGTCTGACGTCAGGTAGCAAGCTCGAGTGGGTCAGAGGCCCTCGATCAGCAGGCGCACGAATTCCCTGTTATTGAGCGCGCCGGGGCGCCGCGAGCGGACGGTCTCGATGGCTTCGGTGGCGCTCATCCCGTCGCGCATGAGAGCCGCAGCGGACAGCAAGCCGGAGCGGTTGATGCCTCCCGCGCAGTGGATGAGCACCCGTTTGTGGGCCCGCCGTAGGTCGTTGACCAAGTCGGCGAGTGCGACGAGGACCGCACGCTCCGGCGCCGGGCCATCCTCGATCAGCCAGTGCACGTACAAGGCAATCCCGTCCAACGGCGGCGCGGAACCGTCGAGGTCAATGACCGCGTCCCAGTGCTCACCCGGCTGCGGACTGCCGGATTGCCAGACTCCGGGCACGATCTCCCCAGCCGGCCAGGCCGGCGCCGGCTCGGGCAGCGATGGAACTACATCAGTCACTCCCCCATGATATGAGTCGCGAACGCTCATCGTCTGCGGTGGGACGTGTCGTGGGAGTGTCGTTGGTATCTCTCCCACAGGGATCGCACCATGCCCACCTCGGTACACCGTTATCGATCTCCCGCTGAGAGAGGCGAGCACTTGGTCCGCCCAGCCGGAATCAGGCGATGAGATAAGGACAGTCGAATCGCCGGTGTATGGTTCAAACTCAGTTCTACATAAAGTCTGTCATCGTCGTAGGAGGGCTTCATGCGGAACGTCACGGCAGTCACAGATCGGCGATCGAGTTCTGCGAGAGCACTGTTGAGAGTGCCTGTCGCGAAGTCTCCTCCGTGCGAGACAGCGCACGGGAGGATCAACCCGTGCGGACTCGTTGCGCCGCCTTCACTGACGGCTTACTCATGATGATCAGCTGTGAACGCGGTTTGGAGAGGGCAGAGAGCCTGCGATTAGCCGGTGGGCCGGATGGTCGTCCTTATCACCAGCGCGCACGCTGTCAGCTGAGGTCCGCTGCACCAGTGTATTCGGTGGGCTGGTCACGCCAAGGGTGTCCGGCTGACTCTGTTGATGACCCGTTTCGTTCGTGCTGGTCTTGCCCGTGGGTCGTGGTGGGGAAGGTGAAATGCTACGTGCCGTGTCACGGCCACGGCGGTATTCGTGAGTCATACGTCGAAGTTGCGGCGGCTTCCGGTAGGAGCGGTCGTTTGTGGCGGCGGAGGTGGCTCGCCGTCAGGTCCTCGGCGACGATCACCCCTATACCCTGCGCTCTGCCCACAGCCTCGCCGTTGTCCTGGCGAATCTGGGTGAGCAGGCAGTCCGGCGCGGTGGACTAGTCACAGTGCCGTCCCGCGTCGGCCCATGTGGCCGACGGCTCACTGACGATCATCTGTGAATGTGCTTTGGGGCTCGGGCGGCTTTCGACGTACAGCTACGTGTCGCCCGACGCAGTGACCTCACGATCCCTGGTCAAACCGATCATCCTCAGTCGGCACGCCGGCAACACGGACCTGATCATGGTCATCTGGCGCAAGAGTCGTTTCCTCGGCATCTGAACTAGGAGGTTCGTTGGAATTGACCGATCTTTCAGGGTTGGTCGGCGTGTCACCAAAATCGGACGCCTTTGCCTTCGACGGCACCTCCACCCCAGAAGCACTTTCTTCAGTACCCCCGCGGGAAGGCCTGCCAGACTCAGCCGGCCTGCCAGCAGAATCCGACGCCTTTGCCTTCGACGGCACCTCCA
>JALZHU010000486.1 GCA_030860695.1 Actinomycetota bacterium
CCGGCTCATGCACCGCCTCGGCCGACGCCCCCCAGCCGAAGCCGAGGCCGACTACTACGCTACGACCGCCACGGCCAACCAGGCCACTCACACAAACTGAGGTGTGCATCAAACCCGGGACGCTTCAAGCCTGCACCGTGTCAAACTCTTGAGGCGCCCGCCAGCGTGAGCGTGCGGGACTTCTTAGTGAGCACCTTGCGGCCTGCCCGGTGGTCGCGCTGATCGTCATAGACTAGGTGAGCAGCCAGGGCCCCGGCAAAGTCCTGTTTCTGCAGGTAAAGGCAGCTTCAGCGAGTGCTCACACACCTGGCCGGAGACTCGGCTGGCTCGCTTGAGCCCGTCAACAGAGTGCATCGCTACGCCAGATCCGGACCAGCGTCATGGTTCACCCGTTCTTCGGTCCCGCTGCCTGGCGTAGCCGCAGGTCACAGTTATCCTCACGACTTTGCCGGGGCCCTGGGGGGTGAGCAGCCCCTCGGATAGCCCTGCCCCCGGCGTCGTGTGGTAGTCCCTGGGGGAGGTCGACGGGATGCCACACCTGTCCACACCCGACCCAGCCCGTGTCCACACCCCGGCCCAGTTCGTGCGTGCTTGGAGACGGCCATCCTGGAGACCTGCCCGCCCGGCGAGGGCCCATTGGGGTCGTGCTGGTTGGCACTGCGCTTGCTGATGTAGCGCCGCTGAGAGAATGTTGGCCCGGGGCTTTGAGGGTCGGGACGGCTGATGGCCTGCGGCAACGCTGGGTGAGGTTGGTCGGTGTTGGCCAGTGATGGGTGTCGCGATCTGTACCGGATTTGTACCGGCCATGCGTGGGACGGCATGGGCCTGGAGACGATTTGATCTTGGTGCGCTACCGTGCCGCGGCGGGTGTGGCTCGATGGTCACCGGCGCCTTGTCCAGTTCTCGACGCGCTCACCGTTCCGCGAGGTAATGATCGCGCGGTGTGCGGGGCCAGGACAGCGCCTTTACTGATCGTGCCTGCAGATGATCAGTGGTTCGCTGGTGCGCTGGTGTTGGCTCTGGGGCGCCTACCGGCCGGGGCATTCTTTGTGTCGGTCAGGGCGGTGGCGGCGATATCGTGCAGCTTGATCGGCGGCCTTGAAGCACGTGGGGTCAGCTGCACCGCGCGTGGTGATGAGCAGAGCTTTCCCGGTGGGCTCAGCCACTGCTGGGCAGCACCCAGGGTTTGACTCCTGAGCGGGCGGGGTAACTGTTAGCAACCGTGCGGTCACGGGTCTTGGTCTCCGGGGGCCGGTGCCGGGCCGTCGGGGCAGGCTTGGCGTCCGCTGTGGGGCGCCACTGAGCAGGGAGAGGAGCTGGCGATGGCGTTCTTACCGGGCACCCTGTGGGGTTCCAGAAGTCAGCCTGTGCCGCTGACCAAGGAGATCGGCGGGTCCGGTTGGCAGAGCATCATTGCCAGCCGTGTCCTTGCGTCTGCTCTGCCTGATCTTCCTTCATCTGGTGGGCCTGCTGGTGTTGCTCACCCGTTCGTCAGCGTCGAAAGACATCGAACTGTTGGTGCTGCGTCACGAAGTCGCCGTGCTGCGCAGAGCCAACCCGAGGCCCCGCCTGGATGGGCGGATCGCGTGGTGTTCGCTGCGCTGGTCCGGAGGCTGCCGCAGATGTTGCGGGGGTATCGCTTGGTCACGCCGGGCACGATCCTGCGCTGGCATCGTCGCCTGATTGCCAAGAAGTGGACCTACCCACACCGCGTCGGCCGTCCGCCTCTCGAGGACACCGTCGCCTTGCTGATCGAGCGCATAGCCCGGGAGAACCCCAGCTGGGGATACCAGCGAATCCAGGGCGAGCTGCTCAAACTCGGCCACCGCGTCGGGGCGTCGACGATCCACCGCGTCCTCAAGCGGTTGCGGATACCCCCGGCGCCGGTCCGGTGTACCGATACGACCTGGCGACAGTTCCTGCGCACTCAGGCGTCGACCATGCTGGCCTGCGATTTCTTCCACGTGGACTGTGCAGTCACTCTGAAGCGGATCTATGTGTTCTTCGTGCTGAAGGTCGGCACACGAGCCGTGCACCTGCTGGGTATGACCACGAATCCGGACGGGGCGTGGACTGCCCAGCAGATCCGCAACCTGGTGATGGACCTGGGTGAGCGCGTCACCCAGTTCCGGTTCCTCGTCCGGGACCGCGCTGGCCAGTTCACCGCATCGTTCGACGCCGTCCTGGCCGATGTTGGCATCCGCGTGGTCAGGATTCCTCCGCGATGCCCGCGGGCGAACTGTTTGGCGGAACGGTTCGTGCCTACGGTCAGAACCGAACTCGCCGACCGCATGTTGATCTTCGGCCAGCGGCATTTGCGTGGGGTAGTCGCGACATACATCCGGCATGACAACGGTCGACGACCGCACCGCT
>JALZHU010000279.1 GCA_030860695.1 Actinomycetota bacterium
CCCCCTGATCTCACTTACTCCTCCAGCGCGACACCAGGTCCCGCACCTGGTCTGTTCCAGACGCGCGCAACTAGTCCCGATCCGAGGGGAGGACCCCGCGGTGGTTGCATTCGCGGTGGCATTCGCTTCTGATCGGTGACGGCCGTGGGCGACCGCGCAAGACGAGTGACCTGGCCATAGTACTCTGACGGTCACTGCTGATCGCCGCGTCCCAGACCTCGAAAGCGCGCTCCTCGACGTTAGCCCGGAGAGCGCGCTGGGTGACCGACGCGCGGGGTGCCTTCGGGGAGGGAGCCGGGTGCCGATGGTGCAGGACCCTCATTTTCGGGGGTTCCGCTGCTTCTTGCGAAGTTTCCGTTTGCCTCCCCGAGCGGGGTTCGTGCTGGTCAACTGGGGGAGTTTGGCGCGGAGAGGAGGCGGGGAGAACTCCCCGCCTCCCTGATGCCTCCCCGGCCGAGTCCCCGCATTCTCTGTCCTCGTCGGATTGATCGCGGGCTGCGCGCGCGGCTGTGATGTCCTCGGCCCGGATGACCAAGGCCTATAGTCGCAGCTCAGCAAGGTTACTATGTCTGCAGTAAGAGACTTACGGTTTATTTAGTGAGGTAGCCAATGTGGCGGCCGGCTTCCTCAGTGCCGCCGAGGATGCCCTTGATGTGCACCTGTGCCCCGAACCGGACCACGTGTGCGGGTTCGACGAGTTTCTCGCAGGCTTGGTCGAAGGTGGGCAGCGGCGCAGCGGTGTCGGGGTCGATGAAGGCCTTGACCCGACTATCCCACACCGGTAGCCGGTCGTTGGTGTAGACGAGCCGGTCATGGGCCGGCCACCACACTTGGTGGTAGGTCGCCGCGGTGATGGCTCGCAGCTCGGCGCGCGGGATGGCACCGCGGATGGCGGCGTGGAAGTGCGGGGCGCCGCGTTTTTGGGGTTCGACGGTGCCGAAGTACTGCACATCCCAGCCGACACAGCGGCGGGTGTTTTACCAGAACCGATCCAGCAGCGCCGGGAAGTGGATCGCGTCCCGCGCCGCCCGGCGGTAGTCATAGGTGTTGGGGTCCACCACCACGCCCGCGCTGTTGACGCGGCCGTAGGAGTCGAGGGTGAGGGTGAGGAAGGTGGAGGGCCGGTAGCGCCCGGCGAACACTCGTCCCACGGTCCGGGGTGCCACGGGTCGCCGGGGCAGGTCCGGGGCATCTTGGCGACGGCGGGTCGAGCGCTTGATCGGCTTGGCCGGCGGATTCACTGGGGTGAGCCGTCCGCGCACCCCAGTCGCCCGGAGGTGGTTGTCGAGTTCGGCGACGGACTCGGTGATGTGCTCACACGAGGCCTCATCACCGTTGGCCTTGCACTCGGCGTACGCGGCAACGAGATCGGCCCGGGCGGCCATCAGCGCCGTGTGGTCCTCGCTGGGCGTGGCCCGCTCGATGACCGGTTCGGAGTCGAGGTGCCAGCCTTCCCGGCATTGGGCCATCCGCAACCGGCGGGCCTTGTCCGCACACGGGCGGCACTGGTCTTCTCGGGTGGACCCGCAGGCGACGGGTACCACGTCGACGCGGCCGGTGGTGGTGTCAATGCGGCGCATTGCTAAGGGCCGGATGCAGACGCCGTGTTGTTCGGTCAGGGCGTGGGCGACGTCGGCACTAAGTGGCAGGACGGCTCGTTGGGCTCGGGTCAGTCGCACGGTGTCCAGGGTGGTGGGTTGGGTGGTAGTCATCAGATTGCGGCCTGCCCTGGTGTGGCCAGGTGACGCAGCGCCACTAGGGGGATGGTGGTGGCGGTGTCGGGTGCCAGGTCAGTGCCGATGCCGTGCTCGGTGACCGGCACGGCGCCGTAGATCCGTAAGGGCTCACCGCAGGGCAGCCGGCCGGTGATCGATAGGTGCACCGAGTTGCCGTCGGGGACCCGCCAGGCCTCGGCGGTGACCGCGGTGAGGGTGTCGGCCCAGGCCAGCAGCGCAGCGGCGAGTTCGGTGGGTTCGCGGCAGGTGATCTGCAGGGTCACGTTGGGTTCGTCCAGGTAGGCGTTGACAGTCACCGACCACGGTGCCGGTACGTCGAACTGCGTCAGATAGGCGCGGGTGGCGTCGAGCAGACCAATGACGGTGGTGATCATCATGCGGCTCCTTGTCCGGTCGGCAGCAGCAGAGGCGGTGTCTGGTGGTGGCCGCCGGTGACATAGGTGGACAGCTCGTCAAGGTCGGTGTCGGTGCTGTGGAAGGCCCGGGCGCGGGTGGGGTCGCGGTGGCCGTCGAGCTTGGCCCAGGCCACGCCGGGGGTGTCTTCGCTGATTTCGTGCGCGGCCGCGCCGCGTTGGCGCACGCCCTCGCCGAGGACCATGTCGACCTGCTCGGGTTCGTCCAAGCGCATGGCGATGCGGACCGGAAACAGGTGCCGGCAATCGAGGATCTGCTTACGCGGGTCCTGGATCTGCCCGATCACGCAGACCCCGGGTGCTCGGCCCTGCGACAGGATGGTCTGTAACGCCGCGTTGGCGCGTTTGCGCAACCCGCTGTCGGATTGATAGGCGATCACATCAGCCAGCTCATCGACGATGAGTAGCACAAACGGTTGACCCGAAGCCGGGCTCCATTTCCGGGTGCCCTGCCGGCGCAGGGCCTCAGCGCGCTGGCGGGTCAGCGTGGCGAGGTGTTCGATCAGCTCAACGGCGTCGGTGCCGTTGTTGCACACCAGCTTCTGAAACAGCTTGGGTGCCCGGCCGAGTTCCATGCCGCCTTTGGGATCGATGCCAAAGACTTGCACCAGACCGCAGCGGATCCACGGAGCCAGCGCGCGCAGCACTGCCCACATCACCGAGGATTTCCCGGCGTCGCTGACCCCCGCGACGAGAACGTGCCGATCGGCCAACCGCAGCAGCCATGGTCGACCGGTCTCGATGCGTCCGATCACTATCCGGGTCAGATCCACTCCGGTGCCCGGCGCGGCCAGCGGTGGAACGGCGACCGGCTCGGCCAACGGGTCGGTGTGGATGAGGTCCAGCCAGATCCGGCGCGGCTTATCGACCCGGACTCGGCACGCTCGGGCGCCGAAGGAGTTCGCCAGCTCCTCCGCGTGCGCGGCGTAGGTCGAGGCGCACTGCCCGTGCAACAGCTTGACTGACACTCGGTCGCGCCAGCCATCGGCGCGGACCCGGCGCAACGTGGGGTAGTGCATTCGGCGTTGCGTGTGGCCGGTGCGCTTGGTCAACTCGGTCAACAGCATCACCCGACGCCACGGCCAGGCATAGATCACCGCGCGGCGCCACTCCGAACGCGCCTGCCACGCCACGATCCGGGAAAACGAGTCCGGGTGCTGCCAGGCCCACAGCCCACCCAGCAGCCCGAGCGCGACGAGCAGCTTGACCGGCGCCCACCACGAGCAGCTGACGCCCAGTCCGGCCAGGACTGCGGTGGTGATCACAAACAGCGGGTAGCGCCACACCCGACGAGCGATGAACACCCCCACCGTCACCACCACAACCACGGCGATGATCGGCGAGGCGGCCAGCAGCAGCGGGCGGGGCAGCATCGTCCACCACGGCAACCGGGGCCGCTCCACCTCCAGCGGGGCTGGGTCAACCCAGCGGGAGTATTCACCCGGGCGCATCACCGGCCACCCCCCACACAGGCAGCGAATTGGTCACGGATCGGGCGCTCTATTGCGTCGTGGGTGTTTGGGGCTGGTGCTTTCACGGCGCGATGTTCTATGCTTGTCACTGTTCACTCCTGATTGGGTGGACAGCGCAGAAGCGGACAAGGTTGGTAGCCGAAGAATCCGCTTCTGCGCGTATGTCACTGTTGCGCGATATGAAGGTGTGCGGCATTACCGCACCACCCCGGCGCGTTTCGCTTCCCTTCCGGAACTTTCTGTGCGGTGTCTGTTATTGCAGGCTGCGGCAGCCACCGCACAGCCGACTATCGACCGGCTGCAGGCGGCAGGTCTGCCAGATCATCGGAATCCGCCATCTCCTTGGAAGTCGCCAGCGGCGGGTCCACTGCCGCACGGCCAACCCAGCCCCACGCTTGCCCGCCCTCATCGGCCCTCACCTCCCCTCCTGGCGGCGTGGTGCGTCAGACCACCGCCGTGATCTGTATTCCTGACTCACCCCAGCCATTCCGTTAGCGTGTCGCGCAGCGCCGCGGCCCCATTCTCATCAAGGGAGATCACACATGAGCAATCAACATGAGGATCGAGTACAATCACCCCATCCCGCTTGCTCACCAGAAGGTTGGTGAAACCCACGCAGCCCTGGTGTAAATGACACGTTGCAGATATCACCTTGCGGCGCCCGCCGCTCGGGCACCCAGCGCGGTTGTGCAATTCCATAGTAACATCCTTCGCGTATGAAAAATCATGTCGACATGACCTTCCTTAATCACGATGTCGCACAGTGCTCTCGTCACTTTTGCGACTTACGCACGAACTGGCCCCGAGGACAGCACATGCGCGTGAGGATCCAACGGGGACAGCGCCTACCGAGGGATTGCTGGCTTGGAACTGCTTATGCCGCAGCCTTGCCGGCCTCGGGTGAGGCACCGCTGGTCCTGCTTGGATTCGCGGTCCGTCCACCCGTGGCAGAAAGGGCCGAGCGCATCTCCTTCGCCCACAGGGTGTAGGACACCCAGCCGTCGCGGACGTAGGGCACCGCCGACATCTCTTCGAAGATCGCTGGACGGAACGGCGTGTCCGGAATCGCCTCTGGCGGGACGGGTTGAACATCAGCGGTCATCTTCACGACCTGACTGGTGTTTTTGCCCTTCGCGGACGGGTCGGTGACCTGGATCGCCCACACTGGCTTGTTGCTGGTCGGGTCTACGGCGGGTCTGGGCTTGCCGTTGTTGTAGTCGCTGGCCCGTTCCACGCTCATCACGTAGCAGCCCTGGGGAAATACGTCGTCGAACGGCACCGTGAACCGGTAGCCGCCGGGAATCGTCATGACCTGCACCTCGCTTCCTTGATCTTCTTGCCCCCTGTGGGGCCGTCCCACCAGGGAGTGGCAAGCATCGAGGTACCCGCACTCTCTGTACTAATCAACACCTTAAGTGCGCATCACGTAGAAAAAGTGCTGGTTAGGTGATCAGTTCGAGATCCTTGGCGAGTTCCCGCACCTCAGCGGTGTCCCCCTGGTCGGATCGAAGTGCGTCTTCGACCAGCTCGCGGACGATCGGGTGGGTGTGGAGCTGCTCCGGAGCGATCTGCTCGGCCTGCCGCAGACTGGACACCATCAGATGCAGTTGGCGTCGCTGGGCATGGGCCCGAGCCACGTCGATCAACAGACGCGCCTGCCGCTCGGGAGACAACCGAGCCGTATCAGCCTTCGCCGCAACCCGCAGGGCATGGCCAGCGTCGCCGAGTTCAATCGCGATGTTGACCTCATAGAGCATGACGTTGGTCGGACCAAACTCGGTGTTGTAGTCATTTCGGTCAGCTGCGAGGCAAGCCGCAGCCTCCCGAGCACGACCAAGATAGGCATACGCCTGCTCCCCATCGTTCATCCGGGCCGACGCCACTGCCAACTGGAGATACAGCGCGCCGCGCAGAGCCACCGCCTCCGGTTCGCCGGCATCGATCAGCCTGCCCAGGGCGTTCGCGGCGGACTCCGCCGTCCGCTTGGCCAAGTCAAAGCGCCGCGCACCTTGAAACACAATCGCCAGACGGAACGCACCCTCGGCCATGAGCAGCGGATCGTCCGCATCCTCAGCCGCCGTAATGGCCCGATCCACAGCCACCCATGCCGCCGCCGTTTCCCCCATCTTCGACAGCACACCAGCAGCAGCATGGTAAGCCTTGGCCTTGGCCACACACACCCGCCGCCGATCCACACCGGTCGTCTTGCGTACCGCATACTCCAACTCAGGAATCAAGGTGCCGAGCAGGTGACTCAAATCCTCATACCGCGAGCCATGAGCGAACTCCCACGCTAGCGCCGCCTGACTGCCAAGTCGATCAACGTCAACCGGTGCGACGTCCGACAACACCGCCTGCAACGCATCGCTCGACGACAAAGCCAGGCTCAACGACGTGGCCGCACGTGGCCTCTCACTCACAGCAGCAACCACGTTCAACTCTGGCGCTAGATCAGCAACAGGCACCCCCAGCGCATCAGCCAGCGTCTCCAAAACCGACATGCGATCGATGCGGCGAACACCGCGCTCCACCTGACTGACCCAGCTCTCAGACCGATCGATCTGCACGCCGAGTTCCTTCTGTGACAGCCCCCGCCTGCTCCGATGGAAAGCAACCCGTCGCCCGAGAGCCTTCGCATCATTGGGCAGCATCTACCACACACCCTTACCTGTCGGAGGTTCCAAAAACTCAACCCGTGCACCCGTGAGATACTGATCACGCTCACCAAGGAACCGCTTCGTGTGTTCCTGTCGCTCATGCGTATCGAACGCTTCACGACTCTCATACAGCTCATAGAAAATCCGTGACAGCGGAGCATCTTTGACCTTATGCGTCGCATAGACAAGCGTGCCCGGCTCACTTTCCCGGATCTTCGCGACGGTTTCCTCTACCAGGCTGTCAAAGCCCCTCGCTGCTTCCTCGTCCCGGAGGTAAAACCGCACTACCAGCGCAAACATATCATCTCCACACCTCGCCCCGCTGACTCGCACTAATAGTACTATGCCGCACCCGATGTGCCAAAGTACCAAGATCCGGCCGCATCTCCCCTAGTGTCTCGCCTAGCGCCGTCAACCATCCACCGAGACCACATCGAGCCCGGCGCCGCACTACAGCGCATGTGCTGCCGAATTTGGCTCTATGAGATCAAGCGCGCCGGTCGCGCCGGCGCTCGCGTTGCTGGCTTGCGTCGTTTCCTCACCTGCCCAACCGGTCCGGTCCCGCTTGCTGCGCGCGGCCTGCCGGCCGTGCTCGCGCGGGCCGGCC
>JALZHU010000280.1:0-1689 GCA_030860695.1 Actinomycetota bacterium
ATCTGCATGAGCGGGTGCAGTCGGGGCGGTATCGGGCAACCCCGAGCAGGCGGGCGTAGATCCCGAAGGCGGATGGGCGGCTGCGGCCGTTGGGGATCGCGTCGTTGGAAGACAAGATCGCTCAGCGGGCGGTGGTCGAGGTGCTCAACGCGGTCTAGGAGGTGGACTTCAAGGGCTTCTCGTACGGGTTCGTGTGTCCCGAGCAAGGAAGGGAGCTTGAGATAGGTAGAGCTTCGTGACTTGGTGCTGTGCGGACGATGGAGGTAGGCCCTCCGGAACCTCCCTACGGGGGGCGGTTCCAAACCGCCATTGAGTACCGTGGCGGGCGCGCGGTCGGACTGACTCATAGTAGCGGTGAATCTCCTGCTTGACGCGGTGGGAGCCGAGCGAAGGGGTCAGGTCATTTGTGGCTGGTTTGTTCGATCAACCGGGGCGTGGGTCCTGGGAGGAGTCGCGTGAGCGAGCTGAAGTCACCAGGCAGGCCGTTTGAGATTTCGAAGTGGGAGGTGTGGCGGGCGTGGGAGAAGGTCAGGTCTAACAAGGGCGCGCCAGGGGTGGACGGGTGCTCTATCGAGGACTTCGAAACCGATCTGCAGAACAATCTCTACAAGATTTGGAATCGGATGTCGTCGGGGAGTTAGTTTCCGCCTCCGGTGCTGGCGGTGGAAATACCGAAGCCGCATGGTGGGGGCACCAGAATGTTGGGGGTGCCAACGGAGGCGGCATAGTGCCGCATTGTCCAGTGGTGATTTGGGTTTTGTTGTTGTTACGCATCCGTTCCATCCGCTGAACGCGCAGCGGTTGGAGGTCTTGTATGTCAAGCGCCGGTCCGGGGACTCGGTGTTCGTGTGCTCCGGCGGTATCAGTGGACAGATGACGCTGCCGCGGTCGTGGACCGACCGGGGTGAGCCGCCGCAGGGGCATCGGCTGTCGGCGCAGGGCCTGGCCGAGTTCGCGGCGTTGACACGCGCGATCCAGGGTCGTTGATTGTCATGCCTATTCGGAGCACACTCTTGTGTGATACGAGGACACAAGAACGATCTGTCGAGCCTGTCCAGCGGGCGCTGCTGGCGCGCCGGCGCCGACTGGCGTCTCGGCTGGGCGATGTGGAGCAGGTGCTGGCCGGCTCGGTGGTGGAGCAGACACGCCGCTGCGGCAAGGCGGGCTGTCGGTGCAGCGAGGGGCAGCCGCACGGTCCCTATGTCTATTTCGCGGCGAAAACGGGCGGTCGTGGGCGGCTGCGGTATGTGCCCTCAACCCTGGTGGCGGCGGTGCGTGCCCGTCTGGCACGGGCCGAGCAGGTCGAGGCGGTGCTGGCGGAGATCTCGGCGATCAACGCCGAGCTGTTGGCCAGGCGGCAACTGAGCTAGCCGATGAGCACCGCCACGCCGAGTGCCGTGTGGACCGGGTCTGCGCGGGTCGAAGCGGTGACGGTGCTGGCCAACATGACGATCTCAGCGTTGGGAGGTGATGGCGATGAACGGCGAGACAAAGATCACCAGCATGCACCGCGACCGGCTCGCGGTGATCTACCTGCGGCAGTCGTCGATGGCGCAGGTCCGCGAGCACACCAAGTCCATGACACGCCAGTATGGCCTGGCCGACGAGGCGGTCCGGCTCGGGTGGGCCCGCCAGGACGTGGTAGTGATCGACACCGACCTGGGGGTGTCGGGCCGGTGGGGCGAAGCC
>JALZHU010000280.1:1699-6855 GCA_030860695.1 Actinomycetota bacterium
GGCGAAGCCCGCGCGGGCTTCGCCGAGCTGGTAGCCCGAGTATGTTCCGGCGAGGTCGGGGCGATCCTCGGGATCGAGATTTCCCGACTGGCCCGCTCCAACGCCGAGGTGGCCAGGTTGATGGAGTTCGCCGCGATCACCGAAACCCTGCTGATCGACGCCGATGGCATCTACGATCCCGGCGATGTCAACGACCGGATGCTGCTGGGGTTGAAAAGCACCATGGGCGAGATGGAGCTGCACGTGATGGCGCAGCGGCTGCAGGCCAGCAAGAAGGCCGCGGCCCAGCGCGGCGAGCTACACAGCCCGCTGCCGGTCGGGTACGTCTACGACGAGCTCGGCGAGGTCGTCATCGATCCCGATACCGAGGTCCAGGCCGCGATCCGTGACCTGTTCGCCGCCTTCGCTGCCTGTGGTTGGGCCTACGGCGTGGTCGCCGCCTTCGCCAACCGGCGCTTCGCGCTGCGCGCCTACGGCGGGGTCTGGGCCGGCAAGCTGCGGTGGGGCCGCCTTACCCACGCCCGCGTGCTGGGAGTGCTGAAAAACCCGTGCTATGCAGGAGCCTACGTGCACGGCCGCTACACCTCCCACCGTCGGGTCGAGCCCGACGGCACCGTCCACACCGCTTTGGTGCAGCGGCCCCGAGTCGAGTGGCCCGTGCTGATCAAAGACCACCACGACGGCTACATCACCTGGGTCGACTACCTGGCCAACGAGGCCAAGCTGGCCGCCAACCGCACCAACGCCGGGGCCCGGCCACCCCGGGAGGGATCGGCGCTATGTCAGGGCATCATCACCTGCGGGTCCTGCGGCAAGCCCATGCGCACCAATTACCGCTCCGGCCAGAAACCCTCCTATGAGTGCTCGGTCCGCGCCGACCGGCTCACCACACCGACCTGCCGCTCGGTCGCCGCGTCCACAGTGGACAGCGCGGTGGCCGACAGGTTGCTACAAGCACTCAATCCGGCCGAAGTGACGCTCGCGCTGGCCGCCGCGGACGAGGTCACCAACCGGCAGCAGCGCATCAGCCGGGCCGCCGAGCTCGCCGTCGAACGCGCCCGCTACGAGGCCGAGCGGGCCGAACGCGCCTTTGGCCAGGTAGAACCAGAAAACCGACTGGTGGCCCGCACCCTGGAGGCCCGGTGGGAGACCAAACTCGCCGCGCTGGCCCAGGCCCAACAAGCACTGGCCGCCGCCCAGGAGGCGCTGCCGCCACTGCCCAGCCGGGCCGAGTTGGAGACGCTGGCCGCCGACCTACCCGGACTCTGGCACGCCCCCTCCACCAGCAACAAGGACCGCAAACGGCTGCTGCGCACCCTGATCGCCGACATCACCCTGCTGCCCGAAAACGACCCCGGCATGGCGCGGATCGGGATCCGCTGGCACACCGGCGCCTCCGACGAGCTGCGGATAACTCGCGCACTCCACCCCGCAACGGCCAAACGCAGCCCCTCCCCGGCAATCGAGCTCGTCCGGCAGCTTGGTCCCACCACCGACACCCAAGCACTAGCGGACAAGCTCAACGCTGCCGGGCTGACCACCGGGCATGGGCGCCCGTTCGACGTCAAGACCGTCCAGTGGATCCGGCATGCCTACCGCATCCCCGCCCCGGCCCCTTACGCCAGCTGCGAGATCAGCGTCGCCGACGCCGCCCGTCAGCTCGGCTGCAGCAGCGGTGTCGTCTACGACTGGATCAAGACCGGCAAACTCACCGCCCGCCGCGGAGCCGGCAACCGGCTCTGCATCCCCTGGACCGAGCACATCCAGGCCACCTGCCGCCGCCGAATCGCCGAGTCCGGGCACCTCAACCCCACAGCCCGCCGCACCAAGCCCCGCGCACGAGCCTGACCTCGCCAACTGTCGGTGCCACCAGACACGATGTCGTTCAACCACGGTCAACCAGCGCAGACAAGAAGATCCCGACACGCGATCGCAGGAGGGGCAGTATGAAACATCCGTCCCGACCGTAGCCGATCGGGTCGCTCAGACGGTGGTCGCGCGGAGACTGGAGGTGAAGGGTGAACGGATCTTTCATCCGGACTCATACGGCTACCGTCCCGGGCGGGCTCCGCAGGATGCGGTGGAGGTCTGTCGGCGGCGCTGCTGGAAGACCGACTGAGTGATCGATTTAGACATCCAAAAGTTCTTCGACAGCGTCCCGAGGGATCTGATCATCAAAGCGGTGGCGGCGAACACCGACGTGCCGTGGGTGATTCTGTACGTGAAACGGTGGCTGGATGCGCCGGTGCAGAACCCTGACGGCAGCGTGCTGGAGCCGGCCGTAGCTTCGTCATGGACGGCCCGCCGGGCAGCGACAAGAGCCAGACGATCACGAACATCATCGCCGAGCTGATGCACGCCGGGAGACCGTGCTGTTCGTCAGGGAGAAGGTGGCCGCGCTGGATGTGGTGCACAGCCGGCTGGCCGCGGCGAAACTCGACGACTTCGTCCTGCAGTTGCACAGCCATGACGCCAACCGGAAGGCGGTCGCGCAGGAACTCGGCCGCGCGCTGTCACAACGGCCACGAGCCGCCGAATCGTTCACCGAGTCATCTCGCGCGGACCTGGTGAAGAGACGGCGTGCCCTGTCGTCCTACGCGCAGGCACTCAACGAGGTCCGCCAGCCGCTCGGGCGTTCACTGCACCAGGTCATCGGTGAGATAGCGATGCTTCAGTCGGTTCCCCAAGCGCCGGTGCCGACCGGTTTCGGTCGATCCTTGCGGGCCGGACCGGCTCGCCGGCCTCCGAGACACCGCCGCCGCGCTCGGCCGGGCCTGGGGGCCCGGTGCTACGCGGCGACGAGTTCCTCTGGCGCGCTCTGGCCGATACTGACATGTCCGCTTCCAGGCGAACGAGATCGAGGGTGTTCTGGCCGACGCCGTCGAAGCGCTCGACCTGCTGCGCAGGCAGGCCGAGGTCATCAACGACGAACTGGGGATCGGCTGGGCGGACAACCCCGGCAACGCGCAACGACAACTGGAGCTGCTGAATCTGCTCGCCGAGCATCGGGAGATCCCGGTCGACTGGCTGAGCACCAACGCTTTCGACCGTGTCGAAAGCCGGTTCGCCGAACCTTCCGACACGGCCGGACGTCGCTTCACCGTGGTCACCGAGCTGACCACTCGCCTCAGTGCCAGTGCCATGGATCTCGACCCGAACCAGGCGGAGCGTGTCCAGCGCGCCTTGTCGGAGCTGAATAGTGCCCGACCCCCGTGGAAGCCGGACCGGCAGGCGCGTGGCGCGATCCAAGAGGTCGCGGACTTCCTCAGCGGGAGTGTGGACAGGCTGCGCGCGATCAGCGTGGACGCGAACCGGGTGATCGCCGCGTTCGGCCTTCCTGTCACCGTGGTGACGCTCGCCCGCGCCGCGGAGTTCGCTGAGCTCAGCAGCCTGGTGGGCACACCGACCCCGCCCGAAGGGCAGTGGCTCAACCCCACCGTCCAGGCCGCGCTGGATGTGGCCGCTCGGATACTCGGTGAGCTCCTCGCCGACTTCCGTGCTCGTCGTGACGCACTGCGTGCAGTGTTCACCGAAGACGTGCTCGCGTTGGATCTCAACGCGCTCAACGTGCGGTTCACCGAGGTGCATCGAGGGCTGCGGAAACTGTTCGGCGCGTACCGGCAGGACAAACGCACGCTCGCCGCCTGCACTGTCGCGGGTCGCGTCGACCGGACCGTTCTCGCGCGCTTGCCGGAGGCTGCGGCCTGGCAGGACCTGTCGTCGAAACTCTCGACCGCCGAGTCGCAGCACGCCCACCTCATCGGCGAGCACTACCATCAACGCGGGGACGCGGATTTCGACCGCATCTCCAGTGCCATCGAGGTCGCGCACTGGGCATTGAAGCTGGTCGACCCGGTGTCCGACCCGTGCCCACGCGGTGCCCGAGTCCGGCGAGTTCTCCTTGGAGGCGTCGGTGGCCCCAGGAGGGATTTCCTGGACCAGGCGCAGCACCAGAGCCCGGATCTCGTCATCAATCGGTGGGCGGCCTGGACCGGTGGGGATAAGTCCATCGTCTGGTGACCAGGCGGCGGTGCCAGGCCAGCAGCGTGGCCGGGGTGACGATCCGATGGATCCTCAGGTGGCGGGGGAGCAGCCGGGTCAGGGCGGACAGGATCGCCCGGTCTGGCCAAGTCAGGCGAGGCCGGGTCACCTGACGGCGCAGGACCGCGATCTCGTGGCGCAGGATGAGGATCTCAACGTTCTTGGCCGCGGTACCGCGGGCGAGCAGCCCGAGCCAGCCGAACAGTCTGATCGTGAGCAGATACAGCAATCGGAACAACACGGCCCTCGATCATGCCATGATCACATGTTGTCGCCCGAAACGGCAGATCAACGCATGTGTGACGAGTTTTGGCACGGCACAGGCGTGTCGCCGAACGCGCAGGCGCACCCGGCTACGGGATCACTGAATGCTTACGCGTAAACCCGTCGCAGAAGACGCCCAGCCTGCAACCACTCGAGTATCCTTTCGTCAAAAAGATAATTGCATCAGCTGTTTACGGGCGCTGCAATTCCCAAACGCCCCATGAAACCCAAAAAGCAAAAACCAGCAACGCCACATAAATTCCCGAACTGGTTCGTTTCGCTTTAATTTGACTCAACGAAAGTCCCATAAGAAAAATGTACGCGACAACGTCGAACCAAATCAGGAATTCCTTCACTTCCACGTAGTTCAATTTCGCTGCGTAAATATTGACGAGCCCGAAGAAAATACCCAGTCCGATCGACCACGTCAGCCAAAATTTTCCCCAGTAATCGAGCACGAACTCCGTGTTGAATATTTTCGTCCAGTCGTTCAACATCTTCTTCCCGAACGACTGGTAAAAGAAGCCGGTCATCAGGATCGAGCCTACGAATTCCACCAGCCGAGGGAAAGTAAGTAGGTGTCCATGTTCCTCGTTTCGAGCGATGCCACAACCCCAGCGCCTCAATCTGCACCAGCGCCCGGCGCAGCTGCGAAGACCTTAGCCTGCTGCGCACCTGCCGGATTGACCGGCCGGGCGTCGTCCCACAGCCCGTCGACCCGGCACTGATGCCCCTATGGATGTCAAGCCACTGATCTCTTGACTTCGGGTGGGGACGTGATGATCTGATAGATCTCGCGGGTGATGTAGCGTTTCAGGCATCGGATGGCTTCGCGGCGGGTTTTGCCTTCG
>JALZHU010000281.1 GCA_030860695.1 Actinomycetota bacterium
CGGGTGATCAAAAGGTACCGCACACACAGCCACCGCATCAAACGAACCACCGACCACGGCCAACTCCATAACGGCCCAGCGAAGATCCACATCTTCAAGGTCCCGTGCCTAACTTAGTGGCATTGACACAAGTGCCGCCGGTTGAAAATCAACATGCGGTCGGTGAGTTCGGCTCTGACAGTGCCCACGAACCGTTCGGCAAAACAGTTCGCCCGCGGGCAACGGGGAGGAATCCGGACCACGCGGATGCCCACATCGGCCAGGACGGGTATCGAATGATGCGGTGAACTGCTCCGGCCCGGTTGCAGACGAGAAACCGGAACTGGGTGACGCGATCGCCCACGATCCATCACCAGGTTGCGGACCTGCTGGGTGGTCCACCGGCCATCGGGATTGATGGTCGTGCCCAGTAGGTGGACGGATCGGTTGCCGACCTCCACAACGAAGAACACGGAGATCCGCTTGAGCGGAACTGCGCAGTCCACGGGCAAAAGTCACACGCCAGCATCGTCGACGCCGGGGTGCGCAGGAACTGGCGCCAGGTCGTGTCGGTGTCCCTGATCGGCGCTGGAGGTATCCACGATCCGCCGCAGGACGCGGCGGATCGTGGACGCTGCCACGCGGTGACTGAGCTTGAGCAACTCGCCTTGGATTCTCTGGTATCCCCAGCGGTGATTCTCTTTGGCCATGCGCTCGATCACCGAGGCCACCGTGTCATCGACGGGCCGACGCCCACTGCGATGGGGATAGGTCCACTTCTTGGCGACCAGGCGATGATGCCAGCGCAGGATCGTGCTCGGCGTAACCACGCGATGCCCCCGCAGCATCTGCGGTAACCTCCGAACCAGCGCGGCGGCCAAGACTGCTCGATCCGCCCAGTCCAGGTGCGGCTTCGGATTGGCTCTGCGCAGCACGGCGACTTCATGCCGCAACACCAGAAGTTCGATGTTCTTGGAAGCTGACGAGCGGCCGAGCAACTGCAGCAGGTTCAGAAGCTGGAGGAAGACCAGGTAGAGCAGACGCAACGACACGGCACACGATCATGCCCCGACAGCCGGGCGCACCGATCACCCAGGTTAGCGGCGTGGGCCGACTTCTGGAACCCCGCAGTGATTCCGACGTGGGTGCGCTCTTGGTCGACGAACGCAGGCGGAACGAGGGTGTCGGTAGCTGAACCAGCGGTTGCACACCGAGCGAGCAGGATCTGGCGGTGCATGTCGCGGACGCTGAACAACGTTCGCTATTCAGCTGAGCGGGTACCAGCTGGGATTCCCGTCCGACTGCGAGGATCCTGCGCGGCGTATACGTGGTTGCATTTGGCGGTCATTGTCCGGGCAACAACGTTGCCCGGAGTGGCGGTGCTGGCCGGTCAGATTGGGTCGAATGTGCCGACCTCGTCGGCCGACGGAGTGGACGAAGGCCGTGCGGTGTTCGCGGGGCTCATCGCTTCATTGGCGAAGGCGACGGATGCCCACCGGTTGGATGGCGATCTCCGGGCCTTCCACGAGGACCGAAGAGTTCGGGTTGTGCCACGTTAGGTCCACCGATGAATGCCCAGGTCTCTGGCCTGGGCATTCATGCTTCTCCGGTGTGCGAGTCCCTTCTCTTCACTGGGAAGGGAGTCGAGATCCGCATCCCGCTCGCGGCCGCATTAGCGGACGACGTCTGACCATGCCGATGTCAGGTCGATTCTGGATGAATGACAGGCCTCGCGACAGTTGGTACTACGAATTTCCGCCACCGCAAGTGACGGAAGGGGCGCCGACGAGCGCGGCCGACCGCCCTTCGCACGATCTCAGTCCTGACCCGCCGCGGTCGGCGGGGTAGATCCAGACCTTGGAGATGTTCCGAAGCGGCCGTCCACAGCCACCTGAAGCCATATCACAGTACGGATTTGAAGCGTTGAGGAGCATCGGCCGCCGCGTTCGCACTCCAGTGGTCTGGCAGACCGCTTTTGTCGTGCATTGGTGTTACCTCGGTGCCCGACAGTATGCAACCCGTCCTGAGTGGTCGCAGTGAAATGGTCGGCCACTACTCTCGCTGGTACTCCGTGGGCTGGCCGCTCTCCATTAGAGTCAATGTGCGCCCGGAAATCGACCAGTTCATCGCGCGAGGTGACCGACTAGGGAAAGTTTGCCGCGTTGGTTCGGCGGTGTCCTCAGGGTCGGTGCGGGTGAGTTTGACTTGCTGCGGAGTAAACACGATCTCGTTGGTGGACACGGCTACTCTGCCCGTCTCCTGCAGCGTGTACTGCTGGCTGCCGTCACGCATGATCCCGACGTAGATGTATCGGCCGTCGGCGGCGATCTCGTAGTTGAACGCGTTACCACGTTCGGTAATGCTGTTCCACGCGCCGGCCAGTTCATTGGATACGACGACCGGCGGCGGTGTCGGCGGCTCGGTACCGATGGACGAGCAGCCGACCGCGGGCGCTAGGAGGACAAGGGCGATGGCGAGTCCGACGGTACGGACGGACATGAGGTCTCCGTTCTGGCGATCATTGCAGCCTGAATCTTCGGGTCGCGCCTAGGACTGCACTCATTTATCGCAGGGTGTAGACGGTGAGCAGTACCGCGGCCACGCCCAACACCCAGCCCACGACAGCGAGGTGTCTTCTCCAGGTGCCCAGCCGGGTGAGTTGCTGATTTCGATGGTGTTCGCGGCGAGAGTCAGCAGGAACAGCACGATAACCAGCCGGGTCGACCGGTTTCCTGCCTCCTTGGCAAAGGCGGCCGCGTCGGCTTGGGCGTTGCAGTGGTTCACGGTCGAACGCGGAGCTTGATACTGCGGCGCGGGCCAGGGCGTCGACACCGGCTGCTTCTGTCGGTGGTGTAGCCATGTCGGCAACGACGGCGCTGATCCGTGGGGCCGCGGCGTTGTCCGCGGTAGCAAGGGCACTTGCCAGCGCGCGGTTGTAGGGCACCTCCTCGCTGCCAGCGGTGTTGAGATCACTGGCGCGTTGCTCCATGAGCAACACGGACTGTCGGCCGTTGGTGGCGAACGCCTCACGTGGGCCGCTGCCGACTGCGACGGCGCCGACAGCCGCGGCGCCACGGGCGGCCTTGGCCAGGTAATAGTTCTCCTCGGTACCCGCGGTTATTTGCAGCGCTGTCGCCACCGTGGCAAGGACGGCGAATATCACCGCTGGCAGCGCAGAGCGGCTTTGTTTGAGTGGTCCCTCCGGCGGGGTCGAGGGAAGGGCAGGGGCGCCGATGACCGCGGCGGGGGCCTCGTTATGAGTACCGTTTTCCGGACGGTTGGCAGCCTTGACGTCAGCATCGGCGAAGCCATCCTCTCCTGAGTCGGAGCAGGCACCGTTAGATGGGTTGGCGGTGGGCTCATCGCACGTCCTATCCAGTTCCGGTACTGGTAATTTGCGGGGCGATGGCTTTACTGCGGTCCAAGGGGCGCATATCAGGACGCCGGCGACGGCGCCGACAGCGAGCAAGACTGGCACCGGGATCCGGATCGGATGTGTGAAAGGATCGCGGCCCCGCCGCTTCGTCTTGTGCGGCAGAGTTGCGAGCACCGCGCCTGTGGTCGCGACCGTCAGCCCAGTCAAGCATCGCCCAGGTGTAGTGCCAGGCCGGGTGCTCGCGGCGGGCTGAGATATCGGTCGGGTCGATCGCCGAGATCCCCCAGATGACATTGCACAGGATGTTCCCGTGGTGGTGTGGCCGGCGGTCCGGGACCACAGAATGAACCCGAGCAGGGCAACGAGTGCACCAACGATCATGCCGATGGCACTACGCTGTGTCCGCTTTGCGCTCTGATTGCCGACCTTCTGCAGCGCCGCCGAGGCAATAGCGTGTTGGCCGGACTGTTCCTGCAAAGCGGCGAGCCGCCTGCCGATCTGCTGCGCACCAGTCATGCCGGCGGAATCTCCACCGACGGTGACTAGGTCGTTGATCGGAGAGCCGGGCGCATTCCTGCGAAACTCGTCAAGATAGGCGCGCGCGGTGGCACGTTCGGCCGCCGCAGCGGTACGGACAAAAGAACCCTGGCCAGCCACGTCAGCCTGGCGGTCGAGCTCCTCGGCCCGGATCAGCACAGCCCTGATCAACAGGGCCATCGGGGCTTCGTCCTCGTAGAGGGTGCGGATGTTTTCCACCGTACTGGATGTATGCCGGGTCTCCGCACGAACAGACTCCTGCCAGGCGTCATTCGCCGCTGACGCGGCTCTCGCCGCCACAAAAGTGAAGACGGCGACAGCTGAAGCTCCTGCGAGGATCAAGACCCGCGCCACCCGCGCCACTCGCCGATGTCGAGAGTTCACCATATTAATTTCGCCCAACATAGCCTAGAGTTAAGTTAGGGTGGACTACAAGTACATCAACGCCTGGCTCAATTCCGGAACCGGTAAGCACTGCTGCGACTACCTTAGTCCTGCCGCACGTAGGTGTATCCGTCGAGATACAGATTCGAGAAGGCGTACCCGTCGACCGAGTAGGAGTCAGTCGACCACCGGTACTCCTGGGGAGCTAATCCGAGGAAGTACAGGGTAAGGGTATCTTGCTCAACGACCACCGTACCTCGCATCTCGGTGTTTCCCCGCCTAAAGAAGACATCTCCGCGTCGACCGAACTGGTAGCTCCTGCCTGCGGTCGCTCCTTCCGACCCACCGCTCCAAGTTCCCACAAGCACATCCGGTACCGAGGTGCGCGGAGCGGCCGGTGCCTCGGTATCCGGCGGGGCCGTAGATTCCGGGAGCTCTGCAGACGGTGTCAGAGTGCGAGAGTACGGGGTAGTAGTCTGGCCGATCGATTCGCTTGTCCTGGGCGCCGCTGTCGATGGTGCATCTAGGACCGATGAGGGTTCGGGCGAGTCGGAGCATGCGATAAGCGAGAAAGTTAGTACAAGCATGGCTGTGGCTCGGGCAGTGTGAACGAGAAGGAGAAAGGCACTCACGTACAGAACCGGACCTTTCCGGGGTTGTCAGGGCTTGAACATAAATTCGTTTCAGCCTTGCGAAGGTTGTCAGGGGGTCGGCCGTCACGTGGACAGGGAAATTGCGTCAGTGGTATTCGTATCGTGGAACCAATGGGGAAGGGAGAAAACCGCTCACCGGGCGGTCGCTTTGGGGAGTCGGGCAGTCATGGATTGCTCCTATCCTCTCCCTCGATGACGCGGTAATCGGCCCTGTAGTCGACGTTACTCACACGCTCCTCTCCGGACTTCTCGGGCTACATGCCAATAAGTACGTCGGTCTGCGACAGTCTAACGTTACAGCTGCTCATGGCCAATGTGAGCCGTCACGGTGCTACCTTCCGCGTGGTCATCCACCGTAATCGGTGCCCGTCACGGGGAAGTAACTGTGATGGAGTGGGATGACATCGATTTAACGAGCGGGATTCTAGGCCTCGACGAGACTTATGTGCGCACCGCGGACGGAATGATTTTAAAGGACACCAAGACCTACCAGATGCGCCACATTGCGATCGACGAGCCGACTGTGGAGCTGCGCACGTACAAGGGAGACTGCACGCAAGCGTTGTCAACTTACGTGATGATTCAAACTTGCGCCATCCTGGCCTGTGGGCGGTACGAGACGCTGGACGATGGTCAGGGGGTTCGGCGCCGACAAGCACGTTTGGTTAACCGTCGCACCAGGACGCCGAGGTAGGACACCGTGATGAGGGTGAGAGCCGCCTCTAGCGTGTAACCCTTGGCCACGTTGAACCACGCGGTGGTTTCGGCGACACCGACGAGGCGATGAGGGTGGGTTAGAACCATGGCGGTGATGCCGACGTTTTCGCCGTAGTCGGCCAGCAGGTAAGCAAGCGGCAGAGTCAGCACGACGTATCGCAGCCAGCGCGGAGTGCCTAAGTGGCGCATAGCGTGCAGCAACAACACGCTGAAGGCCAGGCCGGCGGCTGGTAAGGCGATGTCGATGACGATGGTGAACAGCAGTTGCGCTCGGCGGCTCGTCGGGCCCAGGCAGAAACCAGGTCCAGGGCGCGCTCAGCGGTGTAGGGCCCCTCTTGGGCCAGCGCGTTGGCGGCCCCGCGAAAGTCGAAGAAACCCAGACCGCCGTTGCCGTGGTGGAAGATGGTGCCAGCCACGTTGGCTGCCGCGAGCAATGCGCTGACCAGGCCCAGACAGAGCAGCACGCGCCGTCAGGTGGCCACTTGGTCTAGGCGTGCCGCACGCGGTGTCATGGTCTGTTCTTACCCTTGGACATGATCCGGCCGACGATGACTAGACCGCGGCCCGCTTCGCGACACCAGCGGGTCCTGTCGCAGTGAGCGTCACCGCTCTCAAACGCTCGACCGAACGGTTCGGTGGCCTCAGCGGCGTGAACCGCGGCAAGCTCAAGGCCGTCCCGCCGTTCGGTGACCGAGAAGATCACCGGTTGCGAGGACTCGGTCGCTCAGTGCGCAGTGACAGGGCGGGCACGCGCAGCGCGGAAGGCTGGGTCTGTTCAGGGTCATGCACAAGGCTGGTGAGAACCCATGGCGTGGCAAGCAGCAGGGGGAGTGCGAGTAAAGAGGCAAGCACCTCCACTACAGCTCAGAGGCCCTCCCCGCTTATTTACCAGCCTCTGTGGCTGAGGAGTATGCGCTGCCTAGCGATCTTTGGTCGCTAGTGTCTACAGGGGGACAGTGGCGGTGAGTCGGTAGCCGCCGTTGTGATGGGGTCCGGCGTGTAGGCGCCCACCGGCCGCGTGGGCCCATTCACGCAGGTTGACCAAGCCGCGACCGATAGATAGCGCTTGCCCGCAGTGGGCGTGCGTGGGGTTGGTGTCGTTGTCGATCTGGATGAGGAGATTTTGGGCTTCCCAGGCTAGTCGCAGGCGTGGGTTGGAGTCCTTGCCGGCGTGTTTGAGGACGTTGGTTAGGCCTTCCTGCACGATCC
>JALZHU010000047.1 GCA_030860695.1 Actinomycetota bacterium
CCGGTGAACACCGGCGCTGTGGAGTGGCCGAGTCCTGATTCGGCGTACTTCGCGGTAGGCGAGGATGCAGACCAAGTTGCACCGTTGGGCGGGAGACGACGGCTCTCGTCGGTTCGGTGACCTGTTTAATCTCGTCTATGATCCGGCGTTTTTGGTGCACGCGTGGGAACGTGCGTCCACGAACACCGGTGCCCGGACCGCGGGGATCGACAAGGCCACCACGGCCTGGGTCGGACCTGGGTCGGGGTCGAGGCGTTTTTGGGCCAGATCCGGCAGGCACTGAAGTCGGGTGCGTTTGCCCCAGTCGAGGTGCGGCAGGTGATGATCCCCAAAGGCACCACCGGGAGTTCCGGAAACTGGGAATCCCCACCATCGCCGACCGGGTGGTCCAGGCTAGTACTCCAGCCGTAGATCGTGATCTTGCAGCGTGTCGGTCCCGGACGTAGGGCGGCCACCGCGTGATCATCCTCGGTTGTGTCGACGTCAGAAGATCACGCAGTGGCCGTGTGCCGCAGCGTAGCGGTAGAGCGATGGCCGGGGATGTTGGATGAGTTGCTCGCTCGGGTGGCCAGCCGGTTTGGTCGGGTCAAGCCGCGGCGACGAGTCCGGGGATTCGTGCTGGGATTGTTGGCTGATCTGCCGCGCAAGAATTGCTGGACGATTGCCTAGCACGTCGGTGATGCCAGCCCGGATGGCATGCAGCACCTGCTTTCTCGCGCGGTGTGGGACACCGACGGAGTGCGCGATGACCTGCGCGACTACGTTGTGGAACACCTTGGTGATCCAGCCGCGGTGCTGGTGGTTGATGAGACCGGTGATGTGAAGAAGGGCTCCGCGACGGTGGGAA
This sequence comes from Actinomycetota bacterium, assembly GCA_030860695.1. Taxonomy (GTDB): domain Bacteria; phylum Actinomycetota; class Actinomycetes; order Mycobacteriales; family Pseudonocardiaceae. Next base: position 848 of record JALZHU010000047.1, read on the forward strand.
CCCAGCGCCAGTACACCGGTACCGCGGGACGGGTGGAAAACGCTCAGGTGGCGGTGTATTTGACCTACGCTGGGCAGGCCGGGCACGCGATGATCGACCGTGAGCTGTACGTGCCCCGCTGCTGGACTGATGACCCGGCCCGGTGCGCCGCCGCTGGAGTTCCCCAGGAGGTCGAGTTCGCGACCAAACCGGCGCTGGCCCGAGCCATGATCGGTCGCGCGCTCGACGTTGAGGTGCCGGCGCGGTGGGTGGCCACCGACGACGTCTATGGCGCCGATCCGGGGTTTCGCGCTGATCTGGAGGCCCGCCAGATCGGCTACGTGCTGGCCATTGGCTGTGACCGGGGCGTGCCCACCGCAGCTGGTCCGATGCGGGCCGACACGCTGGCCGCCAGCCTGCCCAAGGGCGTCTGGCAACGACTTTCCGCCGGCCCGGGGGCGAAGGGGCAGCGCTACTACGCCTGGGCCCTGATCACACTAAGCGCCCAGGCAGGACACACTGGCTGCTGGTCCGCTGCCACCTGCGCCACGGCGAACTGGCCTTCTACCGCTGCTATTCCCCGACTCTGGTCCCGCTCGGGGAGCTGGTCCGCATCGCAGGGCGCCGATGGACCATTGAGGAGAGTTTCCAGGCCGGCAAGGGCCTGGCCGGCCTCGATGACCACCAACTCCGCCGCTGGCTGCCCTGGCGGCGCTGGACTCTGCTCGCGATGCTCGCGCACGTCCTGCTCGCGGTCATCGCTGCGACCGAGCGCGCCCAGCACCCGCCGCAACCAGGATTGATCGCTTTGACCTGTAACGAGGTCCGACACCTGTTCACCAGGCTGATCACTGAATCCACCCGTCGGCTCGTCGACACGCTGGCCTGGTCACACTGGCGACGCCGCCATCAACACCGAGCTCGTGCCTGCCACTACCGCAGACAAGCTCAACTCACATGATCACGATCTACGGCTGGAGTACTAGCCTCAAAGCGGTACTCGAACCTATCTTCGAGGCGGACTTCCGGATATTGCAGCCTTGGCGTAACCAGCACGGGAGAAACCACAGGGAACAACCTGAATGCCTGGGCTGACGACACGGTCGTCGGATCTTCTCTGATCATCAAGAGCAAACCGTCTGCGTCGAGAACGATCTGTCACGAGCTCGTCCCCCGGTCACAACACGGTTTTACCCGCTAGAACCCCACGACGTGACACACTTCATGCTCTACATTACTTGCGGAAACCTTCAGATATGAGAAGATTAAATTACCGTCTCAGGTTCCCTGTGGACGAGACAGAGAAAATGGGAAGATGAGCGAATTTACGACAGTTCTGCGCCACAACATCGAGACAAGCCAGCGCTCGCTGAAGGCGGCACAGCAAGCCGATCACCCCTACGAAGTCCATCTGCACAGCGCCCGCTTGATGGACCTGCTGGACCGTGCTGCGGAAAACGGAGTCGACACCACCAGGTGGATATGCAGGGATACGTTGGCCAGCGCTGCAGCGAACTGTCCGTGATGGTGCCCTCCTCTACTAGACCAAGGCCGAACTGTCCCGCGCCTGCGACCCAGTGCGTAACCGGGTGCTGGAGTTGCTTTACGACAGCCCAAGCCCGTGCCTCAACGGCTGGCTGAGATCCGATGGAGGCTGCCGACTGTCTCAGCAACTGGCCATCCTGCGCGGCGCCAGACTGGGCACCGCCCGGCGGGTGGCAACACCGGGGAGTACGCGCTGAGTATCGAATAAGGTCGCCGACCTCGTGCGGATCGCGCCGTGTCTTGACACACGTGGCCATCGGCCAGACAAAACTACTGGCGGAGCTACACGCGGAGCGCACCACCTAACCACGAGACGGCGTCGAGCACCGGCGGGTGGCGCGCCCAGACTTGATCGAGCGCCGCTGCCAGCTTTGTGGTTGTGCACCCGTCGTGACGACCTTCCGTGCCGTCACGTCGTGCACGTCTCGGCGAGCATGCGCAGCAGGACCAACGCCTCGGTGTCGGTGCCCATCCCCGGCTCCGGCATCGCGCTGCACCCACGATCGGGAACTACTGCATCACCGGGCCGCCAGCATCGGTCGATTGCCGCCATCTGTTCCGGCGAATTGCACGGGAACGCGGATCGATGCACGACGCCCGCTGGCGCCGGCGAGCGGTTGCCCATAAGGGAAAGCGCCCATGAGCCACGCACTACCCGGCGAGAACGACTGCCGCACGCCACCCGCGTGCTCAGCGAAGGGCTGCACCGCGCCAGCCGCCTGGGTACTGGCGTGGAACAACCCTCGCCTCCACACACCCGAGCGTCGGAAGACCTGGCTAGCCTGCGACGACCATCGCTCCTACCTCGGCGACTACCTCCAGCGACGGGACTTCTTGTGCGAAGTTGTCACCGTCGACGTCCCGTGAGTGGAAACCTTGGATTTGTGGTGGTTGGAACACCGGCTTCGGCGGGCTGACTGCGGAGATCACTCAGCGGGGACCTCGAAGTCGTACTCCTGTGGCCGTAGTAAGGCCCGGCCTGGCGCAGGTCCCACTCCAGCCTGGCGCAGCGCAGGATCGGCTCGGTGACGCCCAGCTGCAGGAGACTAACGGTCAGTACTCAACAGTATTACTCACAGACCCGGCATCGCCTGATCGATATATTCATCGACGCCGTCCGCTGCTCCGCCGAGTAGCAAAGGCCCCTGCCGTCCACTACGACATGGCCACTGGCAGCACCCCCGCGTTACCGCTGCCTTGTTGAGCAGCTCGGCGAGCTGCTCTGCTTCCGGTCGATATGTCCAGGCACCACGTCGTCACCGCAAGTGTGGTCAGGCTGTCTGTTCGAGGACCGTCGCGCGGCCGGCTTCCAACCTCGCGATCGGAACCCGGAATAGTGAGCAGGACACGTAATCGAGCCCGCTGTCGTGAAAGAAGCGCACCGAGGCGGGATCGCCTCCGTGCTCGCCGCAGACGCCGAGCTTGATGTCGGGCGGCTGTCCCGTCCTTCCGCGACCGCGATCCGGACCAGCCGGCCGATTCCTTCCGGGTCGATCGACTCGAACGGCGGCACCCCGAAGATGCCGCGCTCGAGGTAGGTGGTGAAGAAACTGCCCTCCACGTCGTCGCGGGAGAAGCCCCATGTGGTCTGGGTCAGGTCGTTGGTACCGAAGGAGAAAAAGTCGGCGTGCTCAGCGATCTGACTGGCGGTCAGTGCCGCCCGGGGCAGCTCGATCATCGTGCCGATCGGGACGTCAAGCTTGGGCGCCTCGGCCGCGAGCACGGCCTCAATCTCGTCGCGCACGGTGTGCAGTTCCTGTACCGTCCCGACCAGCGGCACCATGATCTCCGGACGGACTCGCATGCCGCGGCTACGTTGATCGGTGGCTGCCTGCGCGATCGCGCGGACCTGCATCCGGACGAGGTCGGGCATCAGCAGCCCGAGCCGGACCCCGCGCAGTCCGAGCATCGGGTTCTGCTCGCGGCGGCGATGTACCTCGTCCAGGAGCCGAACGTCGGCCGGTTCGGGGTTTCCGCGTTCCTGTGCGAGCGCGACCCGCACGGAGAGGTCGGGCAGGAACTCGTGCAGTGGCGGGTCGAGCAGTCTTATGGTGACCGGTAACCCATCCATCGCGGTGAAAAGCTCGGCGAAGTCGGCTCGCTGCAGCGGGAGCAGCTCATCGAGCGCATCCGTTCGTTGCATATCGGTCTCGGCGAGCACCAGCCGCTCGATGTGGAGACGGCGCTCCCCGAGGAACATGTGCTCGGTACGGCACAGCCCCACCCCTGCGCACCGAACCGGCGTGCCCGGGCCGAATCGTCGCCGGTGTCGGCATTGACCCGGACCCGGAGGCGGCGCACCGAATCAGAGTGCGACAGCAGCCGGTGCACCGCGCGCACCAGATCATCGTCGCCCGGATCGCGGGAGCCCTCGAAGTACTTCGTACTTCACGACCGAGGACGCCACCACCGGCACCTCGCCCAGGAACACCTCACCGGTGAAGCCGTCGAGCGAGACCACATCACCCTCGCCGACCACCACCCCACCGGGCGCGGTGACCTGCCGGCCGGTGACGTTCGACCTCGAGTTCCGCGCCCCCGCACACGCAGTACAGACCCATGCCCCGAGCCACCACGGCGGCGTGGCTGGTCCGCCCGCCGCGGCTGGTCCGCACCCCGGCCGCCGCGATCATGCCCTCCAGGTCGTCGGCGTTGGTCTCGCGCCGGACAAGGATCACCCGCTGACCTGCGTGGCTCCGGGCCACCGCGGTGGGCGAGTCGAACACCACCGCGCCGGTCACGGCGCCGGGCGATGCATTCATGCCGACAGTCAGCGGGCGCCGGTCGGGGGCCGGGACGAAACGCGGGAACATGAGCTGGGAGAGTTGCTCACCCGAGACCCTTCGCAGTGCCTCGTTGAAGTCGATCAGCCCGTCGTCGAGGAGCTGGGTGGCGATGGTGAACGCGGCCGCCGCGGTCGTTTACCCACCCTGGTCTACAGCATCCACAACCGGCCGCGCTCGATGGTGAACTCGATGTCGCAGAGGTCGAGGTAGTGGCGCTCGAGCCGCCTCATGATCTCAAGCAGCTGGTCATAGGAACGTTTGTCGAGCAGCTCTAGGCCGGCGAGCGGGAGCGTGTTGCGAATGCCGGCGACCACATCCTCGCCCTGCGCGTTGGGCAGGTAGTCGCCGTAGACGCCGCGCTGGCCGGTGGCCGGATCGCGGGTAAGGCGACGCCGGTCCCCGAGCCGGCACCCAGGTTGCCGAATACCATCGCCACCACACTGACCGCGGTGCCACTGTCGGACCGGAGCCGCTCCTGGCGGCGGTAGGTGACCGCCCGAGGTGCGTTCCACGACGCGAAGACTGCGCGGACCGCGAGCCTCAGCTGCTCGCGGGGATCCTGCGGGAACGCGCGCCGGGTCCGCTCGCGGACCACCGACTTGTACGCGTCGACCACCGCGCGGAGCTGCGCCGGACCCAGCCCTGTCGGCACACCGGATTCGCGGACAGCGTCATAGGCGTCGTCGAAGTGCTCCGCGGCGACGCCCAGCACGATCTTGCCGAACATCTGGATCAGGTGCCGATAGAGTCCCAGGCGAATCGCTCGTCGGCGCTCGCGCTGGCCAGCCCCGCCACCGACCTATCGTTCAGCCCGCCGTTGAGCACCGTCTCCATTATCCCGGGCATCGACACGGGCGCGCCGGACCGCACCGAGACCAGCAGGGGGTCGGCCGGGTCACCGAGCACCTTGCCGATGGTTCGCTGCAACTGGTCGAGGTGCTCGTCGACCTCTGTCCAGAGCTCAGCTGGTTCGGTGCCGGTCGTCAGGTATGCCTGACACGCCTCGGTGGTAATGGTGAATCCGGGTGGCACCGGCCGACCGAGATTGGACATCTCCGACAGATTGGCGCCCTTGCCGCCCAGTACATCGGCCATGTCCCTGCGGCCCTCGGCGAAGTCGTAAACGAGTTTGCTCACACCACACCTCCGGATGGCCGCCGTAGGCTCTCCGGCGGGGCGCGTTCCCCATCGACCCAGGTCATCCTGGACCGTGCCACAATGCTGCGCCGGCTTGGGCCGGCGCAATGTCCGAGGCCGAAGGTCTCAGGTGCCGGCCAATCTCATCAACTGCCACATGGGGCGATGGTGGGCCCTACGCGTTTCCGGCTGGATTATCTCCGGTGGGGATCTGAGACAGCCCCTGAAGAAGTTGCTCGACGGCGACGGGCACGGTGAAACCGGCGGGTCCCACGGTGACGCACGACCAGCGGCCATCGCTGACGACCGGCACGCCAGCTTTGGCCATGCTTTCCACGAGGTCGCCGGCGAGGTAACTATAGCGGGCGTCCCAGACCCGTTGACGGTCGGCCGGGTCGAGGGCGGCCCACCAGTGATGGGCGAGTTGCAGGGAGTTACTCATCACGAATCACCTTCTGGGTAGTTGTCGTTCGGGAGTTCACGCCTGCGGCCAAGCATCAGGAGCTCGATGGGTAGCCGCTGCGTGACGCGGTAGGACTGCTGTCGCTCCCGTTCTAGCGACCGAAATTTCGCGTGATTCTCAATCGTCGTAGCCGCCGGCATATTGAGCATTTATGATCGATCGGAGGCCGTAGCCATCACTCATCGTTACGTCCTCGTGAAAAGAGAATGGGGTTATGTGTCCAGCGTGCAACCCATCGGCTAAAACTTTTCCCTACCACACACGCCTCGTTGCGCGCGGACCAGTAATCGCCCGTTCGTGGGGTGCCCGCTGGGATCGTCCTACCTGGGAGCCAGGTCGCCGCCGACGGTGGCGGTGGTCTTGAGGAAATGTTGCGCGAATTGGCGCTGGGCGGCGACGAGCTCGTCGACGACCTGGCGCTGAGCCATGAGCACCTTCTCGAAGAGGTCGTAGGCGAGGAAGACCATCGTCGCCCCAGCGGGCGAGCGCAGCGCGGTGGACCCGAACTGGCGGGTCAGATCGGCCCACACCTGGAGCGATTTAAGTGAGATATCCAGGCCCTGGCGCACGAGCTGGACTATCAGGTCCTGCGTAAGCTGGGTGGTCATGTCCGCGGCGACGTGGGCCTGCTCAGCGGGGGTGTTCGCGGTGGTGACTTGTTGGCCGTCTTTGGCCTGAATGGGCATGTATATCGGTGCTCCCGGGTCTCGGAGATGCTGGATATGCCGTCCTCTTAGCACCCTCCTCGCCGTCGATGCAGTGTGCAACCGCTGTCACAATAAATCGGGGTAACATAAAACACACTCGCAACCTGTGGCGGGGACAACTATTTCGGTAGGGACCGCTGGTGATGTCGATCTATTAAGAGGTTGGTGGCCTGCACTTGCTGGCCCGGCGCATTCTGCAGCTGACCGAGGAGATCCACGACCTCCAACAACGGCTCACCGACACCATCATCAACCACACCCCCACAATGCTGACCCATCGCGGCGTCGGCCCCGACAACGCCGCCGCTGTACTCATCGCCGCGGGCGACAACCCCGACCGACTACGCATGAGGCATCCTTCGCCGCACTCTGCGGCGCCAGTCCCAACAAGCATCCTCGGGCAAACCACCCGCCACCGGCTCATGCAGGGGGTGACTGCCAAGCCAACGCCGCGCTCTACCGCATCGCCATGTGCCGACTGCGCTGGGACGCCCGTACCCGCGACTACTTCACCCGCCGCATCACCGAAAGCAAAACCCGTGGTGAAGCCATCCGCTGCCTGAAGACTTTACATCACCCGCGAGATCTACCAGATCCTCACGTCCCCACATGAACCACAGCCCTCAGCAGCTTGACATCCAAGTCAGGGGCATCAGTGCCTCCCCAGCCATTAGCGCTTGACATATTTATCATTGGCGCTTAATTTAGTGATCACACCGATGGGTACGGAAGGGATGACGATGACCACCCCCCACGACACCATGACCGACGCCGCCCGCCGCGGCCAGGAAGCTTTCACCAGTGCGCTGCGAATTTGGGCAGACAGTGTGCACAAGTTCGCGCCGACCTCCAACGCCCGGTGGCACGGCGCCGTCGAGGTGGTGGACACCATGTTCGATTTCGCGAACCACATGCTGGCAAGCCAGCGCGAGTTCACCAAGGTATGGCTGGCCGCGACCACCTCGGCCTCCACCAAAGCGGCTTCTGCTGCCCAACATGCCACCAAGGACATGCAGGATGTCACCAAGGAGACAACCCCCACGAGGGACATGCCGGATGTTGCCAAGGAGACAGCCCCGGCAAGGGACATGCGCGATGGCGCCAAGGCCCCGGCCCCGAGGAAAAGCTGAACCAGCGACTGGAACTGGATAATGAGGTCCCTCGGCCCCGGCATCGCCTCACGTCGGGACCGAGGATGATCAGGCAGGCCATCGGGCACTGTTGCATTAACCCGAAGGGGCGCGAGCCGATCGAGATCGTCGGGTTGAGTGGGACGTCCGGTGGCGCGGTTTGTGCGATGTTGGCCTGGCGCGGTCTGCTGGCGGGGGACCGGGAGGACGCCATCAGGCGCCTGGAGGCCTTCTGGCGCGACAACTCCGTCGAGGGGCTTGAGGCGCTATGGGGCACGTGGTGGCGCCTCAGTGCACATGTCCTCGGGGAGGTTGTCTCGCCCGAGGTAAGTCCCTATCGCTGGTGGTGGGATGCCAGCGAGCAGTTCAAGCAGCTCCTGGAGCGCCACTGTGGGTTTGCGGAGATACCGGATCTCCTACGAACCAATCCGTTGGCTCCGCGCCTGCTGATCGGCGCCGCGGAGGTAAGAAGTGGTGAGTTCACCGCGTTTCGCAGCCACCCTGTGACGCACCGCGGCATCACCTACCCCGCTTCCCAGCTCAGCGACGAGGTCATCCTCGCTTCCGCCGCGGTGCCTACCCTGTTCAAGGCGGTTCACCTTGACGGCCGCGACTACTGGGATGGCGTCTTTGCTCAGAACCCGCCGGTGCGCGAACTGCCCGACATGGTGCGCACGATGCAAGGAGGCAAGCCGCCGGATGAGATTTGGATCGTGCGGATCAACGAACGGACCTGCCAGACCGTGCCGAAGTCGATGGCAGAAATCCGCGACCGGCGCAACGAACTGGCCGGGATCATCTCGCTCAATCAAGAACTCTACCTGATCGACGTGCTCAACCACCTGATCGAGGCGGGCAGCCTCACCGGCTCCAAGCACCAGCCCATCACGCTTCGATCGATCGAGATGGATGACGAGTTCGCCCGCCCGCTGGAGTATGAGTCGAAGCTGGATCGCAGCCGGCCCTTCATTGACGATCTCCAGGAACATGGGTGGAAACAGGCAGACGAGTTCCTGCGCGACCCGGATCGCCACCTTGAGCCTGCCGGTGCCCGCGAGCTCGCAGGCACAGCATCGCGGCTCATTCGAGGGAAGAATAGATCGACTGGGTAGACACCTCGCTGGTCTAGGCAGCTGGTGTCCAACGGCCGTACCGGGCGACAACGCTGGTCGCGGGGGGTTATGAAGCGGAGCTGTCCCGGGGGAGCTGATCCCCGCGATCAAGGTCCCCGCAAACATTTAAGACTTCAATTCTTGTCTCTACCATGTTTTCCAGCTCAACCCCACACGGCCGCGGACCATCGAGTAGCAATCCGACGGCATTGTTGCGTTGACGGGGAGCGGGTACGGCTGATCGGTGTGGGGCTCGATTAGACGGCGAGGGCGAGTTCGGCGAAGGCCGCCGGGAGTCGATGCTGTGGATCGAGCTCCACGCCAAAACATAGTGGCCGCGGCGGATGTTCTGGACGAAGGCATGTCCTGCACTGATCACGCGGGCCGAACGCAGCCGCCGGGAGACCACGCATCGGCCGCAGCCGAGACTTCAGACGACTGTGGTCCGCTTCGATCGCATTGTTAACCGGTATGAAAGATCCAGCGTCGCCGGTCTCGTCGGCCACTTCGCTTTAGGTGGGGCGTTGGTTGGCATACGGTGCGACCGTCCGGACAGGGGCGCTGGGAGTGCAGCAGGGTGGGCAGGCCGGTGTTATGCGGTGGGCTGCGAGCCCGTGTTGTTCGGTGGCCGCCCCTGCGACTTGCCCGGTTGCGCTGCGCGCGCGGATCCGTAGGTGTCGTTTCGCCCACTCACTCCCGATCACAGTATTTGATCGTTGGAGGGAGAACCGTGATGCAGGCGCGGTTAGAGCGTCGGTGTATTGGATTGGATGTGCACCGGGAGTTCGCGCAGGTGGCGATTTGGCAAGGTGGGGTGGTGCGGCGGGCCGGGAGGTTCGCCACTACTCCCGCGGGGGTGCGGGCGCGTTTGTGCAGGGCTTGGGCCCGGCCGATGAGGTGGCGCCAGAGGTGACCGGGAACACATGGGTGATCGCGACGGTGCTGGCCAGCCGGGCCGGGCGGGTGGTGGTGTCCAATCCGGCCAAGACTCGGGCGATCGCTGAGGCGAAGATCAAAACCGACAAGGTCGATGCCGAGATCCTGGCGCAGCTGCTGGCCGCGGATTACCTGCCCTCGGTGTGGTTACCGTATGCGCAGACCAGCGCGCTGCGCCGCCAGGTGCTGCGTCGGGCGCACCTGGTGCGGCAACGCACCCGATTGAAAACCAGGTGCATGCAATCTTGCACCGCAACCTGATTGCTCGCTGCCCGGCGGCGGATTTGTTCGGGCACAAGGGCCGCGCCTGGTTGGCCGAACAGGACCTGCCGCCCACGAGCAGGCTGACGCGGTGGCGCTGCTGCGGCAGTTGGACTTCCACGCCCAGGAGCTGGGTCTCGTCAAGTGATCTGGCCCCTGTGGGGCTCGAATATCGGATTATGGCCTTGACCTGCAGATTTTCGGGGTGTCGGGTTGGGTCATGCTGCGGGCTGATACTCGCTGGTGAGTCCGCCGAGGATGGGTCTGCGGCTACCTGGTGGTCGGCAAGGTTGAGCACGCGCGGGGGTTGGGTTTCGGCCTGGATCGGTGTGAGCTGCCCGAGTGTCCGGTGTGGCCGCGCGGTGTTGAAATGGTTGAGGTAGGTGGCGAGGATCCGGCGTAGGTGGCGTTGGTTCAGAGTCAGGATCCGGTCGAGCAGTTCGCGGCGCAGGGTTCCGATCATGCGTTCGCAGATCGCATTCGCTTGCGGCGCTTGGGGTGGACTGGTGAGGATCTGGATGCCATCGGCGGCGAAGACCGCGTCGAATGCTGCGGTGAACCGAGAATCCCGGTCCCGGAGCAGGAACGTCAGGGGGGTGACCCGGTCGCTGAGATCCATCAGCAGGTTGCGAGCTGCTTGGGTGGTCCACTCCCCGGTCGGATGCGCCGTCACTCCGGCCAGATGTGCCCGCCGGGACCCGTGCTCGACCGCGATCAGCGCGTAGAGCCGTTTCAGGGACACGGTGTCCACGTGCACGAAGTCCACGGCCAGGACGGCTTGGGCTTGGGCGGTGAGGAACTGGCGCCAGGTCGGACCCAACCGACGCGGCGCGGGATCAAGACCGGTGTCGTGCAGGATCTGCCACACCGTGGAGGCCGCGATGCGGTGGCCGAGGCGGACCAGTTCGCCTTGCACGCGCCGGTGCCCCCAGATGGGATTCTCCGTTGCCATGCGGATCACCAAGTTTTGATCGCTGCTGCGGTCGGGGGACGTCCGGGCCGGCGGCGTGTGGTGTAATCCCATTTGCGCGTCACCAGCCTGCGGTGCCAGGCCGGGATCGTGGCGGGAGTGACCGGGAAGATTGCTGCCCAGCGGCGGCGCGGCAGCAGCCGGGATAAGGCGGCCAACCACACTCGGTCGGCCGGGGTGTAACGGGCCCGGGAGATCTGTCGGCGCAACACCATGTTCTCGTGTCGTAAGACCAGCAGTTCGGCGTCCTTGCTCAGGTCTCGCCGCGCGAGCACGGCGGTCAGGCGAGGAGACAGCGCACCAGTCGGTACAAGATCGGCAGCAGCAACATTCGACGATCATCTACGACCGACCGGCACACGAGGAGCCCAGGTCAGAACCCCGCATCGCGTTTCCGAGCCCCACACGCTCAGCGTGGGAGGAGTTCATCCCGTTCCTCGACTACGACGTCGAGATCAGAAAGATCATCTGCAGCACGAACGCCATCGAGTCACTCAACGCCCGCTACCGGCGTGCCGTACGGGCACGCGGACATTTCCCGACCGAACAGGCCGCACTCACGTGCCTCTACCTGGTCACCCGATCCCTAGACCCCACCGGGCGAGGCCGGGCACGATGGGCGATGCGCTGGAAGCCAGCGCTCAACGCCTTCGCGATCACCTTCGAAGGCCGTATCGTCCCCAGCAACACCAACTAACCGATCATGGTCAGTTACACCGTTGATCGGACAGACCCCCACGTCAGAAGCCCCACCTCGAGTTTTGGCCGGTACACCCGAGGTGTCCGTGCCAATCGGTGGGTTGGGACTCAGTGCACTGCGTCGAGTAGGTGATAGAGCAGCATCAGCTGGGTGATCGCCAGCGGTTCGCTGCGGCAGTCGTCGCCGATGGTGCCGAGGGTGCTGGGCGCATCGCCTTGCTCGCCGACAAGTGAGGACCAGATCGCCTTCTCCACCGTGCGGCTTTCCTCCTGTGGCGCGTCGCCGTGTACGTATAGGGCGTCCACGGGTCGGCCGTGCTCGTCGCGTTGGAGGGTGAGGTGGATGGTCTGCTGCATTCCCGGCGCGAGCACCGTGGTCAGGTCGGGGTGGTGGATGGTGGGCCGCAGCAGCAGCTCCGCCGACAGGGGCGTGTCCGGTGGGTCGTCGCGGCCAGCGGTTGGGCTGAACCGCACGACAATGTCGGCGTGATGGCGTTGGGGGAGGATGAACGCCTCGCTTTCCGGGCGGCGCCGTTCCATCTCGGCGGTCACTTGCTCGACGGTGTAGCCACGCTTGCCGGTGTCTCGGTTGATCTTCCAGGTGCGGCGCACGTCCTCTGGTGGGTCCAGGTAAACGGTCACGTCGAAGCAGGTCCGGGCCAGCTTGCTGTGCAATGGCAGCAACCCCTCGACGATGAGGAATTCGGCGGGCTCGATGAGCTCCGGGCGAGCCAGCAGGCCGGTGGCGTGGTCATAAACCGGTTTGAGGATGGGGCATCCAGTGGCCAGCAGTCGCAGGTGCTGTTCCATGATTTCGACGTAGTTGCAGTCCGGGTGCAGCGCGGTGAATGGCAGGGTTTTGCGTTCTTGACGGTCGTAGCGGTGGTAGTCGTCAACACAGATCGATACGCACCTGTCCCCGCCAAGCGCCTGCACCAGACCCTTGGTCAGGGTGGTCTTGCCGGCCGCGCTGTCGCCGGCGATCGCGAGCAGCACCGGCCGCCTCGCCAGCCTGGGAGCGGGTGTTCTGGTCATCGGGAACTCCTCACGAGTCTGGACACATATCGCCGTGTTCTGTGCATGGCGCTAGCTGTGGTCAGAAGGGCGGAGGGCCATCGGGGTACTCCGGCGGCCTTCAGGTCGTTATCGGCCGGTGTGCCCGCTGGCAGTGCTGGCCTTACCGCGGTGGTGATCCCGCGCAGGGGACGGCCCGATCGAGTGCGAGGGGTTAAGACCTCGGGTCGCCATAGCGAAGGGGAGTCATGCGTCGGAAGGGGATGCGCTGTGCTTAGTGTGTCGGGCGAAATTGCCACCGATATATACGGCTCCACGGCCAGCGCAGGTTTGGCTGCGGATTGGTCCGGCGTGCTGGGTGGGGTTCTAGCTGCTGGAGCGGGCGCGGGTAGGCGATCGCTCCAGCAGCTAGTTCCCCTCGCTGGGCGGCCTGTGGTGAGCGTTGCACGGGGTTGGTCTGGTGGCCCTGGGTGTGGTCGCGTAGGCCGAGGTTGTCGCCGACGAAAAGCAGCACCACGCCGTGTTCGGCTGCTGCCTCCCGCCAGCCGGTGGGGAGGTTCAGCGGCGCGTCGAGGAGCAGGGGCTGGACGTGTGGCCAGGTAAGAGTCAGTGCTCCGACGGGGTTGAGGTGTATCGCCCAGCCGCGACGCGGTTCCAACGGGAGCCGGGGCAGGTCGGTGGCTAAGCGCAGTCCGCGGTTCATGACCGCGGAGAACAGCACACCGGTGCGGTCGACCTCGGTGTCGGGCGAGCGTATTTCGCCCTCCATGAACAGTGCCGCGAACGTGTCTATTCCGTGCTGCCATAGATCGGCTTGCGCGTGCAGCGTGATCGCGGGCATCGCCTCGTCCTTCCCAGGGATGGTGGGGTTGGGAGCCTTAGGGTGGTTGGGTTGAGAGCCGGGAATACAGCGACGACCGGGCCCACGCTCACCGCAATGGCAGTCCGCAGGACGTTACCGGTGCGAACGCTCCGACGCCGTCAAACAGATCGCGCTATCGCGCCCACTCCCCACCCCACCAGGCTCAGGCCTTGTCGCCGCATTACTCGACGAACGCTGCCTCGACGTGGCCGTGCTCACGCATGGCATCGACACTGCCACTCCCTGGTGCATCCTGTTTCTCGTCAGTGGGAGTGCTGTCTGGTGCGTCGGCGGTAGCGGGGGCCAGTGCCCGAACCGCGTGTACCTCGATGCGCTTGGGCTTGGCTTCCTCCACCTTGGGTACCACCACCTGCAGCACGCCGTCTTCGGTCGATGCCTTGATGGCATCCGCCTGCACATGCAGGGGCAGCGTGATCGAGCGCCGGAACAGTCCATAGCGGCGCTCCAGCAAATGGAACTGCTCATCTGCGGAGTCCTGAGTCAGCGGCCGCTCGCCCTGGATCGTGAGCAAACCGTCCTGGAACGCGATCTCCAGGTCCTCGACCTTCACGCCGGGGAGCTCGACGGTCAGAACGTAGGCGTCCTTGCGCTCCGAGATATCGACTGGAGGCGCCCAAGCCGGGGCACTGGTTGCACCGGTGTCGGACTGCGAGGCCTGCTGGCCGCGCAGCTGGGCGAACCACTTGTGCATCTCATTCATCTGGTCCTGTGCGCCGCGCAGGTCATGAAAGGCGTCCCAGCGCGTCATGATGGCCATCTCAAAATGTTCCCTTGTTCAGGTGTTCGGCAGCTCGGGATGAACACAAATCCCGTACGCAAAGGATGTTCACTTGTCAAGCTGACATGTTCACGATAACGTGAACCACGTTCACCGTCAAGGTTGGCAGGGAACACGTCAGGGGGAGCACTAGATGGCCACGCCCAGAAGCCGCGGCGCCGCAGCGCCCAGCTCGTTGTGGTTTAACGCTCCGGAAACCGATGAGGAGCTCCGCCGTACGCTCACCCGAGAGCGCGTGGTCGCCGAGGCGCTGATGCTGATCGCCCAGCAGGGCGTCGAGGCACTGACCATGCGGGCCCTGTCCGCGCGTCTGGGGGTGGTCCCCGGCGCGCTGTACCGCCACGTACGTAGTAAGGAACAGCTCCAGGACTTGATCGTGGACGGTGTACTCGCCGAGGTCGACTGCGACATCAACCCTGTACTGCCCTGGACCGAGCAGATCAAAGTGCTCGCTCATCGGCTGCAGAAGGTGTTGGAAAATCATCCTGGAGTCGCCGGCCTGCTGAAGACCCGCGACCCCCTCGGGCCGCACTCCCTTGCCCTGGCCGAAGCCTTCCTGCGGCCGCTGCACCACGCCGGGTTCCCCCACCGTGAAGTCGGCCTCGCATTCTTCCTCATCCTCGACTACACCATCGGATTTGAGGTCAGCAGCCCCCGCCTCTCCGTCAACGAACAACGGGTCCAGGACACGGCGATCAGAAAACGGCTCCACGAGTTCTTCCGATCGCTTCCCGGTGACCGCTTCCCCACCCTGATCACCCTCGGCGAGCACGTCTGGCTCGACAACCGCGACCAGCGATTCACCGCCGGCATCAACGCCCTCATCAACGGACTAGAGCGGGCCCAGCACCCACCACCACCCAGTTAACCGCCACCGCCCACGCCCCACGACCGGCCGCCGCCGGCACACTTGCCGAGCCCGACCGGCCCGGTCGGGCTCGCGACGATCGCTACGGGCCGTCCGCGTGGCAGAGGGCTCCGTCCGCCGCTTCTGCTTCGCCACCTTCACCGGCACCGCACCCATCGAGGCTCCTCCAGCGACGCCGTCACCAAGCCGGAAAGCGCCAACTCAACCAGCTGGTGCATCATGACGATCACCAGGCTGATTTCCGCGGCGTCGGGGTCAACGAGAATGGTGAACCTGCTGGCTGGGGCAGCTTGGGTAGGCGGATGCTGGCCTCAAGGCTGCTTGTAGGTGCTCGCGCCACCGGCATTAAGGGTTTCCAACAGCGATCTTCATCACGGTTGTGTGAACAGCGGGTGAGCGGCGCGGGCACGTGCATCCAGAAATGCTGTCTCAGGCTGCTGCGACTCGTGCGGGATGCAATCGGATGTGACGCGGCTGGCCAGGAATGTTTTGGTGTCGCCATGATTCGCTGGCACCTCGCCGAGATCGAGCGCTCCGCGTAGACGCTGGCCGTTGTGAATCAGCGCACTCCTCGACCCGACGACGTGGACTTTGTCAGCTGACCGTACTTTCAGACCGCCGTGGTCGGGAAGGCGTGCCTGGGCGTTTCGCGGCGGTCCGGGCGGCGGTCGGAGCTAACGGCGGATGGCGTTGCGTCGGACAAACCCGATCGCGACGGTAGCTACGAACAGGATGATCCCGATGATTGCAAGCCAAAGCAGACCTTCGAAGGCGAATCCGATAACCGCCGCAACAAGCCAGAGCACGAGCAGAACGATGATGAGAACGACCACGCCATCCTCCGAATATTTCAAAATTGGGTTCCTGCTACAGCTTAACGTACTTCCGACGCTCGGGGGCGACGTTGACGTTCGGGCGTGTCCAATAACTCCAGCAGCCACCCAACCCCCTCACCACGCCAGCGTCCGATCACCACGAGGGAAGGAGAGGGGCCAGCTCCAGCCAAGATCTACTCGTACCTTCGAGCCCCACGACGCGAACTCCCGATCCAATGCCACGTAGCATAAGTTGATCATGCTGCACGGGATCAGGATATGGAGCCGGATGGTGGCGGGTCGGTCGTGGCGGGTGCTGGTCGATTCGTGGGGTTTAACGCGGTAGCTGTTGTGGCGGGCGCATTGACGGCGCGGGGCAGGTGCGGTCACGGCGGAGGGGGTTGAGTTTGCGGATAATGGCGGCCAGGACGTCGGGCAGGACGTCTGGCTAGCGCTGAGGGGGAAAGGCCGCCGGTCATGGACCTCGGCGACCGCGCGGCGAACTTCACATTCTTGATCCGGGATCGTGACAGCAAGTTCACCGACACCTTCGACGCTGTATTCGCTAGCGAGGGCATCCGCATCCTGCGCACACCCGTGCGAGCACCTCGAGCAAACGCCATCGCCGAATGATGGATCGGCACCCTACGCCGCGAACTACTCGACCGGATACTGATCATCAACCGCCGCCATCTCCAGCGCGTGCTGGCCGAGTACGTACCCCACTTCAATCATCATCGCCCCCACCGCACACTGAACCAAGCAGCACCACTCAGGCCACTCCCCCCCGCCCGCGTCCCCACCCGACTTGCACCTCCGACGCCACGACCGACTCGGCGGGCTGATACACGAATACATCCAGGTCGCATGACCTGGATGTGCACAGAGGACTGAGCCGAACTGCTCGCGCTGACGCTATGTGCGGCTCGTGTTCTTGTAAGCCACCCGACGGGGCGGGCCGTGTCGGCCTGAGCGCCTACCCTGATGTCCTGAGGATCCGGCACTGACGAGGGGCGAGTAACTAGATTTGAGAGTTCTCGGCGTGAACGCGGCGGGCGGCAAGTTGTGGCTCTGCCTGGTCGACGACGACGGTGCGTTGGAGACTGAGCCGGCCTGCCTTGAGTTGCGTGACGGCCCCACGCCGGGTACGCCATCGCGGCGTTCCGGGACGAGTGCGTCCACGCGCTGACGGCCCTGTCCCCAAAACGGGTCGTGATCCTGGACATGGAACCGGGTGGGCGGGTCCCGAAGGTCGCGGATATGCGGACCCGGTTTACCGCAGAGACGCTGCTGGCGTCGTGTGCAGTCGACGCGGGAGTGACCTGTGTCCGGCTCGCCCGCGCAACGCTCCGCTCCCGGCTGGACCTGCCCCGCAAGGGCGGGATCGCCGACCACGTGACCAGCGTCTTCGACACCCCGGTAGGGAAGTACTGGACGAAGAAGCGCGATCTCGCCGCGCTGGCTGCACGCGCCGAGATCGTCGGAGGGTGAGACATTGCCCATCGTCGGAGACCTCCTTCAACGGCCCACCTACGAGATCCTCCACACAATTGGAGAGGGCAACGTCGGCATCTGCCGGCTCGCGAGGCACGACATCTTCGATCGCGACGTCGTGCAGAAGACAATCTCTCTTCTCAGCGTGCCCGACGGGGTGGCCCGCGAGCCGCACCTGCTGAAGGAGGCACGGCACAAGCATCTGATTGAGGTGTGGGACGCCCAATGGGAACCCGACCCCCAGTTTCGGGGACTGGATGCCGTGACCTTCATCTGCGACTACTACCCGGGAGGGAGCGTCTACGACGCGCTTATGGACGGGCACGAGTTCGGCTTGGCCGGCGCGATGAGGATCTGCGGCCAGATGCTGGACGCGCTGGAGTACCTGCACGAGGATCGCGCGTATGTGCACAGGGACGTCAAGCCCGGCAACGTCCTTCTCGACCAGTCGCGGGAGAACGCAGTCCTGGCCGACCTAGGCTCCGCCGGCAGGATCGATCCGCACACCGGCACAGCGCCCGACTACGGGGGCACGCCCTTGTACCTCGCACCGGACAAGTCCACTGGGCACGTGACCCTCAAGTCCGACCTGTACTCGATCGGAGTCGTGACAGTCGAGATGCTCGCCGGCAGGTTCCCGTACGAGCAGATCCAGTTGTCGGAGGTAGACGCTCGCCTTGCCGCAGGGAAGCGCGCACTGACCGACCGACGGTACACGCTCCCGCCGCACGTGCCGCCCAACGTGAGGAAGTTCGTCGGGTCGCTCGTGCGGGTGGAACCGGCCAGGAGACCAGACACGGCACGCTTCGCGCTCCGCAAGCTCAACGAGCTGCAGTATGTGGACTGGCGACGTGCATCAGGGGCAGACCTGCTCGGCGAGTGGGTCGGCACCTGGCCGCCCCACAAAATCCCTGCCAGGCGCCGACAATACCGCGTCCAAGCGGTCGAAGTGACGCGTGGACGTCACGCCGGACGGGTACGAGTAACCGCCGAGTGGCAGAAGCTGGGCGGCCCTTGGCGGAGCATCCGCAGATTAGCCCGCTACGCGGACACGGGAGACGCGAAGGCGCTGACCGAGTTCTTCAGGCAGGTAGAGTCCGCTGCCCAGGCGTCACCAGCCTGACGCACCGCGCAGCCCTGGGCTCCGTCGAGTTGGCTAAGGTCCGCCGCGAGATCCCGTGCAGCGGCGTCCGACAGCACAAGTAGCGCCTGCCCGCCTCCAGCGCGCGGCTCGAGCCAACCTCGGCCGACCGCCCCCCATAGAGCCTGGGTCAGGCCGAGGACGCGCAGCCCGACGCTGGGATCCGGTACAGCGCGCACCTCCGTGCCGAAGACGCGTGAGAGCATCTCACCGTCGGGCAGACGGACCGCGTGGAGCACAGCGGCGTGAGCATCGGCAGGCTGCGCGGCATCGACGGCGGTCACCCCGCCGGATACCATCAGCGACACGACTAACCGCGTCAGACCGTCCTTGCTCATACCGTCACGGTAGCGCCGACCCCCGATGATGTGTGGGAAACAGGCCCGGAGCGCGCAGACGCCGCTGGGCTGACGTACCCAGGAGAACTTGGTCGATCCGGGCAACCTTGGGCGCCTCGGCCGAGACCGCCGACCGACTTCTCAGCGATTCTAGTTAAGCCACCTAGCGTGGCACTACCAGCCCGGCCGACCAGATGAACCCCCACAGAGCGCTGCCTGCGGTTTCAGGCGCCCACCTACGAGGACAGGGACCTAGTCAGAGGCGTCGAACGACATGGGCGGGCACAGCTGGCCAGGACCAGCAGCCTGGTTTCGGCCGCCGTTGACACCGTGGCGGGCTCTACAGAATTGGAGGTTCCGGATGACAGTCCGGGCCGCTTTCAGAGTTCGGGCGTTAGTGACGAGCGCACTGCTTGGTCGCTAGGAATGTCAGGGTATCCCGTAGCCTGCCACGATGGGTGCCTGGGAGTCGTGGAAGTCGGACCACGGTGTGATGCGACAAGCAGTGGGCCCGTGGCGTGAATGGTCCGATGAACTGCAGTTGATCTTTCGGTATTTCGCGTGCTCGCGGCGGTGGTCGAGGGCTGCGAGCATCGGCGTTACCGAGCGCCGTCGGCGCCAGTACCAGTGCGGATTGGCATGACCGACAACTCGGACATCGAACGGCTAGGCGTTTGTCTGGCTGATGTCGCGTTCACCAAGTGGGGATGGGTGTTTCGCAACCAGCCCATCGGCGACTACGGCATCGACGCGCACGTAGAGCCGAAGACGAACGGCGTGCCGTCGGGGCGCCCCGTGGCCCTACAGATCAAGACCGGGCAGTCCTACTTCGAGCCCACCCCAGAGGGGTGGCGGTATCGCGCGAAGGGTAACGAGCGGCATCTGCACTACTGGCTGGGGCACACCCTCCCCGTCTTGATCGTCTTCTGTGATCCCGACACGGAGACCTTGTACTGGCAGCACGTCACTGCGGAGCGGATCAACTACACCCCGAACGACTGGACGATCGTCATTCCGCGCAATCAGATGATCACCCTAGACGCCAAAGACGCGATCACCGCCATTGCATACGCAGCGGTGGGTGCAACAGAAGATCCGCTGGACGAGACGATGCCGTTCCTGCCACCTTCGGTGGCTGACGCAATTCGTCGCGTCGCGGCCAGCGAGCCACGTGGGGCGTTGCGGCTTGCCGTCGCGTTGGCGCGCGGCCGTCATGCACCGCGGTTGGCGGTCGAAACGATCATGGCCAGCCGGCCGAGCTGGTTGGAACGCGGAGGTGGCCAGTTCGAAGCGGTCCTAGGCGCGTACTCGGTGGAGCACGGCCACCCCGACTTGGCGGCTCGGGCGTTCACACTGGCTGCTGAGCAGGTCGGCGCGACCGCAGGGCGGCTGTATGCCCTGGCCGCAGTGTTCACCGCCGGTACCGGAGACCTATCGAGGGCGGCCGAGCTGCTGGAGCACGCTGAGGCTGCCGGTGGAATGCTCCTGGCGGCCGTCAGTTGGTATTTGCGGCAGTTGGACGAGACCGAACAGGTCCCGGTTCCGGAGGCTCTCCAGGCTGCCTCGCCACAGGAGCTGGCCAGCGAGCCGATGTGCCTGCTGATTCTGGGCGAGGACGCGGGCAACCGCCGCGACATCAGCGGAGTGGTGTCCTACGCCGAGCAGGCCCTGGCCGCTGACCCGGACAACAGCGGCCTGCAGTTGCGGATGGCCGAGGCGCTGTTGTGGCGCGTGACGGACGGCTCGGCGGCAGTGCCGGCAGAAGACCTGCGCCGCGCCGAGGACCTGGCCACTACCGTGTGGCAGCAGCGACGCCGCTGGTCCGGTCCCAGTGGGCAGGCATTGACGGTGCTGTTGCGCAAGCACCTACTCGCCGGCGCTTACACGACCATGATCAACCTGGCCACGCCGTCGCCGCGCGGACAAGCCAGCGAACAAGAAGCGGGCGAGGGCAACGTTGCCTATCTCGGCGCCATCGCGGCCCTCGCCCTGGGCCGACGCGACGAGGCGACCGAGTTCGTCGACCGAGTCGACGGAACCCCGATCGCCGTGGGCCTATGCGCGCTGGTCGCCGATCCCGATCTTCCGCGCGA
Source organism: Actinomycetota bacterium (assembly GCA_030860695.1). Lineage (GTDB taxonomy): Bacteria > Actinomycetota > Actinomycetes > Mycobacteriales > Pseudonocardiaceae. Next base: position 21,997 of record JALZHU010000047.1, read on the forward strand.
CGAACAGGTCCGACTGTGGCGGCAGGCGCTGCCAGTCATCGATCAGCACGACTTGCGCTTGCGCGGCCTCTACCGTCTTGCAGCGTTGGGCGCCTGGCCGTTTCCCGAACTCGACCAGGCCCGCGAATCCGGGGTCCTCGATCCGGTCACGGCCGACCTCCTGGCCGCCCGCGGTGAGGCCGCCCGCGGCAATGTACAGGCCGCCGTCATGCGGCTGCGCCGCCACATCGCAACGTCGGCCGCCGCAGTGGAGTTGCTGGTCGAGGTGTTGGAGAACGACGGTCAATACGACCAAGCGCTGCAGGAGTGTGCGCGGGGAATCGCGCGCTTCGGTGAGGTCGTGCTGGACGCGATGCGGTTGAACCTGCTGCTGCGCAGCGACCAGCGTGACGCTGCCGCGGACTCGGCTGTCCAACTCCTGTCTCGCACCGATCTTCCGGCCGAGCGGCGGCTGGCCCTGCGTCGCGGGTTGATCGGGTTCTACACGATGCGCGCTGACTGGGTGAACGTCGAAACGCACAGCCGTGCGGCGCTCGGCGACCACCCAGGGCAGGCCGATCTTCAATGGGCGCTGATCGGCGCCACCGTCAACCAAGGTCGCCTCGACGACGCTTGGACACGTTTCCGGCAGCTCACTCCGCCGATCATCCACCGCGGTGCGTTGGGCGTGTGGATGGGACTGCACGCACAGTTCGGGTTCACCGAAGCCGACATCACCATTGCCTTGGACAGCCTGACCCGCTGGCCCGACGATCTCGAGGTCGGCGCGCAGATCCTCGCCACGCTGATGCACGCCGCTGGCCGACGCACGCCGGACGGCCGCCCGATTCTGCCCGGTCTCGACGATGCTGGCCAGCAGAGATTCCAAGATGCCCTCCGGGACTACACCACCCGTTATCCCGACGGTCCGATCCGCGCGATCAACATCGACGGGCTGAACTTCGCCGAGATGATGCGCACCCAACTGGCACCGCACGCCGAGCAGGATCGGCTGCTGGTGAGCCTGGTGAGACAGGGTCGACTGCCCCTGGGGATGCTGACCGCATCCCGCGGCCGGCCCTACGCCCAGGCGCTGATCCAACGCGCCTGCGGGCCGATTGTGGCAATGACATTGGACCCTGTCCGATTCGACCGGGAAATCGCCACCGTGAGGGCCTCGCTCAACCAGTCGGTAGTAGTGGAGACCAGCGCGTTGACCACGGCCACGCTGCTTCCTGCCCGGTGGCCCGCACTGCGGGCTGTGTTCGCCGAACTCGTTGTGCCTCGCAACGTTCTACAGGACATCCAGATCACCGGCGCCGAGCTGCGCCGCGATCCCGACAGCCTGAGCTGGATCGGATTTGACCCAGACCAGGACGTTCTGACGCTGACCGAGCCGACCCAGCATCAGACCAGCGAGTTCATCAGCCGGATTACCGACATCGACGCCGCCGCCCGCGATCTTGTAGCTGTGGATACACCGGCTCGCGAGGTCTTTCCCGACCGGGGCGGTTTGGGCGGCCGAGAAATTTGGGTTAGTCCGCTGGAAACGGCCGCGCAGACAAGCAAAACACTGTGGAGCGACGATGTCGTTGTCCGCGAACTGGCCACGGCGCAGGGCATACCCGCATTCAGCACCCTCGCCCTGATGCACGTACTGATCGAGAACGAACTGATCGCGGACACGCTGCGCACCGACGTGCAGACGTTGGTCCGCGCCCACGTAGTCGACCTGACCCTGACCTCCGATGAACTCCTCGCCATCGCTCGCGACCAGAACTGGTCGCTGGGCGCGGCGACTACCTACGTGCAACGCGGCGGCTTCTGGTCCCACTACGACAGCGCACTCACCGACTGCCTCCCCATTTTCGAGAACGTCCATGCACACGAACCCGCCTCGATGAGCGCGAGCTCGCCGAACTGATCACTGGCTACCGTAACGGCGCCACCGCCGCCTCCCTCGCCACCACCCACGGCGTGAGTCTACGCAGCGTCAAACGCCTCCTCCGCACCGCCGGTGTCCGCCGCGCGCCATCCACCCGAGAATCCGAGAAGGCCACACCGACCACCACGAATCCGTAACCCGCTTACGCCGGGCATTCATCGCGCGCTCAGCGGCAGATCCGGACGTTCCTCTTTCACGTTCATTTTGCTTTGTCCTGAACGTGGCGACGTCCCGCTTTCTGCGAACGCTCACCGCTGGTACGTCCTTTAACGGGCCCAGAGCGCTTCTCTACGCCCATCGCGGTGACAAGCGGTCGTCTCCAGCAAATCGGAGGCCTGGCGGTCATGCAGGGCCGGTGGTGCCCACTCCTCCCTTGTCCGTGGGGCCGCCCCCCGACGGTGCCTCGTCTGCTTCTGCGCCGAGCCAGGCGAATGCGTTCTCTACCGCGTTCTCGTCGGTCCCGAGGATCTGCAGGCTGATCCGGATGAGCGTGTAGAGCTGATCCACCCATGATCTCGCGATGGTGACATTCCCGCCTGAGTTAAGAGAAAGACTTGGAATGAGGTGCCCTCCGTGAAGCACGTTTAGGCAGTGCTCCATCGCATGAGTCTCAATCGACCACCATTCGGAGTGTGCGACCCCGCTCGCCATGTAGTACGCCTGGCGGTAGAGATCCAGAAGGCCGCATTCTTCAGCCATGGCCCGTATGGACTTGCCCTCGGCGAATGAGTCGCGGGTATCCACGACTCGGTGATCGATGACCCCGTCGTTGTGACTTAGCGTCTCCAGGTCCTTGATGGCCTCCTCGAAGTCAGGCCGTCTCGCCTCCTCAGGGAGCTCGTCCATGATTCGTGCGTACAGCTTCGCCTTGCCAGCTCCATACTCCTGGAAGGCGCGGTAGATCGACGGGTCCTGCCGCGCCATCCACTGGATGTAGATGCGGATCTCCACCAGCACCCGGATGATGTGGGCGCCGTGCTCCATACACCACAAGTCCGGAACGCCGAGCGCTGTGATCACATCGCGTCCGGCACGGGCGACAAGCCCCGAGTGAACCTCCTGCTGTTCCCGGTCGTAGAGGCGCGCAGGCGACGTCTCGAGCGCCTCCACATAACTGGAGAGCAGGTCCATCACCAGCCGGCGAAGATGAGCGCCCTCGCCCGGCACCGCAGCAGGGGTAGGTTCCTCGCCATTGGATGCTGTGTCCGTCGGTAGGTCCACGGTGCCCTCCTCGATGCCGGACTCGTCCGTATCGAATTCGCGGCGCCGCATGCAGTGTGAGGTCATGGAGTTCGCGCCCCAGAAGACCTTGGCCCACTTGATGGCGTTCGCGAAGTGGCTCTTGTCTTCGTGGACCAACAGCCCCTTGTGCGCCCCCCACATCGACCGCACAGCCGAGTCAGCCTTGCCGCGTGTCTTGGGGTCATTCGGATAGGGTCGCAGCAATTCGATCGTCTCGGCGCTCGTACTGAAGGTGCCAGCTTGGACAGCGCTCCAGATGTAGAGACACTTGATAACGGCTTCGCGGTGCCCATCCTTAAAGTACGCCGAGCACAGCCCGTGCGAGCAGATCGATCTCTTCCCGGCCCGGAGGTGTCATTTCACGATCTACAAGCCACTCAGCCGGGCGAAGCGGGTAGGAAGCCAAGACGCTCGCGACGGATTCCGCGAGCAATCCACGTTCCTCAGCCCGGACCTTGACCACGGCCCTCGCGTCCGAAACTTGGGCAGCGAGCCGGTCAAGGCTGGTAAGTCGGCCATCAAGGCACTCGGCGATGAAGCGTGGCTCAGCCTTCCCTGAAAGGTCTTCCTGGACAGCCTTCTGCCAGCGAACGAATCGGACGGCTTCTGCAGTCCCGAGCTCGGACAACGTGAGCACCGGCCACAGCAGATCTGGCAAGTCGTCCCGCACCCAATCTCCGATCTGCAAGACGCCCGTCGCAGCGAGCGGCGACCGATAGGTGCGGCCCTTCCTGACGTGGCCAGCGAGCGGACCGGACCTCTGGTTGGGGCGTAGAAGCGACACGTGACCACCGTAGGACTTGACGCCGACACTTCCCTGGCCTCCACCCGCATTCGGAGCCGCACCGATGATTGAGCAGCACCCCACCGGACCGGCTTGCCGCCTAACTGAGTTCCATTCGGGCCCACTTCACATCGGCACACGCGCACATCGGCATGTGGGTACAGTTTGTCGCAGTGATCGACCAGTTCGGGCAGGTCATCGACGTGCTGGTGTCCGTGAAGCGGGACCTGGCGACCACCCGCCGGTTCTTTATCCGGCCTGGAACATGGCCCCGCCCAGCGAAGTGACCACCGACGCGATCTTGTCATCACATGAAGTGAGTGAAACCGCACTGCCGTCCTAATCACATGACGGAGAACCCACCCATCATCATGAACAAGCCAGCCGATGGTTCGATGGTCAGATCCGGCGTCTCGCGCCGCACGAAGCAACCACCGACCGGCCGGGTCCGCCAAAGAGTCGCCCGATGCGTGACCGATCTTGAACGGAACGTAACAGACGACCTTAGGGGAATCGAACCCCAAACGCCGCTGACCAGGGCATTCACCCGGCACAACAAGCGCCCGGAGACAGTCCATGCAAAATCCCTGGTCAGGGCACGATGGAACACATGGTGGAGCTACTTACCACTTACTCGCACACCATCCAAGCCGCTGACCTGCGGCTTTGCCACACCGAGGCCCCTCACCAACCCTGCCTGTGCCCCCGAGACCGAGCAACGAAGCGTCCGTGGAGCCTGCACGAGCGCCTCGATGAGCGCGACATCGCCGAACTGATCA